>JAGAWN010000032.1 GCA_017941355.1 Ruminiclostridium sp. | reverse complement strand
TTATTGTCCATCCGAAATTATCTTTTTCCTTGAATTTCAAGGGTCGTTAATTCGTTTTGGTTGCTGTTCAATTTTCAAGGTGCCTGTCCTGTCAGCTCTCCGTTCCGCTTTCGCTTCCCGTCTCTCTGACAGCTTTAATATTTTACCACACTCTTTCCGTTTTGTCAATACCTTTTTTGAATTTTTTCAAAAAATTTTTTCTGTCTTTCGACAGCCTCTCGACACCCTCTTGAGTTGTGGAACTCGTTTATTATATCACGTTAGTTTTGATTTGTCAATACCTTTTTTGAAATTTTTTCAATTATTTTTTCCTTTTAGCCACAACAACGCTTACAACCAGCGTTATGACCATAACAGCGGCAGATACTCCGAGTTGCCGCATCATCGCGTCGCTGGACGCCGGATTCGACAAACTGTTCATAACATTCCCGATAGTTTTATCAAAAGGAATATTAAAACCAAGTTCCTGGGCATTCTTCTGCATCTCGCCCGTGACCATTACCGCCAGCATACCGACAGCGTCCATTACAAGCGACAGGAATACGGATATGCCGATCCCCTTTCCGTCAAAATAGTCGCCGCCGATCTTATACCCTATAAAAACAAACATAGTCGGCAGGAAAGCAAACACAGAAAGAACAATGGTTCTCACTTCCGTATCAAATGTACTCATAAGCCCCAGCAGGTAACCGATTCCGCACCAGATAGCACTTCCTATTATCCCGAAAAGCAAAGATGCGAATATTCCTACCGCCGCATTTGATCCCGAGGACACTCTTCTTTCTCTTCGCGGCTTTGAGTTGCCGGATGTTCCGCCCCTCTTCGGCTGTTTTCTGTTTATCGGTTTTGATGACGCGGGCTTTCCTTTGCTGACAACATGCTGTTCAGCCGCCGGAAGCTTCTTCGCACCCGGTGCAGTCATAGCCGCCTGCTGCCTCTTATAGTCTCTGCTGACCGAGCCCATTTCGTCACCGAGACGGGGATCGGTCCCCTGATATCCTTTCGGACGCCCGTCGAATCCGACAGGCTCTTCCGCGGTATTGGCATTCTCATAGCTGCCGTAAGCGAAAGCTCTGACATCACCCGGTTCCCGTCCGGAAGTGACCTTGACCGGCTGAACGTTCGGATTCACCATAGGAACGCTGCCGTCCTCCTCAAGAGGAGTCTCCTCCGCCTCGATCTCGCCGCCGCTGGTATCCGTAGGCATATTGAAGTCGGAACCGAGTTCCTCGATCTCTATATCCTCGCCCTCGTTGCTGTCGTCATACAGCTCGGTTACCTCAACATCGGAGTTTTCCCCGACATCTTCCTCTTCCTGCACCGTAACCTGCAAATCCTCGCCGGAACCTCTGCCTATCGCCGTAACTTCGGTAACTTCCGTAACTTCCAACTCTTCGTTTTCCCCTGACACGTCCTGTTCGGAGCCGAGCATAAGCCCGTAAATATTGGCATTATCTACATCTTCGCTGTGTTCGGGTCTGCCGGCAGTCTCTTCCGTGCTGTCAGTTCCGTCATACATCAGTCCGTCAAGATCAGTCTCATCTTCTATATATGTATTGGCATTTCCGAAAGCATCGGGATCCGCCGCCGGAGCCTCATTCCGCTCCTCCTGCGCCGCATCGGTCTCGGAAAACATGAGCGAGTTGAGTTCGGATCTTGTTTCTTCCGCTTTCAGCCGCTGCTTTTCTTCATATTCCCGCCGGGCATCCTCGGAAATCTCCTCGTCCTGCGTTTCCGCACTTTCCTCCGAAGCGCTTTCATCGACCATAAAACCGCTCAGATCAACATTGTCGTCCTTCACGGAAATGATCTCCCTGTCCACAGATTCCACGGGTTCAGCCGTAACCTCTGCCGGATCCGCAAGCAGATCCTCCACAGTCTCCGCGATCTCCTCCGCCTTGACTTCGGCAGCAGCCGCCGTCATAGCAGCCATAAGATCATCGTTTCCGGCCTCCTCAGTCTCATAGACCTGTTCTTCAGGATCAGGCTCGTCGCCTGCCGCGACCGGGCTGCCCACAGCACATTCGCCGCAGTACTGCACAACGGAGCCGCCGTTCATATATATCCCAAGATTTTCCGTACTCCCGCAGGCATAGCAGCAGTTCACATAGTCATGTGCGTAAAGATCGTCCGCAAGATCTCCGAGAAAGCGGTTGATGTTGTTTATGTTGCGGACCGGATCGTTATACTTTACAAGAGCAAGTGCCGCTCCTCGTCCGGTAGTCTTGAAATGCTTGATAATGTGAGGTTTTGCGGCGACCTGTTCCGAAAGGTACGAATACAGTTCGTCGTCCGATGTGCTGCCCTTTTTCTTTACCCATATAAGGCAGCCGTAGCTTTTGATCTGATTATTCTCTTTGATAACAACGGAAAGATCTTTCACCTTTCCGACAAGCGCATCGCATTTCCCGCTGTATCCCAACTCGGAAGCAGCACCAGTTTCAAGCAATTCTTTCATAATCTCACCGATCCGCGCCGGTGTGCAGCCGCTGCCGCACATCAAGATTCCCGCGTTTTTGCGTTACCGTCGGGATCTTCACTCCGCCGCCGTTGAATTTCAGGATCACCGCGTATTCCCAAACTGCCGTGACCGCGTATAGATAATTTTACAATATTTTTTCAATATTGTCAATAAAAATATTGAAAATTTCAAAAATTTGTGTTATAATCATTTCCGTAGGCTGTGCCGCACGACTTCCGGAAACGTTCACTCGCAGGAGCCGCGTTGCCGGACACAGCCGGAATCCGGCGTTTCGTGACCGCCGAATCAATTATTATAAAGGTTTTGATGCAAAATGAGCAACCGCCTGATTAAAGCGCACACATATATTCCCATATCGAGCGACCCGTTTGATATGCCGCTACCGATCAAGCTGGAACTTCACCACGCAAACACACTTATGTGCATATACTCGGTGCAGAGCGACCTCACCGTTGATTTTTCATACAACGCCAACACAGATGTACCGATGCTCACACCGACGGAAAGATACCTAACAATGAACGATATCTATTATCTGCTGCGTTCCCGTGTTTTTCAGGACAACCCGTTCGTCGCGCCTATGGAGCTTGCCCGTCTCGGACTTGAAGAATACAACCCCTATCAGATCATTCTGAAAACATACGGCATATTGCCCGCCGACGCGTACTGGATCAAGCGTTCGGACGACAATTCGGCTTTCGACGACGCAATAGCAAAATACAACAAGATAATGTTCGGCGTGCAGCCTCCGGGACCCGACAGCCGCATAGAAGATTTTCTGCATTAAGGACGTGAGTTAATTGGGAAATACAAGCTTTGAATATGAGAGAGTGCCGTTCTATTACGAAACGGACAAAATGGGCATAGTCCACCATTCCAACTATATCCGCTGGTTCGAGGAAGTCCGCATAGCCTACATGGAGGACCGCGGATATCCCTATTCCCGCATGGAAAGTGAGGGCGTGATGATACCCGTCCTCGGAGTTGACTGCAAATACAAGATCCCGGTGAAGTTCGGTCAGCCTGTGCTGATACGGGGAAAGATCGACCTGTTCGACGGGCTGCGCCTGAACGTTTCATACGAGATAGTCGATAAAGAGACAGGAAAGATACACGTTACCGGGCATACCGAACACTGTTTCGTGAAGTCCGACAGCTTCCGCCCGCTGCGTCTTACAAAAACGCACCCGGAAATGGCTGAGATCTTCATGTAAGGAGCGGCAATGACAGAGAGTTTTGATGTTATTATAATAGGTGCGGGCGCGAGCGGCGTATTCATGGCGTATGAGTTCGCAAAGCTTGACCGCGGGCTGAAAGTCTGCATGATCGACAAAGGCGCTCCCATAGCGGAACGTGTCTGTCCGATAGACGGAAAGAAAGTAAAGACCTGCATACACTGCAAGACCTGTGCGATAATGCACGGCTTCGGCGGCGCGGGCGGAATGTCCGACGGAAAATACAACATCACCAACAGCTTCGGCGGCGACCTTTACGCGCATACCGGACGCAAAGAAGCGATAGAGCTTATGGAGTATGTCGATAAGGTGAATCTCGAAATGGGCGGAGCGGACGCAAAGCTGTACAGCACGGTAAGCACCGATCTGAAAGCTGCCGCCCTGCGCTGCGACCTTCACCTGCTTGACGCGAAAGTGCGTCATTTAGGCACCGACCGCAACCGCACCATACTTCAGAATATATACGACCGGATAAAGGAAAGGATAGATATCCGCTTCCGCGAGGAAGTCATAAGCGTCGATAAGGACGAAGATGGCTTCACCGTCACCACAGACAAGGGAACGTACAGATGTCTCAGAGTTGCAGCCGCGGCGGGACGCTCCGGTTCAAAGTGGATGTCCGGGCTGTGTGACAGCTTCGGGATAGAGACCCGCAGCAACCGCGTGGATATCGGAGTCCGTGTGGAGCTTCCCGCCGCAGTGTTCGAGCATATCACATCGAAGGTATATGAAAGCAAGATAGTTTTCCGCACCAAGAAGCACGGCGATCTCGTCCGCACATTCTGCATGAACCCCTACGGCGAAGTGGTGAACGAAAACACCAACGGCATAATCACCGTAAACGGACACAGCTATTCCGATCCCGCCCTGCACACGGAGAATACCAATTTCGCGCTGCTTGTCTCCAACACGTTCTCCGAGCCGTTCAGAGACAGCAACCTGTACGGCGAGTCGATAGCGCGGCTGTCGAATATGCTGGGCGGCGGAGTGCTGGTACAGCGTTTCGGTGATCTTACCGCGGGACGCAGGACGAACGATCACCGCCTGTCACAGAGTTTTACAAATCCCACGCTCAAAGCGACGCCCGGCGATCTCAGCCTTGTGATCCCCAAGCGCCAGCTCGAAGATATCATAGAAATGATATACGCTCTGGACAAGATAGCCCCCGGCACGGCGAACTACGACACACTGCTTTACGGAGTGGAAGTGAAGTTCTACAATTCAAAGGTAACGGTGAACGAAAACCTCGAAACATCGGTAAAAGGGCTGTACGCGCTGGGCGACGGTTCGGGAGTGACCCACTCGCTTTCACAGGCTTCCGCGTCGGGAGTCTATGCGGCGCGTATAATAGCCGAAGAGCTTGCAAATATATAATAAGGAGAAATACAAAATGAACGTTTGGCATGACATTGACAGCAGCAGGATAGACCCCTACAACTTCCTCGCGGTGATCGAGATCCCCAAGGGCAGCAAGAAAAAGTATGAGCTTGACAAGAAAAGCGGGCTTCTCATGCTCGACCGGATACTTTATACGTCTACCCATTATCCCGCAAACTACGGATTTATCCCCAAGACCCTCGCGGACGACGGCGACCCGCTGGACGTGCTGGTGCTGTGCAACGAGATAATAGATCCGCTGGTGCTTGTCCCCTGCTACCCGATCGGCGTAATAAGCATGATCGACAATGGGCGCAACGACGAGAAGATCATAGCGATTCCCTTTGAAGATCCCAGCTACAACGCCTACAGAAGCATAGAGGCACTCCCCAAGCACATATTCGAGGAAATGCAGCATTTCTTCCGTGTGTATAAGCAGCTTGAGGGCAAGGAGACTGCCGTGAACGAAGTTCAGGGTCAGAAAGCCGCCGCCGACATAATCAGACAGTGCATAGATAACTACAACGAGATCTACGGCAATAAGGAAGCAGCCGAGCAGTAATGCTGTTTGACGAGGAAATGATGCTGCTTGCGATAGAGCAGGCAAAGCTTGCCGCTTCCCTCGGGGAAGTCCCCGTGGGCGCGGTCATAACCGACAGCAGCGGGAACGTCATAGCTTCCGCCCACAACACCCGCGAAACCGCAAACAAGCCCACCGGACACGCTGAGATCAACGCGATCGAGCAGGCAGCGGCGGCTGTCGGCAGCAGACGGCTGTCGGAATGTACGCTGTATGTTACGCTGGAGCCGTGTCCCATGTGCGCGGGAGCGGTCATAAACTCCGGGCTTAAAAGGCTGGTTTACGGCGCGTTCGACGAAAAGGGCGGAGCCTGCGCCTCGGTCATAAACCTGTTTGAGTACGGGTTCAGCCATACTCCCCTCGTGCGCAGCCGCATACTCGAAAGCGAGTGTTCGGCACTGCTGTCGGATTTTTTCAGAAAACTCAGAGATGACAAATGCTCCGGACGCGCGGCCGACCCGGCACAGGAGCAATAGGAGATAAGCTTAATTGAACAGATACAGAACACTTGCCGCCAATACCGTCATACTCGGTCTCGGACAGTTCGGCTCAAAGGTTCTCGTCATAGTAATGATGAGATTCTATCAGGGCGCACTCGGAAAGACCGGCTACGGTGAGATCAACAACATAATAGATACGGCAACTCTGCTGATGTCACTTGTAACGCTTTCGATAGGAGAGTCGATAATCCGCTTCGGGATTGACAAAGCGTATGACAACAAGCAGGTATTCTCGATAGGAATGAGAGTCACCTTTGCCGGCGTGGTGTGCGGTATGCTGTTCGTGCCGCTCGTCGGACTGTTCACGAATATCTTCCCGGACAACAACGTTCTGCTACTGCTGCGGGATTACGCATGGCTTACAGTGCTTTATGTGACCACCGGCAGCGTAAAAAGCAGCTGCGCACTTTTCGTCCGGTCGATAGGACACGTCAAGCTGTACGCCATAGACGGCATACTCACTACCGCTATGAATATAGTGTTCAACATATTCCTGCTGTTCACATTCAATCTCGGAAATGTGGGATATCTGCTTTCCGTTATACTGGCGGATATCTGTTCAATAGTGTTTTTAAGCTTCACCGCGCATCTTAAACAATACCTGACATTCACGGGACTCAGCCATGATATGATACAGACCATGCTGCGGTTCTGCATACCGATGATACCAACTTCCGTGATGTGGTGGATCATCAATGTTTCCGACAGCTTTATGATATCGGGAATGATAGGTTTTGAAGCCAGCGGCATCTACAAAGCGGCATCACGCTTTCCGAGCATGATCTCCATATTCTCCGGCATCTTCTCGCAGGCGTGGAATATGTCCGCTATAACCGAGAACAACTCCTCTACTATAGCAAAATTCTATACCAACGTTTTCGATATCTTCCAGTCCACGGTATATGTGATAGCTTCCGCGCTGATGGTACTGATAAAACCGCTGATAATCCTGTTTGCTGACGAGCAATTCCTTGAAGCGTACATTGCGGCGCCGTTCATAGTCATGTCTGTAGTATATACCTGTTTCTCAACGTTCATGGGAAGCGTGTATGTAGCATCGAAACAGTCAATGCGCTCAATGGTCACCGCCGCGATCGGCGCTGTGCTGAATATCGGACTGAATCTGATAATGATACAGCTCTGGGGGATCTACGGTGCAACCTTCGCAAGCTTCTTAAGCTTTCTGACTATATTCATAGTCCGCGCCGCCGACACCCACAGGATAGTGAACATGGATCTGCGGCTGCCCAAAATGGCGGTCAACGTGGTTCTGCTCATGGTAATGGGCGCGGTGATATTCATGGTTCATGACAACGATCTTCTGTTCTACGGCTCGCTCGTGCTGCTGTTCATAGTGATACTGATACTGAACTTCAGAGCCGGACTTCGCGCCGTGAGAATGGTACTTAAAAAAGAAGTAATAGAATGACAGGAAAAACGAAATGGAGAAATACTACATCTGGCTGCTGCTTGCTTTCGGCGAGAGTTCACCGGAGATATCCGAGCTTATAAAACGATTCGGAACAGCGGAAAACGTCTATAAAAGCTTTGAGAAGAACGTTTCTCTTGCCGGGATGCAAAACATCTCCCGCGCGGAAAAGATACCACTTTCCAAGGCTCAGACCCTCTGTGACAGCATAGCGAACAGCGGTGTCAGCATAATAACATGGGAATCGCCGGATTACCCCGCGCACCTTCGCCGGACGGCTTCTCCGCCGTGCGCGCTGTTTGCGCAGGGAGATACCAGCCTGCTGCACAAGAAGCTGATAACTGTGGTAGGCTCACGCAAAGTAACTCCATACACCGAGTACGCACTTCCGCAGATACTGGAGCGGCTCGGCGGCGAATATGCGATAGTAAGCTCTCTTTCCGAGGGCTGCGATCAGCTCACCTGCCTGAACGCAATGAGATCCGGGATACCTTTCATAGAAGTCATGCCCTGCGGGTTTTCACAGACATACCCCGCAGGCAGCAAGTCGCTGCGCAGTTTCCTGCTGTCAAACGGAGGTCTGCTGATCTCGGAGTATATGCCTAAGACCCACACCGGTCAGGGCAGCTTCCGGCGGCGTTCCCGCATAATCGGCGGTATCTCATACGTCACGCTGGTTCTGCAGGCGGGCGAAAACAGCGGTGCTCTGGCAACCGCCGAGTATTCGTATGCCCCGCTGTTCCTGCCTCCGAACAATATCTTTGCCAAAGAGTACGCCGGTGCGGTCAATGCAGTCCGAGGCGGCGCAAAGCTGTATCTCAGCGAAAAGAGCATCGAAAACGCGTTTGCCAGTGCAATGAAGAAGGAAAACAGCGGCAGCGAGGTCAAAAAGGAAGCTTTCCGCAAGAACAGCAAGAGATCCGCCTCCGCTCCGCAGAACCAAAAGCAAGGATCGGATACGGAACATGAAAAAGAGCAGCCAGCCGAGAATACGGCAAAGCTGCCCGGACGGGAAGCCTTTGAATCCGACGAGCAGTACACAGTGTACAGCTTTATTGCCGGGAGCCTGTCCCCCGTTTCCTCGGAGGAGATCATATCCGGCACCGGACTGCCCGCCGAAACGGTTTCGGAAGTGCTGCTCGATCTTGAAATGTCGGATATGCTTTCAGGCTCCGGCAACCGCTATTCACCGGCTTAACAGAATATCCGCGAACTTTCCGCGTATCGCGTCAGCAAGATCCTTCGGCGAAAGCTTTATCTGCAAGCCTATCCTGCCGCCGCTTATCCAGAATTCCGGCAAGGTCTCGGCGGAGTTGTGAATAACTGTCACAAACTGCTTCTTCATGCCTATCGGCGTGCAGCCGCCGCGCACATACCCCGTTACAGCCGTAAGATCTTTCAGCGGGAGCAGCTCCACGGACTTCTCTCCCACGCTTGCCGCGGCTTTCTTCAGGTCAAGTTCCCTGTCAACCGGTATCAGGAAACAGTAGTAATTTCCGCTCTTACCGTGCGCAACAAGCGTCTTGAACGTCTTTTCAAGCGGCTGCCCCAGAGCGTTTGCCGTAGTTATGCCGTCAACAAACTCTCCGCACTCGTAGCTTTGTTCCTCATACTTTATCCTGTTCTTCTCCAGAAAACGCATAGCGTTTGTTTTTGTTTCTTTAGCCACTGCTTCTGCCTCCTTTGATGCACAGTCATAAATTTTAACATTTCTGATATCATGCGTTTGGCGATTCTGACAAATATATGAACCCCATACAATGAGATTATATCACATTTAGTGACTTATTTCAACTATATCCGGTTTTTTTTCGGTGCTTTTTTTCCTCATTCATTTTAATACAGCCGATTATCCTTAATAAAAGGCAGCCGGAAAAATGATGTTAAAATTTTTATGATTTTTGTCAAAAACGGTATTGACATTGTTTTTTTTATGTGGTATAATGGTAATGTTAAAGAAATATCATTCATAACATTTATTCGTCTTCGCGGTATTCATGTGTTCCGGACTTCTTAGCGGCATTCTTATATGTAACCAGCGACGGCGATCATATACTGCCGGTGTCCGCGTACTTCACGGCAGTATCAGAAGAACAGGAGAAGACATAATGAGTGAACTCGAATTGGGAAACACCTTATATAAGCTTTATCACACTGTAGTAAAACTCGAAGCAACGGGACTGAGGGATAACAAGAACTGCGCAGACCTGACGGTAAATGAGCTTAATCTTATAGAATGTATCCGTTCTCTCACAAAAGGAAACGACGGTCCCACGATCAGCTCGATAGCAAGTGAACTTGATATCACCCGCCCCTCCACCACAGTCGCTGTGAACAAGCTGTGCAGCAAAAGGATCGCAGAAAAAAGCGAATGTTCAAATGACGGACGTTCCGTAAAAGTAAAGCTTACCGCAAAAGGCGAAAAAGCATACAACGCACATCATACGTTCCAGAACAGCCTCATAAAATCCGCAAAACAGGATATGTCTGAGGAAGAGTACGGCAAGATCGCCGATAGTCTCGGAAAGCTGTGCGTGTTTCTTAACTCCAAAGTTGAAAACAGCGAAACAAACGAATAAGTATTAAATTTTGCAGGTCTGTATGACCTGCAAAAAAAAGCCCGGATATTTTAGCAGTTGAAACCGCTTTTAGGTAAAAGCAATAAATTAATTTGACAATGTTCAAAATATTTATTGATTATATAACAAACCAAATTTCATCAACACAACAGGAGGAAAAACAAATGGGCATGACATTCAACAGAAAGCTCCCGATCCCGAAGCTTATAAAGGAGCTTTACCCGCTCTCGGAAAGCGTCGCAAAGACAAAGGCAGAGCGTGACGAGGAAATGAAAGCAATATTCAGAGGAGAGGACAAGAGATTCATTCTGATAATAGGTCCCTGCTCCGCCGACAGAGAGGACGCGGTAATGGACTACATCTCCCGCCTTGCCGCAGTTCAGGAAAAGGTAAAAGACAAGATCTTCATTATCCCCCGCATCTATACCGGAAAGCCCCGTACCACAGGAGAGGGCTACAAAGGTATGCTCCACCAGCCTGACCCCAACCGTGCCGAGAATATGCTGGACGGCATAATCGCTGTACGCCGGCTGCACACCCGCGCAATAGAGGAGACCGGCTTCACCTGTGCGGACGAAATGCTGTATCCGGAGAATTACCGCTACCTTTCGGATATCCTTTCCTACAATGCGGTAGGAGCGCGTTCCGTGGAAAATCAGGAGCACAGACTGCTTTCCAGCGGCATCGACGGTCCCGTCGGAATGAAAAACCCCACCAGCGGCGACTATTCCGTAATGCTAAACTCCATAACCGCGGCTCAAAGCCCGCATATGTTCATCTACCGCGGCTGGGAAGTGACCACTGACGGCAATCCCTACGCTCACGCTATCCTCCGCGGATATACCAACAAACACGGCAACGCAATCCCGAACTACCACTACGAGGATCTTAAACTCATCTATCAGATGTACACCGCGAAGAACCTCAGGAATATGTCGGTGATAGTTGACTGCAACCACGCAAACTCCGGCAAGAAGTATGAGGAGCAGATCCGCATAGCAAAAGAAGTCCTCTACAGCAAACGCCACAGCGATGAACTGAACGGCTTTGTCAAGGGACTGATGATCGAAAGCTACATCGAGGACGGCGCTCAGAAGATAGGCGAGGGCATCTACGGAAAGTCCATCACCGATCCCTGTCTCGGCTGGACAAAGACCGAAAAGCTCATTCTCGAGCTTGCGGACGTACTTTAACGCATATCACCCTCCCCGTCCGAGACTTTATCCGGACGGGGATATTTATGGAGGTTTTGTCATGCAGTTTCCCGATGAAATAAAAACCGCAGCGGAATCCTACGCGCTGACATTCGATCACAAGACTCTTGCGGCGGCGGCAGCTTCGCTTTCCGCAAGATACCGCGAAGAAAAAGGCAGCGGCTCGGTGCTTGCGGCAAGTCCTGCCGACATCGCCGCCTATGCGGTAACACGAATGCCCGCAACTTTCGCGGCGGTAAGCACCGCTCTGGAGCATACGCTGCGCAGAACGGAATGTACGATAAGGACTGCCGCCGACATCGGTGCGGGAACAGGCGCGGCTGCATGGGCTGCAAGCATCCTGACTGACGGTCTTGAAGATATCAGCTGTTTTGAGCGGGAACCGGAGATGCGCAGGATCGGGGAAATGCTGATGCGTGAAGCACAGATCGCCGTTCCCGCAGTGTGGCACGATCTCGACATTACCCGCGGCTCTCTTCCCCGGCATTACGATCTGATAACAGCCTGCTATATGCTCGGAGAGCTGACGGAAAAGGACAGGGAGCGCGCTCTTCTCACGCTTTGGGAACATTCGGACAAGCTGCTGCTCATCACCGAGCCGGGAACACCAAAAGGCTACGCCAATATCCTGCATTTCCGGAAGCTGCTGACCGACAGAGGTGCCGGGATCGCTTTTCCCTGCCCGGATATCGGGGAGTGTCCGCTTCCCGACGGTGACTGGTGTCACTTTACAGCCCGCGCGGCACGTTCAAAGCTGCACAAGCAGCTCAAAGGCGGTGACGTGCCTTACGAGGACGAAAAATTCTGCTGCATAGCGGCTGTCCGCGGCAGCTTCACCCCCTGCGAAGCGCGTATTCTCCGCCGCCCTCAGACTGCAAGCGGGTTTGTAACGCTTCACGTCTGCACTTCCGGCGGGGTATCCGATATGAAGATCACGAAATCCTCGAAGCTTTTCAAAAACGCGCGCAAAGCGGATTGCGGCGACAGTTTCACGCTTGACAAAAACGTCGGAAAGTGATATCATTTAGAAAAAAGCCGAAAGGGTCATACCGATGAAAAAAGTTCTACCGTATATAATACTGCACACGATAGTTTTCATATACTCACTGGGCAGTATATGCTCAAAAGCCGCGGCATCAAAGGATTTCCTGTCATTCGACTGGATCCTGCTGTACGGGCTTGTGCTGCTTTCGCTGGCAGTTTACGCGATCCTGTGGCAGCAGGTATTGAAAAAGGTCCCTCTCAACACCGCTTATGCCAACAAATCGGTCACGGTTATATGGGGCATGATCTGGGGAGTCACGGTTTTCCGCGAAACGCTCACTCCCGCCAACATCATCGGCGCAGTGCTGATACTCGCAGGGATAATCCTCATGGTAACGGGCGGCAAGTCCTCCGACGGTGCAGTTTCGGAAAACGGGGAGGGAACGGACAATGAGTGAAATGTTCCTGTTTTCCTGCATCATCGTACTCGGTGCGTTCATATCCGCCGTTTCGCAGATAATGCTGAAAAAAAGCGCGCAAAAAACCTATCCCTCTCGTCTGCGGGAATACCTTAACCCGCTTGTGATCGTTGCATACGCACTCTTTTTCGGCTGCACGCTGATAACCATGTACGGTCTTAAAGTAGTCCCTCTCTCGCTGTCACCGGCACTTGAAGCCACCGGTTACATCTTTGTCGCTGTTCTCAGCTACATCTTTCTGAAAGAAAAGCTGACGATCCGGCAGATAATAGGAATGGTGCTGATCGCGGCAGGAATAGCGGTAAGTTCGCTGTTCTGATCGTTCCTCCCAATACAAAGCAAAAAGAGCAGACCCGGTTCACATTGAGTCTGCTCTCTGTTTTTCAATAAAGGCTATTTTCTTTTCGCAGATGTTCAAATCTCCGTAAAACGGCATGGGTGCAGGATTCTTCCTGCCGCGATCCAGCCGCGTAGGCTTGCACTGTCCGCGTAGTACGTCTGTCGAAAAAGTTCCCTTTTCGACAGACTGAGCCTGCTCCGCCGCAAATGTTTCTTGCCTATCCCATTATTTTCGCTGTTTTATCTCCCCTGCTGAAAACAAGTGCCACGATCAGCGCGAAGATAACGGCTGCCGTAATCCCCCCGGCACAGGCTTCGAGTCCGCCGGTTATCGCACCGAGCAGCCCGTTCTCCGCGACCGCGTTCCTCACTCCTTTTGCAAGCAGATACCCGAACCCGGTAAGCGGTACTGTTGCTCCTGCGCCCGCGAACTGTACAAACGGCTCATATATACCGACAGCTCCCAGAAATACTCCGGCAACAACATAAGTTACAAGGATCCTCGCGGGAGTCATAGACGTAAGATCTATCAGCACCTGCCCTGCAGCGCACAGCAAGCCGCCTGCAAGAAAAGCCCATAAATATTCCATATTACCCTCCTTGTTCACCGTCAAAAGAAATATGAACACTGTGCGCTATTCCCGGAATACTTTCACCCTGCTGCACCAGAGTGGTTGACATCAGTGCGCCGGTAGCGGTAAACAGCACGTTTTTCAGTTCCCCGCTCTTTATCCTTCCGAGAATGTGACCGCACAGCACCGAAGCGCTGCACCCGCAGCCCGATCCGCCGGCGTGTACGTCCTGTTTCTTCCTGTCAAACAGCATCAGCCCGCAGTCGTTGTACCGTTCTCCGAGCAGCACACCGTCCTGCAGGAACAGATCCCGCAGTATCTCACTCCCCACATAACCGAGATCCCCCGTCAGGATAAGATCGTAGTCCTCCGGCGATGTGCCTGTGTTTTCAAAGTGCGTCTTTATCGTATCATACGCCGCGGGAGCCATTGCCGCGCCCATATTGTTAGCGTCTTTTATGCCCATATCTATAATTGTTCCTATAGTTATGGTTTTTATGAACGGCGGCGCTTCATGCTTTCCCACTATTACACAGCCGCTTGCAGTTGCTGTCCACTGCGATGTGGGAGGACGCTGTCCTCCGTAAGTCTCCGGGAACCGGAACTGCCGCTCGGCGGAGCAGAAATGGGAAGAAGTCAGCGCCGCGTTCAGCGTTCCCTCAAGGCTGTCGGCAAATACCGCCGCCATACACAGACTTTCCGCCATTGTCGAACAAGCCCCGTAAAGCCCTACGAAACGCGCTCCGTTGTTGCGCATACTGTACGCAGAACCTGTACACTGGTTCAGCAGATCGCCGGCAAAAACGAAGCTGATGTCACTTTCTGCAATACTGCCGCGAAGAAGTGCCTGCTCAAACGCGTGCTGCTGCAAGCGGCTCTCCGCCTTTTCCCATGTGTTCTCACCGAAAGCCGAATCCTCGCTGACATAATCAAAGCAGCTTCCGAGGGGACCCTCGCCCTCCATTCTTCCGACAGCACTTCCGTATGATACGATCGACGGAACGTTTTTCATCTCAACAGTTCCATTTTTCACGAATCTGCTCATTTTTGCTCCTTTCCTACGGCGTCTGTATTATGAACAGAATAACGCCGTAAACCGCGGAAGCCGCCAATCCATAGACAATAACAGGTCCGGCAATAATGAAGATCTTTGCTCCTACGCCCAGTACATAACCCTCTGTTTTGAATTCAAGCGCAGGCGATACCACGGCGTTCGCGAAGCCGGTTATAGGCACGAGTGTACCGGCTCCCGCGTGCTTTGCGATCTTGTCGTAAAGACCGAATCCGGTAAGCACAGCGCTCAGAAACACAAGTGTGACTGATGTGAGAGTTCCGGCAGTGGTTTCCGCGATACCGACCGATCTGTATATATTTGTCAATAACTGCCCTATGCAGCATATAATTCCCCCGACAGCGAATGCGGCGGGAACAGTCTTATACATTTTTGTATTCGGAGAGCGCCTTTTGGCGAGCACCCCGTATTCGTTTTCCGTCAGTTTCATATAAACAGCCCTTTCTGTATTTCCTGAGAAATGTTCTATGCGGTTAGTATAGTTTATATTTTGCTGTTTATAAGCGGAAATTTGAGCCAGATATAAGATAAAAGTTCGCAAATACACCCGATATGAACAACGCTTCGTTAAAAGTGCAACAATGTTTGTTAATATTGTCGAAATATAGTTAATATTACTCTTTTTGTTGACAAATTTATTCATAACTGATAAAATTATGTATGACGCTTACAAAACGTTTTTTGTCGGATTCAGCGTTATTTTATACATAATTGGAGGTCGAATTCAAAAATGTTCAAAAAACTCGGAACGCAGATAGTAGTTATTACTACGATCTGTATCATTGTAGTAATAGCAGCGCTGGTGGTAAGTACGCTCGTTTCTTTTTCGGGGTACAATGACAATATTCTGAAAGAAAAGGCAGCTATCGGTGAGGTAGCTCTCAAAAGCGCAGTCGAGGACGAGATCGCGACTCTCGGACTCTACGAGAGGATATTCTCTGAGGACGCGGCGTTCAACGAAGCTGTTACAAACAGAAACAATGAGGCAATGAGCCACATCTATTCCGAAAATCTCGGTTCACACAGTGAACTTTTCGGCGGTATTGCAGATGCCGGCGGCAATATAATTTTCAAATCCGATAAGTTCCCGCTCGACTCTTTTGATTTCTCCGGCGTGGCAAAAGGTCAGTCCATTTCCGGTATCGTCAAGAGCGGCGAGAGACTCTGCATAGTAAGCGCATCTCAGAACTCTCACGGCGGCGAAAACTTTGCGTACATAGTAGGCTTCCTGCTCAGCGCACAGGGTTACCTCGATGACTGCAAGAAAGCAAGCGACTGCGATGTGACCGTATTCAACGGCAATGTAAGATTCGGTACCACTCTCGGCGCGAATATGCTCGGTACGACCATGGCTCCCGAGATCGAGAAGGTCGTTATCACCGGAAAGCAGGATTATAACGGTAAAGCAACTATCAACGGAAAACCGTACTACGTTTATTATTCGCCAATGCTCGACTATCAGAACAACGTGGTCGGCGCGTACTTTGCTGGATTTGACTCCACAGACGCAGACACCGAGTTCACGACTGTAACCATTATGGCTATAATAATCGGTATCATAGGAGCAGTCGGCATAGCGCTCTTCATCTTCATCTTCTGCATGAAGCGTGTGTCGCAGCCTCTCAAGGAAGCCGAGAGCTATGCGCATGAAATGCTCGCCGGTCAGCTCGATACCACAAACGTAACATTCAAGTTCGCTGACGATGAAGTCGGCAGATTCGTCGAAGTTCTCCGCTCCGCTAAGCACGGCATGAACGATGTCGTCGGTGATTCCTCCAGGATCCTCGCTGCTATGGCTGACGGCGACTTCACCGAAACTCCCAACGTAAAATACCCCGGCGTATTTGAAGCGATCGAGAGAAATATCCTCAAGATCGAAGACGATCTCGGTCAGACACTCAACAACATGAGCGTTTCCTCCGACGAGGTCCTCACAGGCTCCAATCAGATGGCTGAGGGTTCACAGTCCCTTGCCGACGGTACAACACGTCAGGCATCCGCTATCGAGGAGATCTCCGCTACCATCGCGGAAGTATCCACCCAGATCGCTACCACAGCCCAGAATGCAGCTCAGGCAGGCGATCTGTCCAAGCAGACTCAGGACAAGGTAAATCTCCAGGATACAGAGATCCACAACATGGTTCAGGCAATGAACGAGATCAGCGATACTTCCAAGGAGATCGAAAAGATCATCAAGACTATCGAAGATATCGCATTCCAGACAAATATCCTCGCCCTCAACGCGGCTGTTGAAGCAGCGCGTGCAGGCGACGCGGGCAAGGGCTTCGCAGTCGTTGCGGACGAAGTGCGTAACCTCGCAAGCAAATCCGCGGAAGCCGCAAGCAGCACAACATCTCTCATCACCGCATCTATCGAAGCAGTCGATAAGGGCAGCAAGATCGCGTTCGCTACCGCAGAGTCCATGAAGGAAGTCAAGGATATGTCCTCACAGACAGCCGAACTCATCACCGAGATCGCTGCCGCAAGCGCGGAACAGACCGAGTCTATCCGTCAGATCACGACCGGCGTAGAGCAGATATCTCAGGTAATCCAGACGAACTCCGCAACAGCGGAACAGACCGCCGCTTCCTGCGAAGAACTGTCCGGACAGTCCAAGCTGCTCAAGGATCAGGTTGCAAGATTCAAGATCAACTGCTGATAAACAACCTCCGTTCACTTATATTTTTCCTCTTCCTGCGGCTCGTTACGCGGGGAGAGGACTTTTTTTGAGGAACATTAACATGACAACAGAACATATAGCTCACGGATTTGAGCCTGTTTATGACAGTGCCAGCCGTATCCTTATCCTCGGCAGCCTCCCCTCGGTAAAATCCCGCGAAAACGGCTTTTACTACGGTCATCCGCAGAATCGGTTCTGGAAAGTGACAGCCGCGATAGTAGGAGAGCCTGTACCCGTGACGATCGCTGAAAAGCGGGAAATGCTCCTGCACAGCGGTATCGCCGTCTGGGACGTGATCTCGGAGTGTGATATCACCGGCTCTGCTGACAGCTCGATACGAGGTGTCGTACCTGCTGATATTGCGTGTCTGCTGCAAAAGACGGATATCCGCGCTGTTTTCACTAACGGCGGAACGGCAACACGTATCTATCGCAGGTATCAGCTGCCGCTTACCGGTATCGAGCCTGTACCGCTTCCTTCCACAAGTCCCGCAAATGCGGCATGGTCGCTTGAACGGCTTACAGAAGCATGGCGGGCAGCGATACAGCCTTTTCTGCGCGAAAAGCTATGATATCTTTTCCAATTCTTTGCGCAGCCGCTTGATTATGCGTTTTTCCAGACGCGATATGTAACTCTGCGAAATGCCGATCAGATCTGCCACCTCTTTCTGCGTCATTTCCCTGCCGTCGATAAGCCCGAACCGCTTTTCCATTATGAAGCGTTCCCGCTCGGGCAGCTTCGCCACCGATTCCAGCAGGACTTTTTTCTCCGCCTCACTTTCGATGTTCTCATTCACAACATCGTCCTCTGTACCAAGCACGTCGGACAGCAGCAGTTCATTTCCGTCCCAGTCGATATTGAGCGGCTCTTCGATCGAGATCTCGGATTTGTACTGATTGGCTTTCCGCAGAAACATGAGTATCTCGTTTTCAATGCATCGTGAAGCGTATGTGGCAAGCTTGATATTCTTGTCCGGACTGAATGTATTGACAGCCTTGATAAGCCCGATAGTACCGATAGATATGAGATCCTCGATACCTATCCCCGTTGACTCAAACTTTTTGGCAATATAGACCACCAGCCGCAGATTGTGGGTTATCAGCGCGTCCCGTGCTTCCTGCCGCCCCTGTCTCAGCCCCTCGAACGCTTCCTCCTCCTCTTCTTTCGTAAGCGGAGCGGGCAGGTTTTCCGAACCGTTGATGTAGTAGATCCCGCTTACCGTGCGCCGTGCCATTATACGGCGGATAAGCTCGTTTATCTTTGCCGAAGTATTCATTTCTATTCTCCTTTATTTCAGAAGCCCGGTCGGTATCAGGGCTTCAAAGCTTTCGTTGTCCAGTGCGCCCTCCGACACGGCTATAAGCGCGTCGAGGGGCTTTTCGTTTCCGTGCGTTCCGACTGTTATGCTATCGGGCCGAAACGCCGCCGCGATGCCGCTGCCTGCCGCGGTATTCATCGGTATCAGCCGTATTCCCGCAAGATCGTCGGTGCAGCCGGCAAGATAGGCGCTTACGTTCCGCGGAGTAACTGCCGCGACCGATGATCTTCTGCATACTATCACAGGTCTGCCCGTGAGGAAATCCCGCAGACCGTTACCGCTGTCCGGAAGCCCGGAAAGCTCTGCCGTTCTGCCGAGATTTGTCACTCTCAGCTTCACCAGTCCCCCGCTCTCCGGTTTGTCAAGTATCCGCCGCACCAGCAGCAGTACTCCGTAGATCACAGCCGACGATACCACCAGCACAAGCGCCGAAACGCTCATATAAACATATCCGTTCGCGGAGAAAATAAGGTCACTGCCGGTAAGCTCGTGTATCAGAACCGCAGCTCCGCATATCAGCATACTGACTGCGATACACACAAACGAGCGCAGCGCAAACAGACCGAAATTCCCGAAACCGTAAGCTATCAGCACGGCTGCCGCTGTCAGGGCAGCTTTCAGCAGCAAAGACGCAAGCGCCCCCGTGTCCGCAAGAGCGGCAAGAGCCGAGAATCCCCCGAAAACCGATGCTCCCGCAAGCCTGCCGAACTGTACCCGTGTGTGCAGCAGCCGTGACGATGCGCGCAATGTGAAATAGGATATGTAAATGTTCATCACAATAAGAACATCAATGTAAACAGTCAGCGCAGATCACCGTCCTTTGTCGCTATATCTGTTATTATACCACCTGTATTGTGCAGAATGTGTCAGATTCAAGGTGCAAAGCTGCTGTTTATTTGGTATTATTTCACGAAAAGTGATGATTTCTGAAAAAATTTGCCGGAACACTAAAGTTTTCCGGCATTTTTTCGATATTATATATGGATAATTATCGAGAACGGAAGGAGGGGTATATATGAGCGACCTCAATTTCAATTACTATTCACTTAAAAACGCGTCTGTTTCTCAGCGCGGCGATTTCACGCTCAGCAGCATCAAGCCGTCGGATAACGAAGATCTCAACCTGAATCAGAGTATATTCAAGGCTTATCTCGAAACCCTTAAAGAAAAATCCGATGAGGCTACCAAAAAGACACTGCAGGAGCTGCAGAACGCTCCGATCAGCACCGTGGGAAAGCTGTTCGGAAATCTCCAGGTAAACTCTGTGGAGCAGGTCAGCAATATGTTCGACGACCTGCGCATTAAGCCGAATGACGAGATCAACGATATTCTCGGCTCCATGCAGAGCAGAGTTGCCGAACAGGTGCGGAAAACTTCCGCAGCACAGAAAACCGTCCCGGCAGACGAGACAGAGTCCGCAAAGCAGGCGGACAAAACCGAGGAAAAGGAGAACTTCCTTGAGAAGTATCTGAAACACACCTCGGACAAGATGTCGAAAGAAAACGACAGGCTGAACAAGGATTCCGAGGACGTTTCGGATTCCGTGACACGGCTTCGTGAAGCCATAAAGCGCGATGACGAGACCGGCGAACGCGACGGCGATGAACTGCGCAGTGCGGCTGAAAACTTCGTAAGCCGCTACAACACCTTTGCCGACACGGTAAACGCTTCCAAAAACAACACCGTCAGCGGAAAAGCGAAGTTCATCAACGAAATGCTGGATGCTTACGGCTCCCGGCTTGAAAAAGTCGGTATCACCAAAGGCGATGACGGCAAGCTTTCCGTGAACGAACAGCAGCTTGAGCAAGCCAATGACCGCGACATCGAACGCGCGCTCGGCAAGGACGATTCCTTTGCCGACTTCATTGACGCACAGGCAAAACAGCTTGCTTCCTATGCGCAGACAGACCTTTACCAGAACGCAAGCGCGTATAACGACGGCGGTAACATCACTCAGGTCTCAAACATCAGCGGTTCGTATTTCAATATGCTCGGCTGAACCGTTATCAGAGAACCGAATATACAAAACAGCCCTGTTCAAACGAGCAGGGCTGTAATAATAACCGGTAAATGAACTTATCTGATCTCGATGTTAAGCTTTTCTTTCAGGTTTTCGAGTATCTTATCGACAAATCCGTTCACATCTTCTTGGGAGAGTGCTTTTTCGGCGGGAGCAAAATCTATCTTGAATGCCATGCTCTTCTTCCCTTCCCCGATCTGACCGCCGCGGTAAATATCGAACAGCTCGACCTTGCCGACATACTTGCAGGCATCGGATATAACGCTTGTGATATCTCCGCAGAGTGTAGCTTCGTCAGCAACAAGCGCAAGATCGCGCGATACCGCCGGGAATTCCGAAACAGGCGTGTAGCGCATGGTTTTCGGGAAAAGTTCCGAAAGTGCGCGGTAATCTATCTCGCCGAGCAGTATGTTGAAGCTGTCACGGCTGTCCTTAACAAGATCGAGATTTTTCAGCACCTCGTTAGCAAGCTTTCCGAAAGAGCCTACCTTTTTGCCGTCACAGATGACGTCTGCGGAAACTCCGGGGTGCAGATAAGGAACATTCTCCGCGCGCCGATATTCAAAGTGCAGTCCGAAGCTTTCGGCAAGCGTTTCAACAATACCCTTTACGGTGAAGAAGTCCTCTCCGTCACCGAATGCCGCAAAGCACAGATGCGGTATCTCGTCCGGCAGCTCGGTAACAGGTATCTGCTTCGGAACATAGATGTTTGAAAGTTCAAATATACGTCCCTCATAATTGCCGCGCTTGATGTTGTTGACAACAACGTTAAGCAGCGACGGTGCAAGCAGTGAGCGCATGATCGAAAGATTTGCGCTTATCGGGTTGATAAGACGGATAACTCTGCGCTCCGGAGCGCCTTCCGCAATACGCAGCATATCGAGTTCCGCGTCGGAATAGAAACCGAGTGTGGAAACCTCGCAGCAGCCCTGAGCGCACATAATGTTCTTCAGCTTGCTGCGCTGCCGCTGATCCGCAGTAAGTCCACCGCTTGTTACGGCAGCGTCCTTGAGGAAAGTCGGCTTTATATGCTCATACCCGTACTCGCGGATGACCTCCTCGGCAATGTCGGGAGCGCCTATCTCGATATCCTCACGCCAGCGGGGAGCGACTATGTGCAGAGTATCACCGTCCTGCGCGACCTCGAAGAACAGGTTTTTCAGTATCTTCACAACCTCGTCCGCAGGCACTTCGATACCGAGGATATTGTTGATCTCCGTGATCTTCACATCGAACTTTCTGCCCTCGCGGGAGGCTCCGGCGCTTACATCACAGCCGGCAGGCGCTATCTTTCCGCAGCCGAGTTCCTGTATCAGGTGCAGAGCGCGCGCCATTGCAAGCTCGGTGGTGTACTCGGAGATGCCTTTCTCGTAGAAGCCGGAAGCATCGGTATTCTGACCGAGGCTTCTTGCGGTCTTGCGGATATTGTCGCGCATGAACTTTGCGGACTCGAACAGCAGGTTCTTTGTGTTCTCGTTGATACCGCTGTTCAGACCGCCCATTACCCCGGCAAGCGCGACAGGCTTCTTCCCGTCGCAGATAACAAGGTTGTTCGGATTAAGCGTGAACTCCTTGGAATCGAGTGTTGTTATCTTCTCACCCTCGTTCGCGCGGCGTACAACGATGCGCTTCTCGTCAAGCAGGTCGAGATCGAACGCGTGCATGGGCTGACCGAGTTCGAGCATGATGTAGTTGGTTATATCGACGATGTTGCTGATACCGCGTATCCCGCAGAGCGCCAGGTTTCTTCTCATCCACGCCGGCGACTGCGCAAAGGTTATATCGTGAACAGTATGTCCGATGTAGCGGGGGCAGAGATCGGGAGCGTCAACGGTGATATTCGCTTTCTCGGTGATATCGCCCTGAACGGTATAATCGAGCGCCGGCATCTTCACAGGCTTTCCGAGTATTGCCGCTACCTCGCGTGATATACCGAGGACTGACTGGCAGTCGGGGCGGTTGGCGGTAACGGAGATATCAAAGATGTAGTCGTCAAGACCTACGACCTTGCAGATGTCTGTGCCTGCTTCCGTGTCTTTCGGAAGATCAAGCAGACCGTAAACCTCCGAACCCGGGAACAGATCGTCGTTGAGTCCCAGTTCCTCGCCGGAACACAGCATACCGAACGAATCTACCCCTCTGAGGGGCTTAGCCTTGATGTGAACTCCGCCGGGAAGCGTGGAGTCGTCAAGCGCGGCGGGTGTGTGCATACCGACATATACATTGGAAGCGCCGGTGCAGATCTGTATATCCTTGCCGTAGGATCCGCAATCTACCTTGCACTTGCTGAGATGTGTGCCTTCGATAGGCTCACACTCGGTGACAACACCCACGACAACGCGGTTTATCCCCGCGGAAAGGTCAATAAGCTCCTCTACTTCAAAACCGCAGCTGAAAAGCTTCTTTTCAAGCTCCTCGGCGGAAATATCTATATCAACATATTGTTTCAGCCAACTGAACGGTACTTTCATTTCCGCACACCTCCCTTAATCCCTGAACTGCCCGAGAAAACGCAGATCGTTTTCAAAAAGCAGACCGATGTTGTTAATGCCGTATTTGAGCATTGCGATACGCTCAATGCCGATACCGAACGCAAGTCCGGAATACTCCTCGGGGTCTATGCCGCAGTTGGCAAGAACATTGCGGTGAACGATACCGCCGCCGAGGACTTCTATCCAGCCGGTGTGCTTGCAGAGACCGCAGCCCTTGCCGCCGCACTCGAAGCAGCTTACATCGACTTCCACGCTCGGCTCAGTGAACGGGAAGTAGCTGGGACGCAGACGAGTCCTTACTTTCTCGCCGAATATGTTCTGCACGAACTTGTCGAGCATACCCTGCAGGTCGCAAAGGGTGATATGCTTATCTACAACAAGCCCCTCCATCTGGTGAAACATCGGGGAATGTGTTGCATCGCTGTCGGAACGGAACACGCGTCCGGGAACAAGTACCTTTATCGGCGGCTTCTGCGCGTCCATTACGCGTATCTGTCCGGGACTTGTGTGTGTACGAAGTATGATGTCCTCGGCAACATAGAATGTATCCTGCATATCGCGCGCCGGATGGTTCTTTGCCACGTTCAGGCGGGTAAAATTATGATCGTCGTCCTCGATCTCCGGTCCTTCGTATATATCGAAGCCCATACCGGCAAAGACATTTATCATCTCATTCTTGGTTATTGTGATCGGGTGAAGCGCGCCCTTGGCAGCCTTTTTCGCCGGCAGTGTGATATCCACGGTCTCCTCGCGGTTGCGGCGTTCCGTTTCGAGAGCGTCAAGCTTCTGCTCCACCTCGCGGTATTTTGCCTCGGCAGCCTCCTTGAACTCGTTGATGAGCTTTCCCACCGCGGGACGCTCCTCCTTTGAGACCTTGCCGAGATTCTTCATAAGGTCTGAGATCTTGCCTTTCTTGCTCATGAATGTCTGCCAGAACTCTGAAAGTTCTTCTTTACTGCGGACATTTGCGAGCGCTGCATCGAGCTGTTCGCGCAATGCTCTGATTATTTCTTCCATAGTAACACCCCGTTATTACAAATTTAATCAAATAATTATATCACACCGAGCGGGATTTGTCAACATTTTCGTCCTTTGTGTTCTCAATTTCATCAGAAATAATATCTGTCTTGATTTTTTCCGTATGTTGTGCTATAATATATCAGTAATGGAACATCCGAGAAAGAGGGCATTCATTTGAATACCGGAAGCGAGAATAAAAGTACGCTTGTCAAATATCTGTCACCCGTTGCCGCCTGGGCGCTGTCTTTCGGCTGCATAGTCGGCTGGGGCGCGTTTGTGATGCCGGGAACTACTTTCCTGCCCATGGCGGGTCCTGTCGGAACTGCCCTGGGAATGCTGGCAGGCAGTGCCGCTATAATCGTTATAGGCATCAACTACCACTATATGATGACGCGCTGCCCCGATGCAGGAGGCTCTTTTACTTTTGCGAAAGATACTTTCGGGAGCGATCACGGTTTCCTGAGCGCATGGTTCATGATGCTCGCCTATGTGTCGATACTGTGGGCGAATATATCGGCGCTGGCGCTTATCGGACGCAATCTTTTCGGCAACGCGCTGAAATTCGGTTATCTGTACACGATAGCAGACTGGGATATCTACCTCGGAGAAGTTCTCGCGGAGCTTGCTGTGCTGGCGGTGTTCGGCTGTATTTGCGCCTTTCTGAAACGTACCGCCGGGCATTTGCAGACGATATTTGCGCTGCTGCTGGTGATCGGCATGGGAGCGAGCCTTATTATCGCTTTTACGGGCAGCGAGAGTTCTCACAGCTTCGCTCCCGCATTCAACCCCTCCGAAAATGTTACGTCACAGATCTTCGGAATAATCGCCCTTGCACCATGGGCTTTCGTCGGATTTGAATCGGTGTCCAACTCGGCGGAGGAATTCAGGTTTCCCGTAAAGAAAACCCTTATCATCATGGTTCTTTCGATCGTTATCGGAATGCTCTGCTACACGGGTCTTACTTTCACAGCCGCAGCTGTTTATCCGGAGGGCTGCGAAAACTGGGCAGACTATATATCCCGCCTTGACGAATTCAGCGGCATACAGGCGCTGCCGGTGTTCAACTCCTTATTCACAGCCGGAGGAGAAACCGGAACGGCAGTGCTGTGCGCCGCGCTCCTCTCAGCTATCCTCACCGGGATCATCGGCAGCATTATCGCCGCAAGCCGACTGATATACTCGATGTCAAAGGACGGCATACTTCCCTCCGCTCTCGGCAGGCTCACAAAGGACGGAAATCCGCGCAAAGCAATATTATTCATCACGATCATATCCGCTGTCATTCCATTTCTCGGAAGAACCGCTATCGGCTGGGTAGTCGATGTGATAACCGTCGGTTCGACCGTAGCTTACGCATATACCTCGGCAGCAGCCTACAAGACAGCCCGCGCCGACGGCAACAAAAAAATAATGGCATCGGGGATCGCAGGAACGATCATATCCGTCATCATCGCCCTTCTGCTGCTTGTGCCGGATCTGCTGTCCATGAACGCCCTGTCGGCAGAGTCGTACCTGCTGCTGGCTTTCTGGGCAATACTCGGTATCATATACTTCCGCTTCGTGTTTGCACGCGACAAGGAACGCCGCTACGGCAGCTCCACCGTTGTCTGGATAGCGCTCCTGTTCCTGATATTCTTTACATCGCTGATGTGGATGCGTCAGGCAGCACGCAGCGAGACCGTAGATGTCATCAGAAACATCAGCGTATATTACGACGAAGAGTTCGCCCGTGACGGAATAGAGCAGAGCGATGAAACCGAACTGCAGAAGAAGCAGTACATAGAAGGTCAGATGTCGGAAGTCACCGAAATGCTCACCACAAACAGCATGATACAGATGGCGCTTATAATGCTCAGCCTTATAATAGTATTCAACATCTATTCCACGCTGCTGAAACGCGAAAAACACATGGAGGTGCAAAAGACAAAGGCGGAGGAAAGCAGCAAGGCGAAAACCGTATTCCTGTCAAATATGTCGCATGATATACGGACACCTATGAACGCGATAATCGGATATACCACGCTTGCCAAGCGCGAGGATCTATCGCTTGATGAAATGAAGGACTATCTCGGCAAGATCGAGGGTTCAAGCCGTCACCTGCTTGCTCTTATAAACGACGTTCTTGAAATGAGCCGTATAGAAAGCGGCAAAATGGAGCTTGAGGAAGAACCATGCGATCTCCGTAAAGTCATGGACGATGTACGGGATATGTTTATGACACAGATGACGGAGAAGAAGATAACCTACACCGTCACCTGCGCGGATATGCACGGGAAATCGGCTGTATGTGACCGCAGCCGCCTGAACCGCGTGCTTCTGAACCTTATCAGCAATGCCTATAAGTTCACGCCGGAGGGAGGAACAGTCACCGTTTCGCTCGCGCGCACAGACACAGACGGCGATGAAACCGGAGACTTTGAGCTGCGCGTAAAGGACAGCGGCATCGGCATGAACGAGGAGTTTGCCGCTAAGGTGTTTGAAGCTTTCGAGCGGGAAAGAACATCAACGGTAAGCGGGATACAGGGTACCGGACTGGGAATGGCGATCACCAAGAGCATCATAGATCTCATGGGCGGTACTATAGATGTCGTCACGGCTCCCGGAAAAGGCACGGAGTTTGTTATCAGGCTTTCAATGAAACTCAGCGACAAGGTTTCCGACAATCAGAAAGAGTCCGGTGCGCAGGACACAGGAGAACACAAGCCTGCCGATTTCTCAAAGATCACGCTTCTGCTGGTGGATGACGTTGAGATAAACCGTGAGATCGCCGCGAAGATACTCCGGCATCTCGGCTTTACGATAGACGCCGCCGTGAACGGCAAGGACGCTCTCGACAGAGTCAGAAACTCAAAGCCCGGATATTACGGCGCTGTGCTTATGGACATACAGATGCCCGTCATGGACGGGTATGAGGCGACACGCGCAATACGGGAACTGCCTGATAAAGAACTCGCCGGTATCCCGATAATCGCAATGACCGCCAACGCTTTCAGCGAGGACGTTCAGAGGGTAAAGGACGCGGGCATGAACGCCCATGTCGCAAAGCCTATAGATATCAACAACTTAAAGCAAACGCTCACGGACATTCTGTCATAACGCTGAGCAGAAAGGTGAACCTATGAATAATGAACTCGTGATTGTTCTCGATTTCGGAGGACAGTACAACCAGCTTATAGCACGCCGTGTCAGAGAATGCGGAGTTTACTGCGAGGTGCGCTCATCCAAGACTCCGATCGACGAGCTGAAAAAGCTTGAACCGAAAGGCATCATCTTCACCGGTGGTCCCAACAGCGTTTATGACGAAGCTTCCCCGCATATCGGCAAGGAGATATTCGAGCTTGGAATACCGATCCTCGGCATCTGCTACGGCGCTCAGCTTGTAGCTTATACCCTCGGCGGAAAAGTCGAGACCTGCTCCGTTTCCGAGTACGGCAAGACCGAAACATTCTACGACAAGTCCTGCATACTTTTCGGTGCAGTAAAAGATCTTCCCGATTCGGATACCTCATGGATGAGCCACACGGATTTCGTTGCGCAGGTCCCGGAGGGATTCCGCATCACCGCGCATACAAAGAACTGCCCCGCCGCAGCGTTTGAGAACAAGGAACGCAGAATATACGCTGTGCAGTTCCACCCCGAGGTCAATCACACCGCTCACGGTGTAGAAATGCTTGACAGCTTCGTGAAGAATGTCTGCGGCTGCAAAGGCGACTGGAACATGAAAAACTACGCCGAATCTGTTATCGGACAGATCCGTGAAAAAGTAGGAAACGGCAGGGCGCTTCTCGCACTTTCCGGCGGAGTTGACAGTTCGGTAGCCTGTGCGCTCATGGCTAAGGCTGTCGGCGACCGTCTCACCTGCGTGTTCGTGGATCACGGCTTCATGCGCAAGAACGAGGGCGACGAGGTCGAAGCCGCTTTCAAGGACTGGGATCTCAACTTCGTGCGCGTTGACGCCTCTGAGCGTTTCCTTTCAAAACTTGAGGGCGTAAGCGATCCCGAAACCAAGCGCAAGACTATCGGTGAAGAGTTCATACGCGTTTTCGAGCAGGAAGCCAAAAAGATCGGAGCCGTGGATTTTCTCGTTCAGGGTACGATTTATCCCGATGTCATAGAGAGCGGCGCAGGTGATGCGGCTGTTATAAAATCACATCACAACGTCGGCGGACTGCCGGATTTCGTTGATTTCAAGGAGATAATCGAACCGCTTCGTATGCTGTTCAAGGACGAGGTGCGCAAGCTCGGAACAGAGCTGGGACTTCCTGATTACCTTGTGTGGAGACAGCCGTTCCCGGGACCCGGTCTTGCAATACGCATTATAGGCGAGATCACCCGTGAAAAGCTTGATATTCTCCGCGATGCCGATCTGATCTTCCGCGAGGAGATCGCTAATGCACATCTTGACCGCGACATCAACCAGTACTTTGCGGTACTTACTGATATGCGCTCCGTCGGCGTTATGGGGGATTTCCGCACCTATGACTATACCCTCGCACTGCGCGGCGTGACAACATCGGATTTCATGACCGCAGATTTCGCCCGCATACCTTATGAGGTACTCGAAAAGGTTAGCATCCGCATCGTCAACGAGGTCGGTCATATCAACAGGGTTTGCTACGATATCACCAGCAAACCGCCGGCGACTATTGAGTGGGAATAACTGTTTTGGCATTGTGTTTGGCTTAACAAAGCCATTTATGACATCTCATTCCCGTTCGTGATACGATTTTGATACTAAAAAATGAGATCAAGATATTAAAGCAAGTCCCCCGAACCCGCTTAAACACGGGAACGGGGGATAAATACTTTGGCAACAAATTGATAACAATGTGATAGAAGCAGTATCACGCTGTTATATAATAGTATCACGAAGATTGTGTCTTGAAACCATAGATTGTAACATTAATCTGGTCTATAAGTTTCAAAAGCTCGTCCTGTTCACTGCTTACGGTTTCAAGCCGTTTAAGTTCAGCGAGTACATCAGTAAGCTGATCTTTGAGCGCCTTGTATGTCCGAGGATTGCCTTTGACCACTATATCTCGTTGTAGCAATCGTGAAATTATGTAATCCTGCTTGCTATATCCTGAAAGAAGAACATACCTGGCAAGCTGTTCATTCTCCTGCGGGGACATTCGGAAGGCTACCACCTTGTTTCTCCAACGGTTCTTCTCGTCCTTCCTCTTTTTTGACATTCGCACCATTCCTTTCTATATCAAGCTTTTCAGCCATTTTCTTTTGTTTATTCGGAAACATGTGAGCATACCGTAAAGTTATCTCAATAGTCTCATGACCCATTCTATCGGCAATCTCAGGTGGTGTGAAGCCCAACTCGATCAAAAGCGAGACATGGCTATGACGCAAATCATGTATTCGGATTCTCTTGACACCCTGCTCCTTACAGCCCCGTGTCATCTCGTGATGAAGATAGGATTTGGTAAACTGGAACAGCCTATCATCTTTTTTGAGACCATAAATCGAATTAATGTACTCCTGCATTTCTTCGCAAAGGAAATCGGGCATTGCGATAACACGATTGCTTTTGGGTGTCTTAGGGTCAGTAATAACGTCCTTCTTGTTTAAACGCTGATATGATTTTGTTATTGAAACCGTAGAAGCCTTAAAATCAAAATCGGATTTTGTAAGCGCAAGCAGCTCGCCGACCCTGAGACCGCACCAATACAGCATTTCAAATGCGTAGTAAGATACGGGCTTAGTCATCATGGAATCAATGAATTTTAAGTATTCCTCTTTTGTCCAGAACAGCATTTCTTTTGAACGTCCTTTCCCCATATTCCCTGCTGTTGCAGCAACATTTTCGTTGAGTTTATACTTCTTTACTGCGAAATTCAATATTGCTGAAAGTTGATTATGAATGCTTTTAAGATATGTTGGCGAAAAAGGGTTATCTTTATCACGCTGATCTTGTATCATGTTTTGCCAGACAGTAACATCATCGGCTGTAATCTCACAAACCTTCTTTTCTCCGAAATATGGAAGAATTTTTTGGTCAATGATATTGTTTTTCGTCTTCCAGGTATGTTCGCGTATTTTATGTTTCATAGCTTCTTTATACTTGGCTGTCAAATCTTTAAAAGGCATATTGAGATTGGGCTTTGCTTTTGCCAATTCGGAGCGTTCATATTCCAACGCTGCTTTCTTTGTGGGAAATCCACGCTTAACCTGCCTTTTTCTTTTACCAGTCCAATCCTTATAGTAAAAAGAAGCGTACCAAGTTCCTCTTTTTTCGTCCTTATATGCTGGCATGGTCTTTCACTCCTTTCTGAGATGAACCACCATATACCTTTTCCTCGAAATACTTTCGACTAACCCTTCCACTAACGGTAATATAGCCTTTTTGGCTCAGTTCATCGTTAAGATTCTTGATAAGCTTATACGCAAGCGGCTTGGAAACGCCAAGCTCGCGCATAACTTCGTCAACTTTCATAAATGTTGTATTCTTTTCCATAGCTTTGTCCTTTCACGAATAATGTTTGATGCGAACTTAAACTTTTCCAGGTCTCTTGATTAAATTTTTACTTTCCGCAACTGCTTCGAGACCGAAAATAAAGGCATTGAGGGTTTTATGATATGATATGATGCTATTTAGAAAAATCCTATAATTGCTCTTTAAAGTAAAGATTGTAATGATACCTGCAGCAATAGTCAAATTGTTTTCTAAATTCTTCTCGTTCTTCTTCGCAATACTGACTTAACGCATCAGATATTCTCTTTGATATTTCAAATAAACCCTGTTTTTCTAAATCTATTTTATTATCAAGGCAAAATTCAGAAAAAATCTGAAGCGATTTAAAAGGTAAACACACCTTTCCTTCAGGGTATTCCTTTTCATATTCGGCTACATAATCATTAAAATGCTTTATTCTCATTTTTTCAGTTTCTTTCATTAGGGAACCTCTAAAAACCCATTTTGAGAGAAAAAGAGCTATCCGCATCATCTACTGCGTCAAGCCTCCTAACCGGGCGGCAGCCCGCCTTCGTCGGCTTTCCTTGTATCTGATGCGCCTATCTCATTTTCTCTTTTCAAAGTGGTTTTTAGAGGTACCCATTATAATGTTAAACTAAATCATATTCATGAACAAATCCAGGTGCAAAGCCATTATTTTGCCTATGTTTAGCTATTAGCGCTAAAACAATATCAAATTTAGCTACTCTGTTACATTTTTCACACTGCTCAGAGTGGGCTATCACTGCAGATTCATCATTATGATTGGCTTTTAGATTGTTTTCGCACTCGCCGCAAATCTTAAAAATTTGCTGAAAACGTTCGTTTGCTTCAATAGCCATTTTGATTTTTGAAAGCTCTTCAGGATTCATATCCAATATCTCCAGGCAAATTTCGTTAGTGTTCATCATTTATTTAACCTCTTTCCATAATGTGATTTTATTCATATCGACTTAACTGCGGATAATAACGAGCTAAAAATGATATAGCACTAACACCGTTTTTCTCCTCAACTCTGAAAGCCACTAGGTCTTCATTCCAATCCTTTAAGTGCGGATAAATGATACCTATATTTAATTTCCGCTCGGAAAAATCAGATAAAATATTATTCTTTACAGATTCAGCACCTTTACGTCCAGGTTCATCATTGTCAAAAGAGATAATCACATTTAGAATATCTCTATGTTCAGTTAAATAACGTTTTACCGACATATAACCACAGCCGTTAGTGCTTAATCGGTGGTCTAACCCCCAATTTATACCAAGTAATTTCGAAAACGTTGCATGAGACATAGCATCTATCGGGCTTTCAAAGATACGAAGTTTATGGCTCTGCCCTATCATAGCGAAGCTGTAGGATTTGTTTCCACCTGATACTTCACCGCGAAACTGTTTCATACCTGTTCCTCTTAATCCACAAGAATGGGCTATCCCGTTAATATCTCTACCGATAAACATGACATTGTGATATATGGCATCTTCCGATATTATACCTTGCTTAATAAGATCATCTACAATCTCATAATCTATCCCCCTCTTATGTATTAAATACAATCTAGCTACCGAGGGGGGCACTTGATTTGGAATTTTAAAACCCGCTTTTTCTCTTGCTTTTGGCGGCGGTATGTATTGATCTGGCAAATGTTGGCTTAGGAACTCTAATGCGTAAGACTTAGAACAATTTAAAACTTCCATTACTAAATCTACGGGAAATCCTTTTTTTCCGTCCGAATGACGATACCAGTTATTTTCAGCGAATATATATAACCCGTCGCTGTTTTTTATGTGAATGGCTTTTGCCGTACTTCGTTTGCCCTCGTCTATCTCTAAACCAAGTTCTTTAACCCACTCATAATTATTCATAGTTTTAAGTCCTTTCATTATATAAAGCAGATTTGATTTTGGGGCGTGCAGGCGTGCGAAAGGCACTGCTAAGTATTTTTATAGCGCATCAAAGCATGTGCTGCGCACGCAATATGTTTGCCTATAAGATACTATTATTAGCGGTTTCGCACGCTTGCACGCCTTACAAACCACTTTAATATTTTATACCTATACCTTTAAATCCTCTCACATGGCTTTCCCCATTTGTAATATGATAAGAGAACTTTATTTTTAATGTGTCGGCGTTCTCTTTTAGCCATGCGATGAATGATTCGATTTTCATAGCCGATAAAGCATTATCCTTACACCATAATTTATAAGAATTATACAGATCACGAGAAGTGACTGAATAACCTTCACTAATGACTATTCTTTCATTATCTGAAAGAAAATCTATAATATTACAGCTATCCTTTATTATTTCTTGCAGATTTAATTTAGTTTTTTCAGATATAGTAAACTCATAATTATTTTTTATGAGCCTTTGCAAGCCTTGAAAAGCCCAGTAAAAAATAATGTTTTTTTCTCCAAGAAAACGTTCAGCTATAAACGGGTCGTCTTTTCTGTCTTTTGACTTAGGAACAGTAGTTAGAATTATCAGACGACGCGTAAAGCCGTCTGATTTATCATACAACGATCTTGGAAAATAATTACTGAAACATAACAATCTAGTATAGATCAAATACTGAAAACTCTGTATACCTTTCGCTTCGACCTCGATAGGTGTTTCTGCTGTAATTAGTGTCTTTAGTGTTCCTGTCGTGGAGAGATACTTCCAGTTTAAATCATCGTCAACAAGCAAAAGTTTATCCCTTAAATTATACATAAAAAACCTATCAGTTTCTATTCTTTTTGAGTTAGCACATAGCATACTATCGCCAAAAATATGTTTTAAAATCAAGTTTAATCTCGATTTTCCCTCTCCGCCTTTTCCGACGATAAAAAGCATTTTTTGACCTTTTGTGCTAGGAATCAAGAGATAGCCTAAATACTCCTGCAGAGTTAATATATCATCTGAAGCCAAAATACTATTTAAATAATCCAAAAAATGTGTGGGAACAAGATTATGCCTCCAAATATCAGGAATATATTCGACAGTTAAACGATTCGAACAGAACTCAATATTATTATAAAAATTACCGCTTAGATCAATTTTTCCACCGTTTATATGTATATACTCTGGTTGAGGAGGCAATGGCTTAGTATAGCAATAATTTTTAAGCGTACCTAAGATTTCCTCCGTTGTTCGTGATAGTTTTGTGCAAACTCCTGTACTAAGAATACGGTAAATTTCATTTTTCAGTTCGTGTATATTTACTTTACCGTTTTTATCGCGAAAATCGTTGCCATCGAATACTAAAGGGTGATGAGAACAAAATTCTCTGCAAAATAGATTTTCGTTTATCTTATTTTTACTTATCAGCCAGGAAGGCTTTGCTGCTATATTATTGGTTTCCCGTGGGAATTCATTTTTAACCATAATAAAATGTTCCTTTCCAAATATATCACCGTCAGCAATATTCGTTATATAATGCTTGACTTATTAATAAAAATGTGTTATAATATAGCATAAGAAAAGCACTATACTCAGCAGTGTTTCTTATGTTTAGAAGGCTTGATGTTCCAGCACCAAGTCTTCTCTTTATATTATGGAGGTCTTATAGTCTTAGGCAAAGAAGCTTTAAATAAATAGTTCAGAGTGGCAGTTATTAAAATCATAATTAATATCCTCACATACATTATTTTTAGACAAGTAAAGCACTATCATTTCGGCACATTAATATTCATTATATTTTGTTTTCGTGTTCACTGTTTAGCATTTCAATATACATAGTATTGTTGTATATATTTATTATATATCAGGTTTAGAAAAAAATCAAGAGGTTTTCGGAATTCTAAATGTAGAATCTTCCACCAATTATTTGTTTATTATGCACATACCTGCCCGCTTACGATTGGTTATATTGCACATTATTGTTTTTCTGGTTGATGCTCAAAACAACAATTATGGATTTTATCATTTTTTTGTACGCATATTGATTCTTTTTATTTAATGTGATATAATATGTATCATGATAATATCTGAAAATGACTGCCATTGTCAATTTGTGAATTTGACATCGAATTGATATTTCATAAAGGAGTTGTATTTTATGTTTTACGATCAATTTATTGCGATTTGTGAAGCCAATCATATTAAGCCAACCCCATTGGCAAAAGAAATAGGATTGTCTCCAGGCGTTTTTAAACGTTGGGAGCAAGGAGCAAGTGTAAATTCTGAAACGCTAATTAAATTATCAAAGCGTTTTAAAGTTCCAATTGATTACTTCTTTTCTGAGGAATTGGGACTAACTGGTTATAACTATAAAGATGTAGGGGGCAGCAGCGAAAATAAATCATCAAGCTTTGCAGAAGCATTATCAATATCATATAATGCTTTAAGAGAACACCCAGGCTATATGTTGAGTTTAGTTACTGGTACAAGTATATATAAACAAGATTTGGAAAAGATCGCAGATTATTTAGGTTGCAAATCGAGTGATTTGGTTAAAAGCGCAAAGTCTTTTGTACGCAATGACGATAATTACCAAAACAATGATTCTGCAATGATTCTAATATTCGTTGTTTTGTCAAAAGTTCCTGGAAATGATGATTATAAATCATTACAATTTAATATTTCAAGGTATATAGCCCATAATCTATTTATTCATGGTATAACGCTTAAAACATTGCGCGAAAAAGGGTTATATACCAAAAAAATAAAAAAAATATACGAATCTATACTAGGGGACGGCGAAGATGAAAACATAAATGCGTCTGGGTTTAATATGTCTGACATTATTAATTATTCTGAGACATTTAATATTAGCTATGAATATATGTTTACAGGAAAAGAGCTGAATGATAGCAACGCTCAGTAATAGATTTATGATTGCTAAAGCAAAAGCCCCGATTTGGGGCTTTTTGTTATCATATATTTGCAGACTATTGATTTGAGTGTAAAGTTATGATATGATTAAGTGTAAAGACACTATAAAGATTTGATGTCCACGAACGGTATAGCACCTTTGTGTATGTCAAAAAGGTTCACCCGAAGACAAGCTTTCCGCAATGAGGATTTAGTAGTATGAATGAACAAGTAAACGACAAGTTTGAAAAGCAGTTTTTCGAGAAACACGACAGATGCCCGAACGATGACGAGATTATGCAATGGGTCATCTCCGTGATTGACCAGTACCGTGAGGAAGACGCTTTTGCGGATATATCGAAGCTTATAACACGGGATTATTCCGATTGTGTTTCTGAGGTATATCTTATCGGCAATAGGTGGGACGAGGGTAATAAGTACATAATTGCTGCTACTTCGCTTTCATTTGAAGATTCAAGGTTTAGCGAGCTTTCTGAAAAAATAAAAGAAATATTCGGAACCCGCCCTACCCATGTTATTACTCAGGATTATTATAACGAGAATCGTTACTATCTTGAAATATACGATGATCTGGAAAATGCAAAGAAAATCTACCCGACAGAACACAAATTATCCAATGGATAATTTTGGCGATTATGGTTTAGTGAAGACGTTTATTACTATTTGAATTATGGATTATATAAGATTAAGCAAAGAAATATCATACGCTCTGCGCCATGCACCGTGGAAGTATGAGCTTGAACTTGATGCCGAGGGATTCGTACCCGTCGAGCAGTTGCTTTCTGCAATTAACGAAAGCGGAAAATACGACAGAGCAATGATCGCCGATGATATTCGGCATATAATTGAAATCTCTGATAAACAGCGCTTTGAGATCAGCGATGACAAGATTCGTGCGCTGTACGGGCATACCATACCGATGCGAATACAGAAAGTGGCTGCCATGCCGCCGCCTGTGCTTTATCACGGAACTACACATAAAGCCCTTCCGCTAATATTGGCGAAAGGGCTACTCCCTATGAGCAGACAGTATGTTCATCTTTCCGCAGATACGGAAACTGCCGAGATAGTCGGAAAACGACGCGCCCCTCACCCTGTTATACTGAAGATCAATACTGCGGCAGCAATGCAAGAAGGCGCTGTATTCTATATCGGCAATGAGAAAGTATGGCTGTGTGACAGCGTTGCACCGCAATTTATAGAGGTGAAAGATGAAATATGGCATCTGCTATGATTGGCTGTCCGAAATACTGCCGTGATGATGTTGTGATGTTTGAATATGACGGAACAACATACGAGGGCAAGATATTTGTCGTCAACGGACACGGGATATTCGGAATGAACGATCAGCCGTATTACGATATTATCGGTGAGGGTGACGAACCTATGCTGTACAAAAACATTCCCGAAAGCGCTGTCACAACAGCGAAATCCTAGTCTTGTTATAAAAGGATTTGAGCTTCATGAGCATTATAATTATCCATTGGATAATTTGTAAAGATAAAACGGAAAAATGTTTTATATTGTGTCGGATTGATTGAAAATATCTTTCGCTAACAGTTGAAGTTCGCTTTCGGTAAAATATGTACAGAAGAAGTTTAACTAGAAGTTACTGAACAAATAAGAACTCAGAAAAATTTTTCCGCAAAAGTATAACCCCACAGGCTTTGAAACCTGCGGGGTTATATGTCAGTTTATCAGTTTATACAGCTCGTTAAAGGTCGATTCATCGTAAACGGTTCCTTTATATGTAACAGTAAGACCTTCACAGCCCCCGAAAGTTTGATCCCAGGTTTTCACCATAGTATCTGGAAGAACGAGACTTTTCAGACTTGTACAGCCAGAAAATGCAGTTTGATAAATAACTAACTCACTTTGTGGGAGCCTAATATTTTTAAGATTTGTGCAATCGCTAAACGCGCTGTCAAGAATCGTTACAACGCTGTCAGGAATTGTAATTTCTTCAAGGCTTTTGCACTCCGAAAAAGCATACGAGCCAATAGAGGTCACGCTATCAGGAATTGAAACACTCTTTAAACCTTCACAGCCTATAAAAAGATAATTTTCAATTTTTTTCGGATTATTCGGGAATACGATTTCAGTAAGAGCGCTGCAATGTGCAAAAACATATTGTTCAATTGTCGTTACTCCTTCAGGTATATTGATTCCCGTGAGAGAAGTACAGCTGTTAAAAGCTGAATACCCTATTATTTCCAGGCTCTGAGGTAAAGTTATCGATGTAAGCCCATAACAGAACGCAAAGGCAGATGCGCCTATTTCTTTAAGCGTTCCTGGCAATTGTATGTCTGTTAATTTAGAACACAGCTTGAACGTATCGGAACCCAACTTAGACAGATTATCGGGCAATGTTACTTTTTCCAGATTTTCACATTCCTCGAAAGCCGCATAAATAGACGTAACGGTATTCGGAATAACTACTTCGATAATCTCATTATTACGATAAAACGTCATAGACAGTCCTTTGACGGTCTGCCCATCAATCTCCGACGGGATAGTTATACGCTGTTCCTTACCATTGTATTTCTTAACGACGAGACCGTCTAATTTATCATCATATTCATAAGAAAAATCTTCAGGGGCTGCGAGTACTGTATTGCCACTATTGCTATTTTCTGCTGACACTATTTCTTTCACATCGTCAGATGAAGTTTCGTTATATTCAGCCCCACCGATTTCTTCCTTAATGGTGTCAGCCGCCTTATCGGTTGTTGCGGTGTTGCTGTTACCGCAGCCTGATAAAACAAGCAGAGCAGCGCACATAAGACACATAATTTTTGATGCTTTCTTCATTGATTTAACTCCTTTTTATCGCGTTGGATTTTGAAAATAAAAAGTGCGTGACATCGAGCCACGCACCCTGTAAACGATACAAAGCTCATTTGCCGCGACGCAAAATCTTTCCAACCTATCCTATAATAAACAACTTATAGAGCTGTAAGAGCCTGTACATTTACCGAAAGGTATTGTACAGCCCCAAAAGCCGTTTATTATGTCGAAAAGGCATAATTGTACTATTTGATTTTACGTCGCAAAAAATATGATACCACAAAACCACCAAAAATTCAATCAGCATCAATAAATTTGTCAATTTGCACAACGATATTTGTACAAATTGACAACGCTTAATTATGGTTTATTTAGTTTAGGAATAAAAACTGCTTTATTTTTTCATTTCTTTTGCAACGTCTATTATCGTTTCCAATTGCTTTTTGGAGAGGGTTTTCAGCAGATCAACGACTTCGTTCATCAGGAACGGGTCGGCTACATCTTCAGTAAAGAAGTCCTTTGGCGTAATGTCAAGAAAATCACAGATATATATAAACATCTGCATAGAGGGCAAAGATTTTTTGTTCTCTATGTTATTTATATAGCTTTGGCTCTGACCCAAACTAAGGCTCATATCCCTTGCGGAAACATTCTTCTTTGTTCGGAGCATTGCTATTCTTTCAGCAATAAAATCTGCATCTATCACAAGTATCACCACCTGTATATAATTATAATATACACAGGCGCATTTTCACCTATTCAATGTTTCAATTTATATTGACATTACTACTATAAATAGGTATAATTATAGTATGTTACAATTTAAATTTGATACAAGGCGTGATAGGTGCTATGATTATTTATACTGTAAGCTTTTTCGGTCACAGGGAGTTAGACCGCCCCTTCGTTATGGAAAAACGGCTTGAAGCGGTCATAAGCGATCTCATAAAAAGCAAGGACTATGTAGAGTTCCTTGTCGGCAGAAACGGAGAGTTCGATCAGCTTGTGTCCTCTACCGTTCGCAGACAAACCAAAAAGATCGGATATGCAAACTCCGCACATATACTTGTTCTTCCTTATATGACATCGGAATATCGTATGCAACAGGAAAGCTATGAGAGATACTATGACGAGGTAGAGATTTGTGCCGAATCCGTTTCCGCATACCCTGCATCGGCTTTCAGAAAGCGAAATCAGGCAATGGTCGATAGGTCGGAGCTTGTTGTTTGCTGTGTCGAGCGTAATACAGGCGGTGCATATCAAGCCATGCGTTATGCAGAGCGGTCTGGTAAGAAGATACTGAATATTGCAGATGAAAGAATGTATGATTCGGAGCAGGATTAACGCCAGAAAAATCCGCGAAAGGTGGAAAAGAAATCCGCGAAAAGTGGAAACGAAATCCAAAATAAAGGCTATAAATCTCTTTATAAATCCGTTTTATAGTACATAAGTAACAATTACGGCTCAGAGAATTTGGTTAATAATGACAATTATTAGACTTGCAATTACAGATGTGATGATTTTAAAAACGCCCTGCGGCAAAACCCTTCCACCTTTACGGTTGCAAAAATGCCTGTATGTGCGATAATACTGCTGATTTCAGGCAATTTCCGAGCTTTTTCTGCTCTACAGTTATCGGTGGCGAATGATGAATGGTGGATTTCCTTTCCACTTTTCATCTATCCCAGAACTTGACAAAACAGCTCGAATGGAGCTATAATACAGTAAATCTAACAAATGGTGATATAATGAAATTTTATCTGATGCACAAGGATATACAGGCAGCGTCACTGAATATAAATAACGAAACTGGCAGAATCAAGAGCGTATTCAACATTTCCGCTCCCGAACATCTGCCGATAGGAGTAGAATATGCAGAAGGCAAAGCTGACAAGTACGCTCTCGACGAGTGGTGGGAATATCGCTGTATTCCTAACAGACGAACTGGTATTGAAGATGCACTCAAAAAGCTGAAGGTGCAGAACACACTTGCTCTTGCAGTTCGCGGAAACGCATTGAGCCTTACAGACAAGTATTGGATAAAGCCTACAGATTCAGACTTGAAGTGGGCTGATGTCAATTTTGTTGACAATCCGAACTTCTCCGATCATGTCGGCAAAGCGATAAGACGGCACAATTGGGTTGACAGCAAAGCATTGGATTACAGATCGCCCGATATTACTACAAACGGGAATCTGTTCAAATACTGGCTTCAAGAGAATGGTAAGCCGTATCTGGTAAAGGGTGGGAGTTTGCCTTTTAATCAGCAGCCGTTCAATGAGATCATAGCTTCCGCAATAGCGCGGAAACTTGGTATTCCCCACGTCGAATACACCTTACATGAAGATGCTAAACCATTCTGCCGCTGTGATTGCTTTGTGACCCAGGAAACGGAGCTTGTAAGTGCATGGCAGATTTACAGAACTATAAAAAAGAAGCCAGAAGTCTCAACATACAGCCATTTCATCAACTGCTGTAAGCAGCTCGGCATCAAAGATGCCGTTCAATCTATAAACCAGATGATAGTTCTGGACTATATCATCGTCAACGAGGACAGGCATCTTAACAACTTCGGCTTCCTACGAAATGCCGAAACACTGGAATGGATAGGGTTTGCTCCGATATTTGACAGCGGAACTTCGTTAGGATATAACCGCCCTTCCTTTCATTCTGATGAATTTAGATGCAAGCCGTTCAAAAATACTCATGCAGAACAGATAAAGCTTGTATCGTCGTTCGACTGGATAGACTTCTCGAAGCTTGACAACATTGAGAACGAGATCACAGAGATATTCGCTGTTAAACAAGCAGAACCCTATATAGATCCAGTGCGGTGCAAGGATATAGCAGCCCTGGTTAGGCGTGGCATAGAATACGTCCGAAAGCTTGCGCAATGTTCGGAAAGCTGCAAATTATTTGACGACATCAACGATGATGTCGTTAAAGATACCGCAATATATTATGACCGATGATATTTCAGTAGTATTTCTGCCCTATGCTCAAAATGTAGTAAAAGTGTTGACAAAGCATCAAATAAATGATATAATAAAAGTAGTAATTCAAATGAACGTCAGAATTTCTACTTTGCTTATATCAGAGGTGCTACTTATGCAGAGAATTTTCGGTTATTGCCGCGTATCAACGGCGAAGCAAAACATAGACCGACAGGAAAGGAACATACTTGCGGCTTTTCCGAGCGCAAAGGTGTACAAGGAGAAGTACACAGGAACGAAATTCATCGGGCGCAAGGAGTTCGATAAGATACTGAAACAGGCTCAAAAAGGAGATATGATAGTTTTCGACAGCGTTAGCCGTATGAGCCGAAACGCTGTCGAGGGCATAGAACTGTATATGGATTTATACGACAAAGGCATCGAACTTGTATTCCTGAAAGAACCGCACATAAACACATCGACCTACAAGCAAGCTATAAGCAATACCGTTGAGCTTGTCGGGAACGATATTGCCGACATATATATCAAGGCTACAAATGAAGTTCTCCGACTTCTCGCCGTTAAACAGATTGAGCTTGCGTTCGAGCAGTCTGAAAAAGAAGTGCTTGATCTCCACCAGAGGACAAGCGAGGGCATTGAGACTGCCAGACGGCAAGGCAAGCAGATTGGCAGAAAAAAAGGCGACATTCTCAGCGTCAAGAAAGCGATAGCTGCTAAAAAAATCATAGCCGAGAACTCGAAGACGTTCGGTGGTAATCTTGATGATGAACACTGCCGAGCAGCGGCGGGAGTTAGCCGAAAGACGTTTTATAAGTACAAGGCGGCTTTGAAGGAAGAAATGGCAGGCTGACATCAGGAAGGAAAGCATCATGTGGCTTAAACTCGATCTTGAAGGTATTGACTTTAGATTTCGTATCTTCAGATACAGAAAATCAACAAAGGAAAAATGGGACGATGAATGGTGTCTGGTAGATTTGAAGCTTTATGCACAAGACTGGCTTAACTATAAGATCATAGCGGACGAAAACCTGCTCTCTTTTGAGGTCGAACGAATCCGAGATAAGATATGCTATCTTCTGAATGACAAGATAGAAGAACCTGAAAATATAGAATGTATGGAGCCAGATTTTGAATTTCATCTGCACCCAAAAGAAGATATAAGAAATAATCCGAATATTTCTTATGTCAAGCCAGGTTGTGAGATCATTGATATTGATATGGATTTTGTGGTGAACTTCTGGTATGACAAAGGCTCTTTATCATCGAATAGACTTTTTCTATGCTTTGTCAGGGACGATCTGAATAAACTGCTCTGCTATCTGAATTACATTACAGTGGTTATTGACGAAAATGATAAAACCGTGAAGGAGCTTATAAACGAAGGCTTCGTTTATAGTGATGATAATTATCCAATGGATAATTAATGCTAGTTAAAAACGCACGATTATTATACTCTGGACAATACATAAGGAACGAGCAATGCAAATGAATTATTAAATTGCCGAGCTTCATATCGGACATGAAAATATCTCAAAAAGAAAAGGAAAATCAAATGCGACATATACTGATAGAAAAAGAGGATATTGACCTGAAAAGCTGTTCTTTTGGCTTTCCGTGGAAGCATGATTCTATTTGTTTTAATTTTCGTATGCCCGAAAAATGTGTGACAGCCGACAGTATCGAAGAACTCGTGAGCAAGGACGATATAGAAACACTGGTCATCGGGTGTGATCTTTCCGATTACTCTTTTATTGAGGATATGGTCAACTTGAAGCAACTATACATTTATTCAGGAACAAATATTTATTCGCTTGATTTTATAAAAAAGCTGAACCGCCTTTCCCAGTTGTATATTGCAGATTCGCATATTGAAACCTTGAATCCTGTGATTGAGCTGATTAAGGAGCGAAAGAGACTGTATGACATGGAAAAAGATATTACCAAGCGTCTGTTTATGATGATAGAGGGTATATGTATCAATTCGGACAAAAATCTGGACAGAAAGCTGCTGAAAAAACAGAATTTTTATATTTCGGAGATTATTATAAACAAAAGTAGAATATCGGGATAATCGCAACGGAATACTACTTCCGTTTACAAAACATATTCAGAGGGCAGAACATGGGAGACAGGTCTCAGATATATATAAAGTATGACAAGGATAAATTACTTGCGATACAGGAAAAATACTTTTTGGGATATGACTTCATAGACAGTGCGGTTTTTTATGCGAAAAATGTTATTTCATTTCTGAAAGGAAAAGAAGAACTGATTAACAATGGCGAGGATTTGTTGGATAGATTTTTCTTTTTTGTGCGTGACGGAGAGGCTGATCTGCAAAACTATCGAAATAAATTCAACCACTGCAACCAGTGTGGTAAATGCTTTATTGAGATACAGCCGGACTATTCAGTAAAATATTGTTTTACAGATGACGGAAAATCCTATCCGGCAGGCACTCAAAAATGTTTGGATTGGAAAGCATATCTGCAATGGTGCATCGAGGATTTTGAGTATGAGGAAAATACCGCAAATAAGGAGTTGGAAACCAAGTCCTTGTTTGAAAGCGGTTCCACGCGGTATATACTTATGTCGGAAGAGGAATTGAAGGCGTTCGTAGATTTTCAATATGATATGGAAGGTATGTATCAAAAGTGGTTGAGACAACTCTATGAAGACTGACAAGATGTAATATATTGCAGGTTTTCGTTACGATGATAAGCGAACAAGAAATAATGAATGGTAAAACAAAATGAACAACATCAAAACAATCTTATTCCCTTGCGATTATTTCAATAACAAAGAGGTTGACCATGATCTGAAGCAGGAATACGAAGCCGCGTTGCAAACGGGATTATTTAATGTTATCCTTTTTGATTACAACAGGTATCTGGAAGAAGGCAAGCTTACGGTCAGTCCGTTGCCGAATGAGCCTATAAAAGCCGTATATCGTGGGTGGATGCTCAAGCCCGAAAAATATAGCAAGCTGTACGATCTGTTGCGTGAGCGTAATATTACCTTGATAACTGCTCCGCAGGAATATGAACTCTTTCACATCTTTCCCAATGTGTACCCATTACTTAAAAATGATACTGCGAAAATGATAGTATTTAATTCACCGCATGATATAGACCTGAAAGTGGTTAAGAGAGAGTTCAACCGCTTTATGGTAAAGGATTTTGTCAAATCTGTAAAAGGCACATCATTTCCAAAGTATTTTGAAAATAGTATAACCGAAGATGAATTTAGTGAACAGATGAAGATATTTATGGAATACCGAGGTGGTCTCTACACAGGCGGCATTTGTTTCAAGGAGTTCCTTGACTTGAAAAAATACGATAACAGGACTAATGAATATCGGGTATTTTATATAAACCACGAAGCTGCAACCATAAGCAGAAATTCGGGACAGGCTGATTATACGCCAGAACCGCCTATGGCGCTGATAGAAAAATACAAGAGCCTTAACAGCATATATTACACTATCGACTACGCCGAGATCGCGGACGGAACATGGAAGATACTTGAAGCGGGCGACGGTCAGGTTTCGGGGTTATCAGATAATCAGGACTATACTGCATATTTCAGAGCGCTCTACCATTGTATAAACAGATAAACGCAGATAACCAGATCATATTTATTCTTTACATTCATTGAGAAATGATTGTGGAGAACCGTAGAAATCACGGGTGATTACTATGAATTATTACATTGCCGATCTTCATATCGGGCATGAAAATGTTTTAAAACACGACGGAAGACCTTTCAAGGACTGTGCAACAATGTCACGAGAGATCATACGCCGTTGGAATAATACAGTATCTTATAACGACAGCGTTTATATTCTCGGAGACTTTGCTTGGAAAAACAGCGAGGGTCTTGAAGTTTTGTCTCAGCTTATAGGAAGAAAATATCTTATTCTCGGAAACCACGATAAGCCTACGGAAGAAATGAAGGCTTATTTTGAATGGATAAAAGATATAGCTGTTGTTGATGATAATAACACAGAAGTCGTTCTATGCCATTACCCCATAGCTCATTGGTATAATCAATATCGTGGAGCTATTCACTTGTACGGTCATGTCCATAATACCAAAGATAATACTGCTTTTGAAAGGTATCGTGATATATGCCGAGAGTTAAATATTCCGTTTGAGTGTTATAATGTTGGGTGCATGATGCCGTATATGGATTATACACCACGATCATTAAACGAAATAAGAAATCAATAGTTTTTGGAATTTTTTCCAAATACTATTGATTTTTTTAACGTTTTGGGATATAATATAAGTATAAACTCGAAAAGGGGTACTTTCTATGGATAATATACGGTGAGAAGAATACCTCGAAAGCTTATTGCTTTTAAAGATAAACGTCTTAATACAAAAGGAAACAGAGAATATGAACATTTTAGATGATATGGAAAGGCACGTAGAATATTCGAAAGCAAATGCACAGGGTCATATATTCGAATATGCAAGCGAGCTTGGCTATAATATGGAAATATTTGTCGCGAGGTATATGGAATCCGATTTTTGCAATGTGGAAATGGATTCTGAATATTCCCGTTATCAGAACGAGCTTGACGTACCTTGTATGGAAGTAATAATGAATGAGTTTTCAGAGAAGGGGATAAATATTCCTCGTGATGAAAGCAAAACGTACAGATATTGTGCTTATTACGTAGGTTTCGTATATCGTTATCTGCAAATACTTTCCAAAATGAGCAGTAAAGAACTCTCGCGAAAGATACCTTTTGAGACAATGGTGCTTGACTATTATCTCGACCATTATGAATATCCTGACGCAATTAAAACTATTTGTGAATGTGAAGGAATAAACTATTGCGATTAAAAAAGTGTGCGAAAACAATCGAGCTATCTTGATTATAAGCATTTTTAGATATAATATTGGTATAAACTTGAAAGGCGGTACTTTCTATGGATAATATACGGCGAGAAGAATACCTTGATAAGCTTATAGCCTTTAAAGATACGCAAATCATAAAGGTTATAACGGGAATACGGAGATGCGGCAAATCAACACTCATGGAGATGTTCTGTGAGCATCTTAAAGATTGTGGTATATCCGACGAGCAAATCATATTTATAAATCTTGAAGATTATGATAACAAAGAACTGCGTAACCCCGATGCCCTGCATAAATACATCAAGGAACATCTTGTAAAGGGTAAGATGACCTATATCTTCATAGACGAGGTTCAGCAATGCAAGGAGTTCCCAGAGGTAATAGACAGCATATATATAAAGAAGAACACGGATATATACCTCACAGGCTCAAATGCGGTAATGCTTTCGAGCGAGATCGCAACCATGCTTACGGGAAGATACGTTGAAATATCCATGCTCCCATTATCGTTCAAGGAGTATGTTTCTGCATCTGATAAAAGCCGCAGGCTTCCCGATATGTACAGGGATTATGTTGAGTACGGTGCTTTCCCTTACGTTCTACAGCTAAACGATCAGCCGCGAGAGATACGCGATTACCTTGACAGCTTGTTTAATACTATTGTAGTTAAGGATATTGCAAGCAGAAAAAAGATAACGGATATAATGATGCTTGAAAGCATCGTTCGCTTCGTTTATGACAATATTGGCAATCAGTTATCGACAAAGAAGATCGCCGATACCATGACTTCGGACGGCAGGAAGATAGACGTAAAAACGGTAGAAAAGTACCTTGATGCTCTCTTATCGAGCTTTGCTGTTTACAAGGCTGAACGCTATAATGTCAAAGGCAAGCAGCGCCTTAAAACCCATGAAAAGTATTATGCGGTTGATATAGGTCTTCGTTATACCTTGCTCGGTTCACAGTCAACCGATGTTGGTCGCATACTTGAAAACATTGTTTATCTGGAATTACTGCGTCGTGGGTATGAGGTCTATGTCGGAAAGATTGACGAACTTGAAGTTGATTTTGTTGCAATAGAAAATAAGCGCACAACTTATTATCAGGTCGCCGCAACCGTTCGGGATAACAAGACTTTGGAACGCGAACTTGCACCCCTGCAAAAAATAAACGACCATTATCCGAAGTATATACTCACATTAGACGACGACCCAGATGCGGACTATAACGGTATAACGAGGACAAATGTTCTGGAATGGTTAATATCGTAATTTAGTAATTACAGCAACAATATCTCAGAACACTTAATGCTATTTAGACATGATTTGTTTTGCATTTGGAATAATTTAAATATATGATTTATTCTCAATTATTCCATAAATGATTTCATGAATAATAAAAGATTTATTTCATTTTTCGTTTATAACACTTTTCAAGTTTTAGCAATAAAACGAGATTCTGAACAATAATCGAAATTTATAAATAACGAAAAATGCTTGATTTTTTCATTATTTTAAGGATAAATTATTTTATATTTACCTGTCATATTGAATATAAATATCAATTCTTTTTAAGTCAAAAACTGAAAAAATAAATAGTCACCTACAGGTTACAGATAAATAATAAGAAAGTATAAGTATATCTTGTTAGACTTATAATTATTTTTAACTGGTCTTCAAAATCAAGTGTGAAGTTATATGCGAAAAATTAAAAGGTACATTTGGGTACTTCAGAACTATTTTTCGTAACTTTTGATTTCTTCCCTTCGAGCATTTTTATTAAATAGTGTGGATTTGAAATATGAATTATTACTAAGCAACATATTATTATTTTTCTGTTACTAATAAGAATAATTATAAAAGATGTTCCTTTGGCGGCGGAATAGAATAACTTCATAATTGGTCTTTAATTAAAATATGCTTAATGCTCTTTTTAGAATATTTTATACAAAATGTACCTCTAAAAAAATAACCGATAACTTAACACTTGATTAAAAAAATGTTTTAAAAACAATTATAAGCCTAACAAGATATACTTATACTTTCTTATTATTTATTAGGGGTCTGTAGTACCCTACTTATATATTGAGTTTTTACCTGAAAAAATATTATATTCTATTTTCGTTTTATGTACGACTTTTACAGAAATACTAATCTGCAATAAATTAATATAATGTTCCAAAACATAAATAGCCAATTATTGACTTATTGGGGCTATTGTGATATAATCATAATCAGAACATAATCGTCTTAACGATGAATATATGAAAGCGAGTATTTACTATGATCGACAATAAAAAAGAACAGGAACGTGCCGAGCTTCATCGTACAATATGGAGTATCGCCAACGACCTTCGCGGGAGCGTTGACGGGTGGGATTTCAAAAACTACGTTCTCGTCATGTTGTTCTATCGTTACATATCCGAGAATCTTACGAATTACATAAACGAGGGCGAGGTTGAAGCAGGTACACCAGACTTCAATTACGCAAACCTATCCGACGAGGAAGCAGAGACTGCAAGAGAAGATATGGTAAATACAAAAGGTTTCTTTATTCTTCCCAGTCAGCTTTTCTGCAATGTTCTCCAAAGAGCGGATAAGGACGAAAATCTGAATGAGACCCTTGAAGGTATTTTCAGAAATATCGAAGGTTCTGCGCAAGGGTGCGAAAGTGAAGATGACTTCAAAGGACTGTTTGACGATTTCGATGTAAACAGCAATAAGCTTGGCGGTACAGTTGCCAAAAGAAATGAACGCCTTGTAAAACTTATGAACGGTGTTGCTTCTATGCAGCTCGGCGATTACAAGGATAATACTATTGATGCTTTCGGTGACGCATACGAATATCTTATGGGTATGTATGCTTCCAATGCGGGTAAATCGGGCGGCGAATATTACACCCCGCAGGAAGTCTCCGAGCTTCTTACACGACTTGCGACATCTGGCAAAACGGAAGTGAATAAGGTATATGACCCCGCCTGCGGTTCTGGTTCTTTGCTGCTGAAAGCGGCCAAAATTCTCGGCAAGGATAAAGTGCGTCAGGGCTTCTTCGGACAGGAAATAAACATCACAACATATAACCTCTGCCGTATCAATATGTTCCTGCATGACATCGACTACGACAAGTTCGATATAGCGCACGAAGACACGCTGACCGAGCCGCAGCATTGGGACGATGAACCGTTTGAGGTTATCGTATCGAACCCCCCATACTCAATAAAATGGGAAGGTGACTCAAATCCCCTGCTTATCAATGACCCACGTTTTTCGCCTGCGGGAGTGCTTGCACCAAAGTCAAAAGCTGACCTCGCGTTTATAATGCACTCGTTATCATGGCTTGCAAACAATGGCGCTGCTGCTATCGTATGCTTCCCTGGTGTTATGTATCGCGGCGGTGCGGAGCAGAAAATTCGCAAATACCTGATCGAAAGCAACTTCATTGACTGCATCATTCAGCTCCCCGACAACCTCTTTTACGGTACTTCTATCGCAACCTGCGTCATGATTCTCAAAAAGAATAAATCCCAGAACAGTACACTTTTCATAGATGCGTCGAAGGAGTGCATAAAGGTTACAAACAGCAACAAACTTACCGAGGACAACATTACAAAGATCGTTACCGCTTTCAACGAACGCAAGAACATCGAGCATTTCTGCCGCCTTGTCCCGAACAAAGAGATCGCGGAGAATGAGTATAACCTGTCCGTTTCGACGTATGTGGAGCAGGAAGATACCCGCGAGATCATTGACATCGACGCTCTTAATGCTCAGATCGCCGAGATCGTACAGCGTGAGAACGCTCTGAGAGCGGAGATCGACAAGATCATTGCGGAGATTGCATAACAAGGGGATTTAATCAATGAGTAATATCATACAGGTCGATGATAACTATAAAAAGTGGCTTAACGAGCTTTCTGACAGGTTCAGAAACGCTCAGATAAAAGCGGCTGTCCGTGTAAATAGTGAAATGCTGCAATTTTACTGGCTGCTCGGCAGAGATATATCACAAATGGAACTTACTTCCAAATATGGTTCGGGTTTCTATAAAAGGCTTAGTAAAGATTTAAAAGAGCTTTTTCCCGATTCAAGCTCATTCTCCGAAACAAACTTAAAATATATGAAATATTTTTATGACTTATATGCGGAGATTGAAAATCGTCCACAAGTTGTGGACGATTCTGGAACGTCTGAATTGCGTCCACAAGTTGTGGACGATTTAACAGATTTTGGTAAGATATTTATGATTCCGTGGCGTGTCGAGCTATGAGCTTTCGAGACTAATACCCGAACACTTCAAAGGCTCGTTGCCGACTATCGAAGAACTTGAAGCTGAACTGAATGAAGGAAAATACAATGAGCAGAATTGATGAATTGATCGTGGAGCATTGCCCCAACGGAGTGGAGTATGTAAAACTAGGTGACGTTTGTTCTGTCACAAAAGGTAGAACTCCCATTCAAAAGGCTATTCCAGGTGAATATCCTCTTGTTGTAACTACTTCCGAGAGGAAAAGTTGTAATACCTATCAGTTTGACAAACCTGCTGTTTGCATACCGTTGGTATCATCAAGAGGACACGGAGTTGCCTCGTTAAATCACGTCTATTTTCAATCGGGCAAATTTGCATTGGGAAATATTCTTTGTGCTGTTATTCCTAATGATGAAAATATACTTAGTGCTAACTTTCTGTATCACTACTTAGAATACAAAAAAGACTTTTTACTTGTACCGCTTATGAAAGGTGGAGCTAATGTATCTTTACACATTGACGATATTCAAAGGGTGAATATACCATTACCACCAATAGAAGTTCAGAACAAAACAATCGAAATACTTGATAAGTTTATTGAACTGTCTGAAGCATTGACAAAAGAACTGTTATTAAGACAAAATCAGTATAAATATTATCGTGACCGCCTTTTGAGCCTTGATGTTCATAAGGAGGCAAAATATGAACAGCTTTGGAAAACTGTTGGAGAATTGTTTGAAATAAGAAATGGGCTTAATAAAGAGAAAGAAGCTTTTGGCAAAGGGAAACCTATTATAAACTTTACCGATGTTTATAAAAACAGGTGGCTTGCAAAGGGTTCTTTTTCAGGGCTTGTTGATGTTTCACCCGTTGAGATAGAAAGGTATAGTGCTAAAAAGGGCGATGTATTCTTTACTCGAACATCAGAAACAAAAGAAGATATTGGTATGTCAAGCACATTGATCGAAGATGTACCCGATTGTGTCTTTAGTGGATTTGTTTTAAGAGCAAGACCTAAAACGAATTTATTACTTCCAAAATTCTGCGCCTATTACTTTTCGACACATAATGTCAGAAAACAGATTGTTAAATACGCTTCTTTTACTACGAGAGCAACAACAACAGGAGATAAACTATCCAAAATTAAAATTCCCGTTCCCCCACTTGAAGAACAAGAGCGCATCGTATCTATCCTTGACCGCTTCGACAAGCTCTGCAACGACATTTCCGAGGGCTTGCCTGCGGAGATAGAAGCAAGGCGCAAGCAGTATGAGTATTATAGGGATAAGCTGTTGACGTTTAAGGAGAAGACTAATGCCTGAAGACAGACAAATGACTCATGTTGAGCATTTCATTCCTAAAATGTATTTGCGACAATTTTCTGATTCTAAAACGAGTTTATACAGATATAACGTTAATAATCTTGAAAAAGAGCCCGAATTACGCTCTTTGGATAAAGTATGTCGTGAAATAGATATGTATGAGCTTTTTGGTAAAGACGGCTCTTATATTACACCAAATAGAATAGAGAATATTTTTGGTAAAATTGAAAAAAACACGAGTAAAGTAATTGAATTTATTAAAGTAAAATCACAAAATGATAATTGTTTGAAGTGTGCAAGTGTCCTTTCTGAAAATGAAAAAAGCTTGTTAATAATATTTATGACAACATTATTGTATAGAGACCCTCAAACAATTGAAAATGGGATTAATTTTTTACAACAATCTAATCCTGATATGGATATTCGTGAAGCGAGAAATTTCACACTTATGAATCTTCTCCCTCTAGGTGTTGATTCAACATGGGACGAAAATACTATAATCAGAACTGCAATAAACAGTCTTTGCGGTATGGCATTTCAAATTGGTATATCAGAAGATGATGTAATAATAACATCAGATAGACCTGTTATTTGGGGGACTATATATAAAGATGATTCTTATAATAGACCAAGTTCAGCAATTTTCCCACTAACATCAAGGCTTGTATTATATTTGTTTCCAATAGAAAGTGTTGACCCTATTGTAAGCAACTGTTTTATAAAGTTGAATAACGAACAAATAGATGATATTCAGGCTAATGTTGCTGTATATGCGAGGGATTGGATATTTTCTAGAAACGCTTTGACAGATGCGCAACTGAATAATGTCAAAAATGCAAGAAGTTTGTTGCAACAATAGAACATAATAAATAATCGAAATGGTTATTTATTAGATAAGATGTGGACATTTAAGGAGATACAATGATAGATCAGACGATGCGACTTCAACTGTTATCTGCGCCATTGATTATAAAAGAATTTGTAAGCAATGAACCAAACTGTAATTATGAAATTTACTTGCGTGAGTTATTGAACGTATCTATATGGTTTAAAGAAAAATATCCTGAAGGATTTATTAAACCCAAATCTGAATCTAATGGAGAATGTGATGCAATTAATGAGAATTATAAAATAGATTTTAAACTGTTTGCTAGCTCAACATCTTTAAGAGCAAGAAGTGAGTTATATCCGCAAATATCCAAATTAGCCGACGGAGTGGTTGGAATGGGAGAAAGCAAAAAAAGGAGAGCTAAGCAAAAGACCACAAGACTATATGCAGCAGTAAGAGGGCTAAGCTTACAGCGATTGAAGAAAATTAGACATTTAAAGCTAAAATATATGTGTATAAAAAAAGACATACAATGTATGCTTAAAGTATTAGAAACAAAGAAAAATTTACTTTTATTTTTCCCCTATACCTTTAGTTTTGAATCAGGGATAAGCCAGGATAAAGCAATGGAAAGTATTGCTAATGGACTTGAAAATGATTTTAGGTCTTCATTTCAATATAGACAGGAATATGCACCTTGTTTTGAAACTTTCTTAACGTGTATTTATGACAATTCATTTATTATATTTAAAATTGTTAATGAGCGGTTGTCTTTATGTGATATTGTTAATATAACTAAAATTCCTACTTTTTATGACTTATTTACTACTTATGATGATTAATTCTTCAATAAATGGAAGTTCTTATAAACAGGAGTTAGATAATGCGACTTAGTGATATATTAAGCAAAGAACCTATGACGGAATTTAAATCGGTTGATAATTTTGCTCCAACTTGTTCTGCCAAAATTGGAACAAGTTATAAGATAGATGTGGGTAAAGTTTATTTAAATCAAAAGTGCAATAATTGCAATGAAGTTCATCAGTTTTATTCAGATGAAATACTTTATTTTATGCCTGTAAATAATGAACTTATTAGCATTGATTGCAGATTAACTTGTCAATATTGTGGGAAAGTATCTGTTCCCGTTTGGTTTCTGATTCAAGTCGAGGGTATGATGTTCAACAAAGGTAATAAGAGTGTTAGTTTTATTCAAAACTGTAAAGTTAGATTATTGCATAAACACTTTAAATATACTTCTGATGTTGAGCCAGCACCGCTTGGATATAAGAAAGAATATTCCGATTTACTCTTAAAAGCAGATCAAGCATTTCGTGACAACTTAGGCGCAGGAGCACTTGTTTATCTCAGAAAACTATATGAAAAAGTCACGATTGATATTGCAATCGATAACGGAATACCTTATCTGGATAAAAATGGAAAAAAGCTTAATTTCAAAGAAATACTCGACCGTGTTGAAAGTCAATACTCTATTATTCCTCCAGAGTTTGCAGCTAACGGATATAAACTTTTCGGGGAATTAAGCAACATTGTTCATGACAGCTCAATAGACGAGGAAACAGGAATAAAAAGATACACGTCGCTTCGGCGATTGATTGTTGGAATACTTGATAATATAAAGAATAAAGAAGAGCTGTCTGAAGCAACTAGAGAATTAGCCTGGTCGGTATAGTTTAAGGAGCGTCTTATGTCATATTTTAATATTATTTCTCAGTCGAGTGAAGATACCGTAGTAGCGGAATATATTCAAGAATCCAGAAATGCAGATGCTTACCAAAGCGAAGCCAATCTTGAAAAGGAGTTTATCTATCGTCTAGGTGTATTAGGATATGAATATCTTAACATACATAATGAATCTGACTTAATTGATAATATTCGTGTTCAAATTGAGAAATTGAATGATTATGTATTTTCAGATGATGAATGGAGACTGTTCTTTAATAATGAAATAGCTAATAAGAATGAAGGAATTGTTGAGAAGACAAGGACTATTCAGGAAGACAACGTTAAAAATCTGAAGCGCGACGACGGCTCAACGAAAAATATCACGCTTATTGATAAGAAGAATATCCACAACAACAGTCTGCAAGTCATAAACCAGTACGAAGTCGATACGGGCAAGCGTCAGAACCGCTATGATGTAACTGTGCTTGTGAACGGATTCCCGCTTGTGCATATCGAGCTTAAACGGCGCGGTGTGCCTATCCGCGAAGCGTTCAATCAGATTGACCGTTATCAGCGTGACAGTTTCTGGGCGGGTTCGGGATTGTTCGAATATGTGCAGATATTCGTTATTTCCAACGGCACAAATACTAAGTATTATTCCAACAGCACCAGATATAATGCAGTAAAAGAAGCAGGCAAATCCCGTAAAAAGACTAAAACAAGCAACAGCTTTGAATTTACGTCCTTTTGGGCTGATGCAAACAATAAGGTGATTCCCGACCTTGTGGACTTCACAAAGACGTTCTTTGCGAAGCACACAATACTGAATATCCTGACAAGGTACTGCATTTTCACGTCCGAGAAGATGCTGCTTGTAATGCGCCCGTATCAGATCGTGGCTACCGAGCGTATTCTTAACCGCATCGAGATCGCCAACAACTATAAGAAATACGGTTCTGTTGCAGGAGGTGGATATATCTGGCATACCACGGGTTCGGGCAAGACCCTGACCTCGTTCAAGTCCGCGAAGCTCGCTTCCGAGCTTGATTACATAGACAAGGTTCTGTTTGTTGTTGACCGTAAAGACCTTGACTATCAGACCATGCGTGAGTATGACCGCTTTGAGAAGGGCGCTGCCAACAGCAATACTTCCACAACAATACTCAAAAAGCAGCTCGAAGACCCGAACTGCCACATAATCATTACAACTATTCAGAAGCTTTCGACCTTTATCGGCAAGAACAGCACTCATGAAGTGTACGATAAACGTGTTGTAATCATATTTGATGAATGTCACAGAAGCCAGTTCGGTGATATGCACTCAGCTATCACAAGGAAGTTCAAAAAGTACCACCTTTTTGGATTCACGGGAACGCCGATATTTGCCCTGAACGCAGGCACAAGCAGGAATCCGAATCTCCGTACTACCGAGCAGGCTTTCGGAGATCAGCTTCACTCCTATACCATTGTTGATGCGATAAACGACAAGAATGTTCTTCCATTCCGTGTTGATTATATCAAAACTATGGATAAGGAAGAAGATATTGAAGATGTCAAGGTGTGGGATATAGACCGCGAACGAGCGTATATGTCACCGAAGCGCATTTCGCTCGTAACATCATATATTTTAGATCACTTCGACCAGAAAACATATCGCAAGGCGTATGAACGCACATACAGCTATAACGTACTCACTAATGTTGCGGAAGTTGCTGAATCCAAGCGCCGTGAACAGGTGCAGGAGAAAAAAAGCAAGCTGCGTATAAGTGGGTTCAATTCCATATTTGCCGTATCATCGGTGCAGGCTGCGAAGCTGTATTATGAGGAATTTTTGAAGCAGATGTCGGAGAATCCCGAAAAGGCTCTGAGGATTGCTGTAATATACAGCTATGGCGCAAACGAGGAAGACCCTGACGGAATACTCGATGAAGAAAACCCCGAAGATACCTCTGCGCTTGATTCCACGTCAAGGGATTTCCTTGAAAAAGCTATTTCCGACTATAACAAGCAGTTCAGCACAAACTATGATACATCAAGCGACAAGTTCCAGAATTACTACAAAGATGTATCTCTCCGTATGAAGAACAAGGAACTTGATTTGCTGATAGTAGTAAATATGTTCCTGACAGGATTTGACGCTACTACACTCAATACACTGTGGGTTGACAAGAACCTCAAAATGCACGGTCTGATACAGGCGTACAGCCGTACAAACCGTATTCTTAACTCTATCAAGACATTCGGCAATATCGTATGCTTCCGTAACCTCAAAAAGCGCACCGATGCTGCTATCGCTCTTTTCGGAGATAAAGAAGCGGGCGGTGTTGTCACCTTGCAGAGCTTCAACGACTATTATTATGGCTTTGAAGATAACAAAGGAAAGCACGTTGACGGCTATGTGGATATGATCGACAGGCTGTTAAAGGAGTTTCCGCTTGACGAACCTCAGATCATCGGTGAAGAACGGCAGAAGGAGTTCATCGTTCTTCTGGGAGCTATCCTGCGTATGCGTAATCTGCTTGTTAGCTTTGACGACTTTGCGGGAAAAGAGATCATCTCGGACAGGGATTTCCAGAACTACCTCGGACGGTATCAGGATTTGCGTGATGAATGGAATGAACGCCGCAAGAAGGGTGATCTCGCCAATATAGACGATGATATAGTGTTTGAGATCGAGCTTATTAAGCAGATTGAGATAAACATTGACTATATCCTTATGCTTGTTGCAAAGTTCCATGAAAGCCACTGCAAGGATAAGGAAGTGCTTATTACAATCCATAGAGCCGTTGATTCAAGCCCAGAGCTTCGTAGCAAGAAGGAGCTTATAGAAACCTTTATTGCAGGTATAAATGACGTTGACGACGTTATGAACGAATGGCACATCTTTGTTGCGGAAGAACGTGAAAAAGCTCTCGCTGCGATCATAGCAGAAGAAAAGCTCAAAGATGAAGAAACCAGAACGTTTATCGAAGGCGCTTTCCGTGACGGTGGTATAAAAACTACGGGAACGGATATAGACAAAATTCTCCCTGCCGTATCGCGCTTTGGCGGCGGCAATCGTAAGGAGAAGAAAGAGACCGTTATTGAGAAGCTGAAGGTGTTTTTTGAGAAGTTCTGGAATATATAAATGTGCAAAATGTGCATCGAAATTGTGAGTTTCAGGATTTTTTGAACGTATTCCCTTGAAATACTATGTAACACATCAGATATTTTGGGACAATCAATAGTAATAATATAGTTTGAACAAATAACATTCCGTGATACTGTTTTGATACTATTAATCCTGAAAACACAGTATATATCAAATAAATTAAAGAAAAATCCACATAAAACAAACGGAAAAACCTGTTTTTTAACGTAAAATAAAAAACAGAGCATGGAGTGGGAATAATGCAAACACTTGCTGCAACAGCGTAATACCGTGCTTTTGGTGGTATGGTCAAGCCGAATGGCAACGTTTTGGCAACAATTCTCTATCATCGGCAACAGTAACGAATAATCTGTCTGAAAAGATAAGAGCTATCTGATTCGTATTGGAACCGGATAGTTCTTTTGGTTTTTACAGCTTTGTGAAATACCATAGAAAGGTATGATTGTTGAAATCAAACCTGTTGCCGTTACCGATAAAATGTCGCTGCTTCTTCATTGCAGAGAGGTAGAGCTGATAATGCAGAGCCTTTGTGAGAGCGGTTGGCTGCTGCCTTGGAAGAGCGGTATGCTCGGAACTACCGTAGTTTTTCTGAAATAATTTATATGCAGCATACCTGCGCAGGCGGGTGAGCCGTGCTATATTTACGAAAGGCAATTCAAATGAAAAAAAGGTCAGAAACCGATGAAAAAAAGAACCCGCTGCACAGAGAATACGGGCTTATGAGCAATGTGAAATGGGTATTCTCTGCGATTGTGAAATATGACAAGGCAATGCTGGCGTTCTGTGCGCTCGGTATAGTCTGTGCGCCGTTAATGAACTATCTGTGGACATTCATCTCGAAGTTCATTATAGACATGATAACCGGGAACGGCGAGCCGTCGGAGCTTCTCGTGCTGATGCTGATATTCACCGGTGTGCAGGCTGCCGCAACAATGCTCAATTCGCTGTATTCCTTTGAATGGTATCGTTTCATATTCGTGCGCTTCAAGCTCATGCTTGAAAAGAATATTAAGGTCATGAGCATTGATTTTCCGTGTCTCGAAGACCCAGATCTTATGGACTGCTATCAGAAAGCCTCAGATGCCTGCGGCAGCAATGACAGCGGCGTAGAGGGGCTTATGCGGCATTCATTCTCATTTTTGCAGTCTCTCGCGGTAACTGCGGTTGGTATGATAATTCTCGGAACGCTGAATGTCTGGATAATGGTCGGCATCGTGGCTCTCGCAGCGGTAAATTTCGCTGTGCGCAACTTTGCCAACAAGTACGGCAAGGCGCACATCTGGGATCCGCTTGCAAAATGGTGGCGCATGAACGATTATATGCAGCGCGAGGTGACCGACTTCACCTTTGCGAAGGAAGTGCGTCTGTTCGGGCTGAAAGACTGGCTCACCGACAAATATAAGGGGCTGAAAAAAGAACGTTACAACGTTCAGGTCAGAAATGAAAGGCTGTGGTTCATCGTCGCTCTGACCTCGACGATCATCACGCAGGGTGTGCAGCTTTTCGTGTACATATACCTGATATACGCCGTGTCCCGCGGAGAGGTTACTATCGGCGATTTTACGCTGTATGTGGCAAGCTCGACCAAGATGTTTGAGTATCTGAACGGCTTGCTGGGCGGTGTTGCGGATCTTTTCCAGAGAAGCAGACAGGTCGATGATTTCCGCAGCTTCATGGACTATAACGGCGGCAGTGACCCCACAGAGGGAAAGGAACTGCCCGAACCCGACAGGTGGGAATTCGAGTTCCGGAACGTGTCATTCAGGTACCCTAAATCGGAAAAATATGCTCTCGAAAACCTGTCCATAAAGATAAATGCGGGTGAACGTCTCGCAGTGGTGGGTCTCAACGGCGCGGGCAAATCAACATTCATAAAGCTGCTGCTGCGGCTGTATGAGCCTACCGAGGGCGAAATACTGCTGAACGGCGTGAACATCAGTGAATACAGCAAGCAAAGCTATTACCGCGCATTCGCCCCGGTATTTCAGGACGTCGAGCTGTTCGCCTTCCCGCTCAGCGAGAATGTTTCTATGCAGTCTCCCGAGAACACCGACAAGGCTCTTGCCGAAAAATGCCTAACCGACGCGGGAATGGGGGACAAGCTGCAAAAGCTGCCGAATGGTATTTCCACCGAGATACTGAAGATAATACACGATGACGGAGTTGATCTTTCCGGCGGCGAAAAGCAGAAGCTTGCACTTGCAAGAGCGCTTTACAAAAATGCGCCCGTAGTTGTACTGGACGAGCCTACAGCCGCGCTTGACGCACTTGCCGAAAGCAAGCTGTACAGCGACTTCGACAAGCTTATCGGCGGCAAAACCGCGGTCTATATATCCCACAGGCTCAGCTCGACACAATTCTGTCATAATGTGGCAATGTTCAAGGACGGGCGGCTGGAGGAATACGGCACCCACAATGAGCTTATGGAGCATAACGGCGCATACGCCGAGATGTTCCGCATTCAGGCGCAGTACTACATAGACGAAAAGGAGGCGGCTGCAAGTGTCTGAGAATAATAAAAAACCGGGCAAGATACTTCCTACGCTTAAATTCATGTTCGGTATAATGATGCGGGAGAAGCCGTGGTTCATCGTGATCTATGCCGGTATGGGACTTGCGACTGCCGCGACGAGCATTGCGGGTATCGTGTTCCCGAAATTCATCATTGATGAGCTTGTAGCAATGGCAGACGGTAATCTGCAGGCGCACATCACCAATGCAATAGTCTGGGCGGCTGCGTTTATGGGCGTGCTCATACTTGCGGGTGTGATAAACGCTGTGGGAAACGCTGTTCAGGACGTGCTGCGGGAATGGTTCGCGGAGTATATCGACATAAAGCTCGCCGAACGCGCAATGGAAATGGACTTTCAGCATACCGAAGACCCCGATGCTCTCGACAAGCTGAACAAGGCGCAGGAGGGCATGAGCTGGTACAGCGGCGGTATCATGGGTATCACAGACTCTGCATACAGGCTGGCGGTAAACGCGGTAACGGCGGTAACCGGCGCGGGTATCATCATATTCACCTGCCCGTGGCTGCTGCCGGTGCAGATAATATCGCTGCTGCTTATAGCGTGGCTACAGTCGAAGATAAACGCGGTCGAGCAGAAAAGCTTTGTCGAGTTGTCAAAGTTCAACCGCATTTTCGGCTATGTTTTCTGGCAGCTTTCGGACTTTCGCTATGGAAAGGATATCCGGCTTTACGACAGCGCGGATATGATGAACCGCAAGGCGAAATACTACGCCGAAAAAATGTGTGACGTATGGAAAACCGAGAGCCGCGATGAACGAAAAATGGGGTGGGGAATGGATATCGTCAACTCCCTGCGTGACGGGATAAGCTACTTTTATATAGGCTATCTTGCGATAACCGGCGCTGTCACGATAGGCGATTTCTCAATGTGTATCGGCGCGGCGGGAATGCTTTATTTCTCGCTGAACGGCATTATCGACAGTATCCAGGGTATTGTAAACAAGTGCAATTACGCTCACCGCTATATCGAATTTATGGACTATCCCGCCGCAATGCAGAAAGGTACGCGCAAAGTCACGGGCGGCGATCATACTATCGAGTTCCGGAACGTGTCGTTTAAATATCCGCGTTCGGACAAGTGGGTGCTGCGGAATATAAATATCACCATAGATCAGGGCGAGCACCTGTCGGTAGTGGGACTCAACGGCGCAGGAAAGACGACATTTATCAAGCTGCTGTGCAGGCTGTACGATGTCACCGAGGGCGAGATACTGATAGACGGCGTGAACATCAAGGAATATTCAGACGAAGAGTATCGGAAGCTTTTCGCGGTGGTGTTTCAGGATTTCAGCCTTTTCGCGTTCAGTCTCAGAGAGAACATATCCTTCTCCGATGACAGAAAAAATGACCCCGCGATAAACGAGGTCATTGATAAATGCGGACTTGCAGATGATGTTTCAAAGCTCCCCAATGGGCTTGATACGATGATGTTCAAGAGCTTTGACGAGAACGGGACGGAGCTGTCCGGCGGTCAGAAGCAGAAAACCGCGATCGCAAGAGCGCTGTACAAAGACGCGCCTGTGGTCATACTCGATGAGCCTACCGCAGCCCTCGACCCTGTCGCGGAGTACGATATATACCGCCATTTCGACACCCTCGTGGGCGGAAAGACAGCAGTTTACATCTCACACAGGCTTTCGAGCTGCAAATTCTGCGACCGGATAGCAGTTTTCGCCGACTGTACGATAAAAGAGTACGGCACACACGATGAGCTTGCAGGAAAGCCCGGCGGCATTTACGCGGAAATGTTCGCGGCGCAGGCACAGTATTATAACGTATAACAAGGGAGATGCCTGCATGATGTACAAAAGCAGGATAATAAAACTCAAAGGCGTAAGAGAATGATTTCTCCGCAGCGGTATGCCTGATGACGCAAAGGCTGTTAAGGCAATACCGCACAAACAGGCGTACGCAGCGATCATAAGAGCATCATGCTCTTGCTTGCATATTATTCCGTCATCCTGACCAAATTTTCCTTGACTGGCTGACGCAAGGCGAGGAGACTTGACGAAGCAGTTCTTTTCCTCTCAAATGGTTTTTTAGAGGTTCCCTTATGACGGTGTATTGTTCATTTTGTTTATAAAGACCTCATTTCTGACGATCGTAACCATATAAACCCGAACATCACAGCAAGCAGCGAGCCCATTGAAACATCGCTGAGAAAATGCGCTCCCATTACCATTCTCGAAGCGCAGACAAGTACAGCGAATACTGCCGCAGCACCGAACAGCACAGTTTTTCTCCCGTTAATACAGCTGTAAACCTCTGCCAGAGAGGGCAGCGCGAAGATAAGACCCATGCTCTGTAAGGCATGACCGCTTGGGAAGGAACGGAAATCGTTCCAGTCTATGCCCATTCCGTTTATAAATTCGTCGGCACCTGCAAATGGTATATACCACGGCTGAAACTCCAATCCCGGTATCTCCTGTATCAGAAGCCGGTAGCGCGGACGGCTGAAACCTATCTTGATCGCCGACATTACACACAGTGCCGCCAACATTACAGCGCACAGCGCGATCAGACGCTTCAGCAGTATTTTATCGTATCCCTTTTTTGAGGTGAACAAACCCAGAAAGAACAGCGGGTAAACACCGAAAACCGCTCCTGCGGCAATCGCCGCAGGATTATTTATTGTTGCCGGAAATACTCCGCCGATAGTGTCTGACGCGAACATTGCCCATGAGCATATAACGCTTGTGGAAAGCCCGAGATAAAAGCACACAACAGTCCACACTGTCTTCCTGCCCTTTGAAATATCCGAGCTTCGCACCTGACGGCATATAACACCCATGTACAGCACCCACACCGCCATATACGGATACATTCCCGCTATTGTTATGATGCGCCAGAAAACACTGTCCGGGGAATGTACAGCACGTGCTATATCAATGTCACTTACCGTGCCTGCGGCTATTCCCGCAGCGCACAGTACAGCAAGCACTATCTCAGCCGACAGCATTATTTTTCCGCTCTTTTTATCCTGTTCCATAGTCAGTCCTCATTTCCCGTGAGAAACACCTTGCCGAGTGTTCCGTCCACCCGTATTCTCTCGCCGGTGTGTATCTGAAAAGATGCGCTCTGGCAGCTCACCACTGCCGGTATGCCGAGTTCTCTTGCGACTATCACGGCATGTGAAAGCGGTGCGCCGACATCGGTAACGAGCGCGGAAATTTTCGGAAATACTCTGACCCAGCCTATATTTGCCGCAGGCACCACAAGAATATCGCCCTGTTCGATAGTGTCCGCGTCGTCAATATTTTTCAGCACCCTTGCAGTCCCCTCACACTGCCCTGCCGAACCCGCGACTCCGTTTATCACACTGCCGTCTGACTGCGCCGCAATCTCACCGAAGCGGTAATAACCGCCGGGGCTGCCTGAGGCTTTCCATTCGTCAAGGGTAAATCTCCCGCATATCATACTCGGAAAATTCGGCATCTTCATTTGCTTTTCATAAATTCCGCGCCTTGCAGGTATTTTTTCGGTACAGCTTTCGTCCCCTGCAAGCAGAGTTTTCACCTCGTCGATATACAGCATGAATATATCGTTGCCAAGCCCGGTTAGAGCCCCCGCGCGGAGAAGAAATTCTCGTATGATGCAGAACAGCCTGAGTGCATCGCTCCTGATGATCTCTCTGCCGGCAACAGCGGCGGCATACTTTTTCAGCATACGGTCAAGCTTTCCGCTGTATGACGGGTATTTTTTCCTGAACTCGTTCACTGCTTCTTCACGGCGCTTTTCCTGAGCCGCTTTCATCGCGTAGGCATCAATCCCCGACTTCTTATAATCCTCAATGACATTATCGGGGAACTGTTCATTTTCATACGGGAAAGGAATTGACAGTTCCATTTCGTCAGCGTCACGGTGACCGTATTTTACCGTATATTCCTCACGGGTCATCTTTCCCGAAATAACATCGGCAATACAGAGCAGAGGACCTAAGCTCTCAATATTTTCGCTGTCCGAGCAGTCGGACATGAGCCTGTCTGCAAGCTCTGTCCCGCATATCTTTTCGAGTTTCTCTCTTGTTTTGAACAGAGACTTCACATCAAGCCCTGTCATTATCGCGGACAGCGCTCCGCTCATAAACGGCTCGCATTCACTGCTCCAGATATTCAGCAGCTCTTCCCTGCTCTCCACCGCCCGGATCATATCTATCAGCTCAAGGCTTGCTTCTGTGAAATGCCCTTTGAGTTTTTGAGGTTTGTATTTTGCAGGCTTTTTTCCGAAAGAGCCTTTTATTATATTTCCCGCGGCTTTCCGCAGTTTTCTTCTGTCATACGGATAAACCGGTATCTCTGTATCCGGTATGCCGCCCGCAAGCTCCCTGATAATACCGAACGCCTTTTCCTTTTTCACGCCGACGGACATTATCATCGAGCATATCCCGCTTATATTCAGATAGAGCTGACCGCACACATTTGCTATGAGCGGAATACCTATTGTCGATCCGATCATATCGACCATTCCGAATGTAACGGGCGACACCGGCCGCAGGAATATCTCTCCCACATTTGTCTTTGAAAGCAGAAGCTCTCCGCACAGGGAATCATTGATATCAAAATCGTCGTAATTATTCCGGAACAGCGTTGTTATGGGTCTTGACTGGACTATGTACACACGCCTGCATGAAACCGCCCATTCTATATCCTTCGGAACTCCGTCGGCGGCTGTCTTCTTTGCATATTTAAAGAGCTTTTTCGCGTATGGTGCCATTTCCTCGCTGCCGCTGTAAGAATACTTTACTGTATCTATCACAAATTCTCCGTCCATGCCCTCGCCGGATACCAGCTTTTCTCCGGCTCCTCTGACAAAACTGCCCGTCATTTTCCCACGGCTGCCGCTTATCGGGTCGGCGGTAAACAGCACGCCGGCATATTCCGGCGTGACGTATCGCTGTATCACCACAGCCGTGCCGCCTGCCTGTGTCCCTCGCTCGTTTGCATATACGGCTACCCGCTCGTTTTCCGCTGACGCGGCAACGGTAAGCACTGCTTTTTCTATATCGACAGGCTTTACATCGAGAACTGTCTCGTAAGCACCCGCGAAGGAATCCTCCGCTCCGTCCTCACCGACCGCCGACGATCTTACCGCGTATGTATGAGGATCCGCAGAAAGCTTCTTAACAAGCCGTGACAGTTCCTCGCCGGCATCTGATTTCAGTCTGCCGCCCTCGAACGCCTGCGCCGCTATTACATATCCCTGCGGAACGGGAAGCCCCCTGCGAAGCATTTTCCCGAGGCTTTCAGCCTTTCCGCCTACGTCATATCCTGTTACTGCCGCCGAACTGAGATCAAAAATATACATATCAGTCACCCAACATTCTTTCAACATTGCCGTAAACGAATTTTCTCAGAACATCTTCATTCGTGAGGTCTATACCGCATAACTCCTTTATCTCCTCATGACGGAGCACTGCCAGTTCGTGCATTCCCGATAGTTCAAAGGCTATGAGCCGACATTCTCCCTCGGTTTTACGACCGCCGTAATGCTGCTGTATGAACTGAACGCTCATGCGCTTATCACCGATCTTTCGTGTGATGAGTATATACTTTGTAAGCGCCTTGCAGTACTTGTAATTTGCGAGCATAAGCTTCATTGTCCGAAAGTGCGCTTCCGCAAGCTTTTCCTTCGGCGAAAGATCTCCGCTTATTATCCTGCCGATATCCGGATCAAATACCGCTGCGTTTTGCTGAAGTTTCGTAAAGACCTCATAAAGCAATTCTTCCCGCGATCCGAAGCAATAGTTTATCATCGCAAGATTAACACCGGCTTCTTTGGTTATGGCGCGGGCGGTCACCTCGTCCGGATCGTCACATTCGCTCATAAGCTTTTCTGCCGCATGAATAAGTGCGGCTCTGGTTTTGTCAAGGTCACGCATCATACGTCCTCCAATAATTAAACGTGTTTAATTATTACGATTATACACCTTTTTTCTTCATTTGTCAAGTATCATTTTATATTCTTTCAGCCTATTTTCTGTATCATCACGAACATATTTCCGACAGCCGATCAGCAAAGCTGAAAACATAGTGATATACGCTTTTTTCGCAATAAATGATCTTTCGGCACCATTTCTTCCATACAGATCAATTCTGTTCGGTTGCTTTCTTCATTCTTCTTTTCCGGCACATTTATCGCCCATTTTATTATACCATATCTACAACAAAAAAGCCGCCCTTACGGGTGGCATTTTTGGCAAACCGAGGTTATTGCACATTGACAGTACAATAGCCTTAAATCTGTATGTTTTCCAAAACACTATGAATATCACCATTGATAAGAATACTTTGCTCCGCTATCTCGTCCGGTGCATACGCTTCACCGAAATTCAGGCAGGCATATACGGCATTTTCGTTCTTCGCTGTCATTTTCCAGAACGGGAATTTTATTATGCCGGGAGTATTCATTCCAACGCCGAGTTCGAGAAACAGGATATGCTGCCCATCGTGCTTGCCGAGAAATGTTTCATACCGTAAAGCTGCATCGTGCCACCCCTCGTCCTCGACAAATGTGTCGTCTGAGCGCAGGTTCATTGACATAGGCTTGCCGCATTTCGGGCAGCGCGGTATCAGCTCGGTAGGTATTTTCATATCCTGCTGAAACTCGATCATGTCCTTGATAATTTCCTCGTTGTCGTAGGTCTGAGCGTGACACGGTTCACTGCATTGGAACAAGCCATAATCGCCCTGCGTGTAGAACAGACGGCTCTTGTCAAATCCAGCCTTCTGGAACTGGTGATCGACATTCGTGGTGATAACGAAATAGTCCTTGTCCTTCATAAGTTCGTAAAGTGCCTTGTAAGTGCCGTTGTCAACATTCATATAGCGGTTGCAGTAAATAAACCGCGACCAGTACGCCCACTGCTCCTCCGGTGTCGGGAAAGGATAGAAACCGCCGGAATACATATCGTGGAAACCGAATTTATCCTCGAAATCAGAAAAGTATCTGCGAAACCGTTCGCCCGAATAGGTAAATCCGGCAGCCGTGGAAAGCCCTGCTCCCGCGCCGATTACTACAGCATCGGCATTCTGTATCTCGTCTTTCAGCCGGTTTATTTCAACTGTATAGTCGGTTTTTACATCTGTTGTTTTCCATTTTGCAAGCATTGCGCTCACCTCATATCTTAACTGTTATTTTGCCGTTTACCTTGCCGCCGTCAAGTGCAATGCAAGCCTCGCGGATATGCTCAAAGTCAAAACACTCCCCGTAAACAGGCTGCAATTTATGCTCACTCAGGAATGTGAATATCTCATCTACCGCCTGTTGTGTCGGGTAATTGCTGAAAAATCCTGTGAGATATACTCCGTTCGGGATCTCCTTGATCGGGTCGAAGCCGTCAAGGGTATAGACACCGCCGAGAAGTCCCGTGTGGCAGACGATACCGCCTTTAACCATGCACCGCAGCGTGTCGCGGACAGTCTTTGCTCCCACAAGCTCCAAAGCCTTTGTTACATTTGCCTTGCCCGCAAGCTGACCGTCATCGAGGACAGCTTCATCTGAGTCCGCAAGAAGCGGGAGCTTGCTTTCCCGGTGCGTTGTTGCTGTGACCTTGCACCCAAAAGCCTTTGCGATCTGTATCGCTGCATATCCGAGAGCGCAGGTCGCGCCGCGTATCAGCAGCGTGTCCGTCGGCTTTAATTGCAGACACTCAAACAGCGAGCCCCACGCCGTGAAATAGGTTTCGGGAACAGCAGCAAGGCGATCCCACGGCAGATCACTTTCTATCGCGAACACATGATGTGCGGGCAATAATGCGTATTCCGCATAGCTGCCGTTGAAGCTGCGCCCCATGCCGCCCATAAGCGCGATAACTTTCTGTCCCTCTTGCATTCCGCTGTCTGATGGGTCAGCTATCTCACCCACGCATTCGATACCCGGTACAATGGGCTTACTGATGTGATCGGCTTCTATCTCCGAAAGACGAAGTATCTGCTCGGAGTGGTTCATGCCGAAAGCCTTGACTTTCACAAGCACCCAGCCGGGTCTGACTTCGGGGACGGGTATCTCCGTGATCGCAACATTTCCGGCGGGTGTTATCTTATCTATTGAAACTGCTTTCATATCAGCTTACCTCCTTCCAGCACTGCGGATCGGGCGCGTACATATTGCCGGTGTAACCGAATGTTACGGCAGGACAGCCGCGGCAATACCCACGAAGTTCGCATTTACTGCACTTTTCAAACTTATCAAACTGTCTGTATTCTTCCAGTTCTGCGCCGACAAACAACTCATACATCGGCGTATCGAACACATTTCCTATCCCGCTCTCCATTCTCCGGCAGGCATATACATCTCCCGTGGGGAGTATGGTCATGTGACCTATTGCGCAAGCCTCCTTGAAATTACTTCGGGTACTTTCCGTTCCCGCTGATATTACTATATCATACTTTTCAGGGCTTGTGAAGTACGCACTTTTTTGTGGGATAGTTACAAAAAGGTTACCATTGGATAACAGCGCAGAAAACTCTTGAAATAATTTTTGAAATATGCTATAATATTCAAAAATGAATGTTACACTCAAATTGAAACTATCGGAGGATAAGCGCCATGATAAAAAAAGAAGAACTGCCCGATTGTCCTGTTGCAACAACGGTACAGCTTATCGGAAACAAATGGAAACTGTTGATACTGCGAAATCTGCTTGTGCGCCCGTGGCGGTTCAACGAGCTGATGAAGTCACTTGACGGTATCAGTCAGAAAGTGCTCACCGAAAGTCTGCGGTCAATGGAATCCGACGGCATCATCACACGCACCGTTTACCCCGAAGTGCCGCCGAGGGTGGAATATGCGCTCAGCGAGCTTGGGGAAAGTATGCGCCCGATACTTGACGCTATGCAGACTTGGGGGCAGGAGTATAAGAATAATCAGTAAAACACAATCATAATGATCACAGTAGTAAAAAACAGAACTCTGAACCCACCGGATCCAAAGTTCTGATGCTCAAAAAAATACGAGGCATCTCCGGTAAGTGTGGGTCGAAAAATCGCAGAATACAGCGTTTATGCCGCGAAAGCATCTTGACATTGAGTTTGCGTTGCCGCTTAATTGTGGGCTTCGTGCCCACTTTTGGCGGCAACTGTGGCGGCATCGTGCCGCCCTCTAATAGGCTGTGTAGCTGGCAGATAGCCCCTGAAGGGACTACTGCGGCAGCAGCCCTTTAGGGGTGTCTCCCCGGTTAACGGGGAGGTGGCGACGAAGGAGCCAGAGGGGATGACCGACAGACCCTGCCGGTGCTGCCCGACTATCACACTTGAATCGAACGCACGAAGCGTTCAGTTCGATGCCAAAAGCGCGCACGATGCGCGCATTACAGCATCGAACGAGAGGCATCGTGTCAAGATGACCGTGGAATAAATGCGGTCATATCCCTACAAACCTTTATTTTATTACCCACACATACCGGATAAGAGCCTAAAAAATATGATACAAAAGCGGAGGAACTATATCGTTACCTCCGCTTTCACTTTGAATCCATTGGGTTCAAAGTTGATTATTCAATTCCTTGCTTCTTGCTCCTGCCCTTTGTCTGGTCCTTCGGCGTTCTCGGCTTCTTAGCGAGCCTTGCAGCATCACGCTTCATCTTAAACGGCGCAGGCAAGACCACGCTTATCAAGCTGATGTGCGGTCTGTATGACCCGACAGAGGGAGAAATTCTGCTGAACGGAAAACCTGCCTATAATTGTGATGAATATTTCACGCTGTTTTCGGCGGTATTTCAGGATATTAACGAACTGCCCGTAAGCATAGCGGAAAATATTTCGGGAGTAAGAGAAGCAGAAAATGGCGCTTGCCAAAGCACTTTACAAAAATGCTCCGATACTCCTGCTTGACGAGCCTACCGCCGCACTTGACCCAATTGCCGAGCAG
>JAGAWN010000031.1 GCA_017941355.1 Ruminiclostridium sp. | reverse complement strand
TTCCCTGACCGCCTGCGAGCAGCATAGCTACGCATTCTTTTTTAACATGGTTCATAATATTAGTCCTCCGAATAATTATTTGCTTTAATTAATCATTACTTGGTGTTTTTAGGCTTTCTGCCGGGCTTCTTCTTTTCAACGGGTTTTACTTCGGGAGAGGTTTCCGCCTTTTCCGCAGCGGTTTTTCTTCCGGGCTTCTTCTTTTCCGCGGGTTTCTCTTCGACAGCGGGTTCAGCTTTCTTTGCCGCGGTTTTCTTTGCAGGCTTTTTTGCTGTCTCTTCCTCGGCTTTCTTCTTCGCGGAATCCTCTGCGAGTTTCTTCTTCTCGGCGCGTTTTGCAGCAGCCTCGCGCTTCTTCGCGGCAGCTTCCTCCGCGGCTCTGAGAGCAGCCTGTTCCGCTTCGTAATCCTTCTTGGCTGTGCAGCGGAAGAACATAGCGGACATCGGTGCGATCTTTATGGATATCGCAAATTTCTCACCGTGCATATCTGCGCGGAAAGAGCTTACCTTCGGATTGTGAACTCCGGTGTTCGGATCCTCGGAGGAGAACACCTCCTCATAGTCGCCGTAGAACGGAACTCCGAAGCTGTAAGTCTCATGCTCCTTAGGCTGGAAGTTGAATACTCCGATAAGCTCGTCGCCTGCCTTGTTGAAGCGGCGGAACACGATCACGCTGTTCTCGTTGTCGTCGCTGACGATCCACTTGAAGCCCGTCCAGTCGTTATCCACTTCCCACAGCTCGCTGTTGTCGAGATAGAACTTGTTGAGCGCCTTTTCGTATTCCCACAGGCTCTTATGCTCGGGGAAGTCGAGAACGTCCCAGTCAAGACCGGTCTTGTAGTTCCACTCCTTGAACTGCGCGAACTCCTGACCCATGAACATCAGCTTCTTGCCGGGGTGTGCCATCATATAGGCGAGGAAAGTTCTGAACGAAGCGAATCTCAGTTCTCTCGGACCGCTCATCTTGTCGATCATGGAGCATTTTCCGTGAACCACTTCGTCGTGGGATATCGGCAGAATGTAGTTCTCAGAGAAAGCGTAGTAGAACGAGAATGTCACAAGGTTATGGTGATCGTGTCTCCATTCGGGGTTCATGGACATATAAGCGAGCATATCGTTCATCCAGCCCATGTTCCACTTGAAGTTGAATCCGAGACCTCCGACATCTGCGGGCTTTGTGACCATAGGCCATGCGGTGGATTCCTCCGCGATCATTAGTATGTTGTGGAACGTGCCGAACAGCGAGGAGTTGAGTTTCTTGAAGAAAGCCACCGCCTCAAGGTTCTCGTTTCCGCCGTAGCAGTTGGGACGCCACTCTCTGCGGTCGTAATCGAGGTAAAGCATAGATGCGACCGCGTCAACGCGCAGGCCGTCTATGTGGTATTTGTCGAACCAGTAGGTGGCGTTGGAGATGAGGAAGCTCTGTACTTCCGGCTTGCCCCAGTCGAAAACGCGGGTTCCCCAGTTGCGGTGCTCCATTTTGAGCGGATCTGAGTATTCGTAGCAGCAGGAGCCGTCGAATTCGTAAAGTCCTGCCGCGTCCTTGGGGAAGTGTGCGGGTACCCAGTCGAGGATAACGCCTATGCCGTTCTGGTGGCAGTAGTCGATGAATTCCATGAAATCGTGGGGAGTGCCGAAGCGGGAAGTGGGGGCATAGTAGCCTATTCCCTGATATCCCCAGGAGCCGTCGAACGGGAACTCCGCCACCGGCATCATCTCGATGTGGGTGTAGCCCATTTTCTTCACATAAGGAACAAGCTCCTTAGCGCACTCCATGTAGTTGAACAGTTCTTCCTCGAAGTTCTTGTGCTGCCATGAATTGAGGTGTACCTCATAGATGTTCATGGGGGACTCATACACGTTCTTGTTCTCGCGCTCGTCCAGCCACTTCTTGTCCTTCCACTTGTAGCCCTCAATATCGTATATCTTTGTGGCTGTATTCGGACGTGTTTCCATGTGGTAGCCGTAAGGGTCTGCTTTCAGACGAACCTGACCCTGGCTGCTTTCGATGCTGTACTTGTAAGTGTCGTACTGTTTAAGACCCGGAACGAACAGCTCCCAGATACCGCCGTCGCTTATTTTCTGCATCGGGCTCTGGTATCTGTCCCACTTGTTGAAATCACCGACAACGCTGACACTTGCGGCGTTCGGCGCCCATACTCTGAATATTACGCCTTCCTTACCCTTCTGCTTGGTGAAGTGAGAGCCGAAGAACTCATATCCTTTCGTAATGTTTCCCTCGTGAAAGAGGTGCAGTGGGAGCTTGTACTCCTCGGGCATTTTGTAAGCCATTGTGCATTACTCCTTTCGTTCCGGGCAGCTTGCTGCCTCAGTATTATTTCTGACTGTAAGCATTTGCTGCGAAAGAAAACGAAAACGACTCTCTTGCAAACCGGTTTACAGTAACATTCACTAATAAAATACCTATTAAATTAAATACATTATAGCATATTTTACCAAATGTTGCAATAGCTTTTGTGAAAGAATATGAAATATGCTGTATTTCAACAGCAAGATTTGTGATATATCACAAACATTTTGATTTCGTTTCGGGATTTTTGTGTACTCAGTGTATTGTTGACAGCCGGAGAGTGAGTTATACGTCAAAAAAAGGCTGTCCGTGATAAGCAGACAGCCATGAACTGAATCGATAAGCCGAGTTTTGTCATTGGGTGAACATCTATCTGATCTTACCGTCGCCGGTAAGCTTGTCTCGCGCTGTACGCGATGTAGCCGCCTTAAACGGAGCGCGCCGAGCAGACGCGTAACTCTCCGAACCAATCGGCGTTGCATCGGATAGGGTTTACATGGCATACGCGTCTCCGCGTATCCGGTGAGCTCTTGCCTCGCCTTTCCACCCTTACAGACCGGAGAAACCCGATCTGCGGTATCTCTCTGTTGCACTTGCCCTGAGGTCGCCCTCGGCTGCCGTTAACAGCTATCCTGCTCTGTGATGCTCGGACTTTCCTCAGCGTTTCCGCCGCGTCCACCTGACTCAGTTCATTATCCGATTATAACATATTTCCGGAAAAAATGCAAGATATTTTGTAATTTTTGCCTGTGCAATAAAACTATTGCCAAAATGCGGGTCGATATGATATAATAAATGTGTCCTCAATAACTGCCTTTTGGCAGTTATTGCCTGAAAGTCTGTAAAACAGACTTTCAGATGTTGTTCCTTGATGTCAAGCTCATTTCGTCCTTCGGACGAACAAAAGTGCAAGGAAAATTTTAAAAATGGGGAATTTTCCTTGCACTTTTGCAACCGTGAAAAGCCTTCAAGCTGCGCTGTGAAGACTTTTCGCGGTTGATGAGCAGACATTAATAAGTGCAGTAAATTCCAGGCAGGCGTACAATGGATAACAAACAAAGCATAATACCACGGAAAAGACTTATAGCAGCGGCTTGCTTTCTTGTGCCGGGACTTGCGGGGATCATCGCGGCGCGCTGCGCGGAGGGATTCGCGGATTTCTACGGATTCACCGTGTATCCCGCGGTTGTGGGAATTTTCGCCCGGATAAGCGGCATATTCCCGTTCTCGCTGGCGGAGATCATGGTGATCGCGGGAGTTCTGCTGGCACTGTTTTCGATAGTATATTTTATTGCGGGAATGATTCGGCGGAAGGGCAGGCGAGGGCGGTTCCTGCTGTCATCGCTCTCATCGGTGCTGCTTGTCGGCTCGGTGCTGCTTTTCGAGTTCACCTACGGAATGGGGATAAACTACAGCCGAAAGCCTTTCTCACAGATCGCAGGGCTTCAGACCGGAAAGTACACAAAGGAACAGTTGCTTGAGGTGCTGGAATACGCCATAGCGAACGTCACCGAGGCCGGGAAGTACATAGAGCTTGACGGACAGGGGCATATCCTGACGCCCGATGACCTGTCGCAGAGAGCGGTCGCCGCAATGCGGAAGCTCGGAGGCAGATACGGCTCCCTCGATTCATATTACGCAGGGGTAAAGCCTGTGATGCTGTCGGAGCTTATGTGCTACGCGCATATAACCGGCATCTTCACATTCTACTCGATGGAAGCCAACTACAACACCATGAACAGCCCGGAGGAACTCGGACACACCGCCTGCCACGAGCTTTCACACATGACCGGGTTCATGCGTGAGGACGAAGCAAACTTCATAGCGTATCTTGCCTGCCGTGACAGCGGTGATCCGTACCTTGAGTACAGCGGGTGGTACGACATAATGATATATCTGCTGAACGCCTATTATCCCGAAGCGACTGCCGCCGAGTACAGCGCGGTTTACTCGATGATACCGGATCACACGGTGAAGCAGCTTAAAATGCAGAATGATCTGTGGGACAAGTATGAAACGCATTTCGGAGAAGCGGCGGAGGTAATGAACGACGTGTATCTCAAGATCAACGATCAGTCGGACGGTACGAAAAGCTACGGGCGCGTGGTTGACCTTGTCATAGCGGATTATTATGCTTATATTAATAAAGAATAAATTTTAATAAAAATAATATAAAAAAGTGTTTACAAAAGAAGAAAAATGTAGTATAATGTAGTTTAACGGAATACCATATATAGATGAAAGGACGACAGATATGAAAATACTGAAAAAATACATCTCTGTGCTTGCCGCCGCGCTGATGCTTTCGGCATACGCGGCGATACCGGTTTACGCGGAACCCGACACTCTGCTGACCGATGAGGAGGAGGACGCGGAAGCAGACCCCGATGAAGCTATCGACGTGATAATCCCCGTCGAGGAAGACGAGGACGAGGAGGACACCGAGGACGAAGAAGGCTCCGGACTGCTGGACGATGAGGACATCGAGTTCGTGACACCGCCACCCGAGGAGACCGAGGCTCCCGCGGTTACGACAGAGGCTATGGTGGTGGAGATAGATGTTACCACCACTGCGGCAGCACCGGTCACAACTGCCGCTCCTCCTTCCGAAATACCGGACTACACGCCGGTATCCGAATACACGATGTACGCGAACGAGGTCGTAAACGTGCGTTACGGCCCCGATACAAGCTACAGCAAGCTCGGTACGGTATATGCCACAAGCCCGGTCACCGTTATAGGTACGGCGGGCAGCTGGCTGGTCATCAAGTACGAAGGCACTACGGGATTTGTTTCTTCCGGCTTCTTCTCCGAAAACGCACCGGAGACTACCACCACGACAGCCGCCGCGGCAGCCGAGACAACTCCCGCACAGCCCGACGAGACGAACGCTCCCGAGACGCAGCCGGCAGAGATCGACGATACATTCCCGGAGCCGGTTATCCCGGAGATCGTCGAGCCTGAAGAAACAACGGCAGAGACTGAGGCTCCCGAAACTACCAAAAAACCTTCAAAAACCGAGGAGACCGCGGAAGAGGAAGATGACGCCGCCGCATCTGCCGAAGACAAGAAAGACAACGGCGGACTCGGAGGACTGCTGCTGGCTCTCGGCTGCGCAGTGGGTACATTCCTGGTTGTGGGTGTGATCCCCGTTATAATCCACAAGATACATCACAACAAGCTTTATCAGTATTGAGAATCGAAAAATCAGAATAAATCAACCGGCAGGATCGCTGATTTGCGGTTCTGCCGGTTTTGTGTATGCTCCGATGGATTGAACGGCTTGTGATACCGGGTATTGCAATCCGTTCGGAAATGTGGTATAATACCGGTATATTTCATCATGGAAAGGAACAAAAATGGACGGTCATATACGGACAATACTGATACTGATAATACTTGTAATGATGTCTGCGTTTTTCTCGGCAGCCGAGACCGCTTACACGAGCGCGAACCGCATACGTCTGAAAAGCCGCGCCGAGAACGGCTCAAAGAAAGCGGCACGCGCGCTTGAGATCATAGAGAAATACGACAAAACGCTTACTACGATACTTATCGGCAATAACATCGTGAACATTCTCACTTCGTCGCTGGCTACCGTGCTTTGCATTGAACTGTTCAGTGAGCGGGGAACGCTTATCTCCACAGTTGCCGTGACCGTGATAGTTCTGATTTTCGGAGAGATACTGCCTAAAACCACCGCCAAACTTCACGCGGAAAGCTTCGCCTGCGAAGTAAGCTGGATCATGCGCGCTCTGATGATACTGTTCACTCCCTTTTCGGCAGTATTCATACTGCTCCAGCGCGGCACCACCAAGCTGTTCGGCGGCAAGAACGGCGAAGTCAGCATGACCGAGCAGGAACTGATACAGATCATTGACGAGATCGAGGACGAGGGCGTGCTGGAGGAGCAGGAAAGCGATCTTGTGAGAAGCGCTCTGGAATTCGATGAAACGCTGGTTTCCGCGATCATCACTCCCCGCGTGAATATCATCGCAGCCGAGATAAACACCGGCGTGGAGGAACTGCGGGAACTGTTCGTAAGCGAGGGATATTCCCGCATACCGGTTTACGAAAAGACTGTTGACCACATCGTAGGCATCGTGAAACACAAGGATTTCTTCGAGCGGCTTGTCAGCGGGGAAAACTTCTATGTCCGTGATATTGTGCAGGAAACGATGTTCGTGCCGGGACTTATGAAGATATCCGACGTGCTGCGGAAAATGCAGCGCAGCAAGATACATCTTGCCGTGGTGGTTGACCAGTACGGCGGCACCGAGGGTATAGTTACTCTTGAGGACATAATGGAAGAGCTTGTGGGAGAGATCTGGGACGAGAACGACGAGGTGACCGCCCCTGTGAAGTTCATAAGCGAGAATGTGTTCGAGACAAGCGGGGAAGTGTCGCAGAACGATTTCAACCGCTACTTTGAGGACAGGTTCAGTATAAATTCGGAGAGCAACACGCTGGGCGGCTGGATATACGAACTGTTCGGTCGGATACCGGCGGCGGGGGAGAGCATCGTGACCGATGATTTCCGCATTACCGTTGAAAGCCTTGAAGAACTCCGTGTGGGGAAGCTGCGGTTTGAGATCCTGCAGAAGCCGGAGGAAGAACACAGTTCCCTGGCAGACAGACTCGGCTTCGCGGACAAGGGCTGAACTATGGAGTTCTACATTGTGGTTACCGTGATCTGCACGGTAACGTTCGCCGCGGATATGATACTGCGCTACATGGAGAAGATACGCTCGTTCGGCATGGAATCACGGCTGCACAACATAAAGGGAAAAACCGTTCCTATCGAGGATTTTGTCCCTCACAACATCACAATGGTGTCGGTATTCGGAATGGCTATGGGCGTATTCGGTATTTTTCTGAAAATGCTGGATCTTACGCCGTTCATCAGCTTTCCCTGTGCCGCCGCTTTCGGAAGCATCACCAATTTCACGGTCATGCACTTCATCAAGCCGATAGTTGCGAACGCGCAGGGCGACGAGCTTTCGGCGCACACCGACCTTGCGGGGAGCGAGGCGGTCTGCACCGAGGATATCCCCGGCGATGACTACGGCAGGATAGAGCTGATGTACAAGGGCAGACGCTACGAATTTGAAGCAATCTCCGAGTACGAAACGGATATCGCAAAGGGCGAGAAAGTGTATGTGCTGTACCGCGACGCGCAGTTCTGCGTAGTCGAAAAGCAGTCAGAAGTAATGGACATTCTGAACGAAAAAGAAAGCGAATAAAAAACAGAGACCTGTCGCTGCCGGCAGGTCTGTTTCCGTTAGTATGAGATCAAAGCATCTTGAGGATAAGCTCCTCGATGGTAGCTGCTGACATATAGGTGTCATAGGTCTTGTACAGCGCACCGTTGTCTTTTATCAGGACTGTGCGGGGAACGGCATAAGAACCCTGCTGCCAGAGCGCGATGAGTTCCCAGTCATACAGCATCGGGAATGAGTAGTTGCCCTCTGCGAGATACTCCTTGACGAAGTTGAGAAGGGACTTGTGTTCGCAGTTTATGAACAGGAAGTTTACTCTGTCGTTGTACTTCTTGTACAGTTCGTCTAAGTTTTTAAGTTCATATCCGGTGGTGAAGCCGTCTCTTGTCCAGAAGTAAAGCACTATCGGCTTTCCGGTGTAGTCGGAGAGTTTGTATTTCTTTCCTGCCGCGTCGTAAACCGTGAAATCCTTGATTTGCAGCTGAACGTCTTTCTTGAAAGGCTTTGAAGTGACAACGCCGGAGTATTTCTGCGCAAACTCTGAGCCTTCGCCGCTTACGACTGCCGCTGTCATGAATTTGTAGCTTTTGCCGTTTACCAGTCCCTCGGCGGTGTAAGATGTGTCCTCTGTCTCGGCGTATTCCTTGTACTTGCCGGAAGCGCTGTCATACATATAGACTCTGTACTTGTCGGCACCCGTGACCTTGTTCCATGTAAGCTTTACCGTTGAATCGGACGCAGATGCTTTCAGGCTGCCGGGCGCGGGGAGTTTCTGAGTTGTTACCTTGATGATGTCCGTTTTTTTCTGGACGGAGATCTTTCCCTTGGTGTCGGTGAATGCAGCGACCTGGAATCTGTATGCCGCACCGCTGAGCAGTCCGGTGACCTTGCATTTCTCGGAAGCGACTTTCTTGTACTCCTCAAACTTCTTGGTGATCCTGTCCGCCTTGTAGATTATGTAGCCGTCGGCTCCGCTTACCTTGCCCCATTTCAGAGTTACGGTGCTTGTTGTCGAGGAAGTCGAGGTGATCTCGGGAGCGGCGAGCTTTGACGCAGCCTCGCTCACGACGCAGAATCCGTTACCCCCGGTTCCCGCCGTACCTGCGGCTGTCAGCATTACGGCGGCAAGTATGCCTGCCGCGATTCTTTGAAGCTTCATTATTATCCTCCTTGTATTGCCGGATGACCGGCTGAAATAAGCAAATCATATTATACTACAAAAAACCGGCAATGTCAACGTCTGAGGGTGTGATGAGAATTGTTGAAGCTGCACAAACATTTCGCCGGATAAGCCGTGTTTTTCGGGCAATAAAAAAACCGGCTCATGTTGAAAAAATAAATT
>JAGAWN010000286.1 GCA_017941355.1 Ruminiclostridium sp. | reverse complement strand
TTCTCGATGTCGGCTTTGCCCTTGCTGCGGTAGTAATTGCAGGCCGCCTCGATCATTTGCTCGAAGTTGCCACCCTCTTCGCGGTTCATTTTCCCGCGCAGGCTTGCTTGTGCAGATTTGCGGTTATTCATTCGGTTTCTCCGTCCTTTCTAATTCGATCACCCATACCCACGGATTAGCAACCCAGCCATATTCGATAAGCGCTTTTTCGCCTTTTAACGTATCGTCCCATATAATACGAAATTCGTGCACAGCGTCTAAAATGTTATTCTCTTCTGCTCCCTCTGCCTTTGCCTGCTCCTCTGTAATGTCCTGTAGCTTTGCGACCGACACATTTGTCACTCGCAAAAATATCCGAGCGGCTTCTTTCGGCATGTGAATTGAGGGTTTCCACTTCCAAGAGCTGTGCAGCTCTTTGTATATGAAATCGACTTTATCTGCTTTATACAAGTATCTTGATTCGCCTTTTACTTTCGCCCATGTTTCACGAACATAGAGGATATCTCCCGGCTGATAGGGAGATAATTTCAAAACGCCGTCATACGATATATCAGCATAATCAAATGTCGAAAAAAGCGTCACTGTACTATCAGTCTTTGGCTGCGGCTTTATAACTCTCCTTGTGACAGTTTTTCTGTCTTCGAGTATTGCCTGTACCATATCTGTGTTGAAAAGGATAGGTTTGAACATATAGCCTCCTATTCGTCAAGGAGACCGCTGTAATCACGATCTCCCGCGTCCTTGGGTATAAGCGGATCCTCGACAGGCTTTTCCTTGCCGTAGCAGCAGAACTCCGTTTCTTTCATCATTCTGCCGAATATCGAGCACACACCATATCCGTTTGTGCTGCTCTGTGATTTGTAGTTCCGGCACTCCCCGCAGGGAGTTATCCGGCCGTATTTCTTGTACTGCTCAATAGCTATGAAGTCTTCTGCTTTAATCATTGCCTATACCTCGCTTAATTGTTGACATATACGATAATTGCAGGTTTCCAGTAAGGTTCGTATTCTTTCAGCTTCTCCTTGATGTATGCCTCATACTCCTCGTCTGTGCCGTTGAATTTGTCATCGAGATTGTTGTATAAATCCTCCTCAAAATCGTCCCTGTCGGTGTAACACTGTTCTTCGTGAACTTCTCTATGCCCACAATCAAGAAATTCGCCTTTGGACGCGCTTATTCTTGAACAGGAACTGTAATACCATTCATCACAGGTAGCTTCTTGACCTGCGAAAACAAGAAGAGGTAAGCCGGGGTTTTCTATCAAAAGCTTCCGGAGCTCGTCGCTCGCGTGTAACAGTCCTGTTGACCTTTCTTTATCATTCATATTTTTTTCCTCCTGTCAAAACGGATTATCAAATCTATCCCTGTTCGCTGAACGGAACATCATCAGCAGCATTTCAGATACCGATCTGCTCCTGTCTGTACGAACTGCTCTCTTTATCGAGCGGAGAGTCATTGACCGTAGCTCCGGCACATATACCCCTACACGGTATGGAATTTCGTCCTTAACCTCTCGGAACACATCTTCGGGCATTACATAGTAATTGAAATCCCCGATGAAGTTGTGACCGTTCTTTGACTTAAAATCAGCGACACAGGACTTTATCTCGTAGCAGTAGAAGTCGCCCTTTTCTATTCCGGAAGTTGTATTGTTCAAGGGCTGAAACCTCATAAAGTCTACGCGGCACTGTTCGTTCTTGCCGTAGTCGAAAGTAACCTCACGCGCCCAGTAAATGCGGGTATCGTTGGTGGGATTTATCAATTTCCGGCATAAATCCGAGAGTATGGCAGTTGTATCACGGCGTTCCATAACGGCATTCTTCCTTTCTTTCAAAGTCGTTACACCAATCCTCTTTCCCCGAAACATATTTACAATGCTTCTCACAGTACAAATGTGCGTTCTTGTAAAGTGAATGACAACAAATCATACACCGCCAACCCTTTAATACCTTTTCTCCGTCTGCGCAATAGAAATTCGGCTCGGTTATAGGTCTGAATACATAGTCCCTACTGTCGTAATGAAATTCAAATTTCGGATTGTGACAATATCCGCTGCCGTTAGTGCAGCCGTATCTTTCCCAGTGTTCACAGTTTTTACAGTAAACTATGTCGGGGGACCAATCGTCGTCCTTGTCGAACATTCCCATTTTCTCACCCCTTTGTCAGCTTACGCCCACACATAGGGCAGTATTTGTATGTCTGCTGTTCGCAGATTATCTGTGTATTGCCTACGGCTATGTAATACTCTGCCAGACTTCCGTATAGCTGCTGCTGAATTGATATTTTTGTGTCGAAAAGCTGACATTCCTTTTCAATCAGCGGCTTGCTTACGCTTTCGCCTTCCTCATCAACAGCGCAGTACGCACACTCGGTATTGAGTATAAGCACCTTATCTTTTCCGTAGGAGACATTCATTCCGCTACCGTTGTCCCATTTGACGAGCAGGCTTCCCACATCGTCAACACATATCACCGTTCCTTTGGTGCCGATCGGCGGCGCCTGCACATCATCCATTTCGACGAGCTGTATTCTCGTTCCGTTCGGATATGCCTCTTTCAGAGCTTCAAGCTCCTTATCTGTCGGTATTTTCATTGTGATTTTCTCCTCATTTAGCATACTGTTATTCCGTCGCCGTCAAATTCTCCTGCCAGCAACAACGTCACCAGATTATGACCAACTCTAATCTCTCTATCGGTGTATGGCTCATTATCTCCAAGCACAATCTCGAATTTTTCCCCGATATGTGGGTGAATAAATATCCGGCGTGTCTCATATAAGCTGGTCCGGCAAAGAACTATCTGTGTTGTATGGACACATTGAGCATCGCCGTTCAATGCCTTTTGCGCTTCGGTGTAGGTGTGGATTGTTTCTCCTTTCGGATAATCGTTGTTAAACCAAAAATGTGCTTCTTTATCTGTTGGTATTATCATTTTCTTCTGCCTTTCCCGTGCGATCGTCTTTTCCTACGCTCAACGGAACGAACATATTCGCTCATTGAGGGAGCGTCGTTGAAAAGTCTTGCGTTCTCGCGTTCTAAGTATCTTGATATTCTGGACAAGGTTTCAAACGCTCCACCGTCAGCCGGATCATCGATCATATCTCGAACCGTATAGTCAGTCTCTTCCTTATTAAACATCTTCCTCGCCTCCTGTCTTTTCGTCCATAATCGCACCACAATGAGGACACCATTCACTGAGCACTTCCTGCCGGTAATCGTCTCGCAGCGGCTTTTGATGACAATGTGAGCACCGCCAGTAGTAAGTATTCAGCGTCAAGTGCTTTTCCCAGTGAGCTGACACCACATTCCCGCTCTCTTTCATTTCCAAAACATCACCGCGGAATATGAAGTATTTGTCCTTGCTGTTCTTGCCGTTCGGATTGTACCGCCAGTCTATGTTGGCAGCATCTATAAGCTTATGTTCATTTTTCAGTTTGCTCATACCACACCTCAGATCTCAATAGTTCTATAATCCGCGCCTAATATATCAAGCTTATTTGCAGCCGCTACCGCGGTACCAATCCATTGGCTTTTCTTTTCTTCGGGAGTTGCTATATACATCTCGATATATACTTCGTGACTTCTGCAATCTACATAAGCTCTGCCCCCGGATATATTTATCCAAAATGAATGTAAATCGGGCTTATCTTGATTTCTTTGGCACTTCAGTATAAACTTGAAAAGCCTATCAGAGTTTGTATGTTCACTCACAGTCTCCACCTCCTACCAAGTAATTGCACTTTCAAGCTCGTCCTTTTGCTGCTGTACAGACATCCGGGTATAGATCATTGTTGTATTTATGTTCGTATGCCCAAGCAAGTCTGCAAGTAGAGTAACATTCCCCGTATTTTTCAAAAAATTCACAGCGAAGAAATGTCGAAATGCGTGAGGGTGCATATATTCTCTGGGAATTCCATACTTCTTTCCGTACCGCTGTAAACGGCACTGAATATTCCGTATAGTCGTCGCCTTGTTCGTGCTGCATTTTATCAGCGTGTCATTTTCGCCTATGTTTGCCAGATATTCAGCGAATTCTCTTTTTATACACGCAGGAATGATAATGCGCCGCATTTTACCCTTTGTGTGCATTTCAACATCACCGCGCAGAGCATCGCCTTTAGTTATTCTGATAGCTTCGGAAATACGCGTCCCAGTCTTTGCAAGAAGTGTGACGATCAGATACCCGTTCAAATCGTTGTCTTTTTTCAACCCCGCGATCAACTTATGATAGTTTTTTACATCTATAACATTTTCGACATTCATCCGCTTTGCGAGCTTTACTCCTTTTATGCTTATATCCAAACCCTTGTAGCGTATGTATGCCCGAAGTGCGTTTACATAGTTGTTTACACTCTGAGGTTTTAAGTCTTTTTGCAGTTCTTCCTTATACTCGATCAGCTCTTTTGCCGATATCGAATCGTGGCTCTCAAAGTATTTTTTACAATGGCCTATGTAACCGTATATCGTTCCAGGAGCAAGTTCTTTTTCTTGCATATAATTTCGGAATCCCTCTTCATCAAATGTCACGGCACCCACTTCCTTTCAAGGTATTTCATTTTGGTGATGTTGCCACCGTCACCGTACAAATTGCCGAAACGCTCAAAATACGTCATTGTTCCTGCCTGTATCATAGCTTTCGGCGCTGTCTGATCGTCGAATACAAATTCGAGGACATTCATTACCGGCTCCCCGTCATAGTTGTAGAGCTGATTGCCGTAAATGTCGAACTGATCTCCGAAGTCGAACGGGTCTATTTCCTCAATGGAATGCTTATAGTCGGCGTATATGATGCCGAAGCTCTCTCCGTTCGCGAGGGTGACTATCCAAGTATCGCCTATATCTATACCGTAGGCATTACCCAGAGCGACACAGTAATAGCGCACACCGTCCGAGAGATAATACCGCAGACCTGTTTCGGGTTCGGTGAAACATTCCTGCTGTAATCTGTAAATGGGCGTACTCGGCACATTCAGACCCCGAAAATCCTCACAAAAGAACGAGTTTGTTTCAATATTTTCGGGTAGGCGCTCCTTGCTGTATGAAACGCGCTCTGTCGCGTTTTCTTCTTCGGGGGTATCTACATATTGTTTTTCGGTAACAATGCTCTCTACGGCTGTTGCAACAGCGTTCTCGGCGATATTCTGTTCAAGTGCCAATGCAAGAGCGGCATTTTCGCTTTTGGTTCGCTCGTAAGCGCTCTTGAATATCTGAATGGTCTGCTGCTTTTCGGCAGCGTCCGCCTCGTGTCTACGCTGCTGTTCGGCAGCGTAAGACACATTGGCGAGCAGAAGTGACGAGAGCAGGGCGATAAGCATTGTCTTAGAAACTGATGTGATCGATGAACGGTATTGATTCATTGTATCTCTTTATTGCCTCCACTAAATCAGATGTTGTTTCTTCCTTTTTGACACCTACCATAAACGAGGGCGGGAGAGGGAGCTTTTCGTCTATCGGTCTCCACAGGTGCAGGCAGTTCGGCAGAGTGTTGACATACTCTGATTTCGGCGGGTGTATCTGTATCACAGCTTCGTCCTCGCGGAAGAACATATCCTTGACCTTGCACATATCTTCCCATGAGGGGATCGTTCTCCGATTGACCGGAGATATGCTGACGTGCTCCCAGCCACCGCCGAACGACCACACCACAGTCGCGTCGTACTTCTGAAACATTATGTAACCGCTGCCGCCGTCCTTGCCTGTTGAGTGAATTATCAGACGAGGCGTTGCTTTGAGCTCTTCAAGTGTTTTCATAAATTGTCCTTTCTCAATCAAGGTCGTGTGTCGAGAATACTATGCCGATACAGTAGAGCACGCCCTCGTCGTAAACCTTGAATTCTTCGTGCGGTATGTCGGTCTTGTATGTCCACGAAGCTTTCTGTTCTTCATCAGCCCATACGGCAGTGATAAGATTTTCCGCATCTTCGGCATCTATACCAATTCCGTCCTCATCGAAAAAACATCTCCACCGTCGTAGCAGTCTGCTTCATCTTCGATAGCTCCGCGAAATTCCATAAGGTCATCAGATGCGCCGTGTACGATCACAAGGTCCGATTCTTCCGCAAGCTCAAATATCTCTTTGACCTTGCCTCTCTCATTTACAAGCTCCCCGTAATCTATGCCATCAAGCATTTCCGCTATTTCTTTTGCGTCCATTATGTTCTCCTTTCACACATCGCAGTTTGCCAGTTCGTAAAGCAGCAGTTCAATATCGTGCTGTTTGCTGCTGCTGTTGTTCTCCTGCCGGAGCTTTGCGGCACGGTCTTTGAACATTCTCAGCTCCGTCATAGCGCGGTGCGCATCATCGGCATCAAGCGCCATTTCGATAGCCGTGCATATATCTTCGGCGTTCTGATACTCGCGGTTGTGCCGCTGTAAGCCCATTTCCTGGTATGCGCTGTACGCTTTATCACGCTTCTTTTTCCACTTGTCGTAGAGTTTGTTTAATATTTCTGTGTATGCTGTGCTCATTGTTTATTCCTTTCCTGGAGAGCTCGCAAGCCCTCCATATCCTGCCTAATTCTCCGGAGCTCGGTTCTGTCGAACTTAACCGGCTTTCCCATTCGTTCCTGCACATCGGGCAGGATTTCATCAACCTTTACCCCGATAAGCTTCTCGATTTCCTTCACTGGATCACCGCTGTATCTTTTCATCATTTCAAAGACGCTGCGCAGACGTTTCTTTCCATAGCCTATTTTGAAGTTGAGGTACAAGCAGAATATTCCGAAGTTATCCACAAGTGCCCCGCGCTGCTTCGGGTCAACCACATTCCCGTAATAGGTGTACGGCGCCAGCTCTTTCAGATCTATGCCGATAGACGCGAGATCGCGCTGTACAAACTCGTGCATTACATCAGCTTTCGACAACTCGTTATACTTAGATACCCAATCTCGGCTGTATTCCTCGTACATTTCCAGCATCTTACGCTTTGAAACTTCGTGTGAATGCAGACATAGCATACACTTGGAGATTGTGACAAAATTTGCCTTCGATATTTCGGAAAGCTGCATATTCACCGTGAAATACTTTCCTTTGAACTTTCGATTTGTCATTTTGTGCCGCCTTTCGGTTTGAGTAACGGTAAGACATAATCTATGAACATATCTATTACCCGCTGCGCCCAGCACGGATACTCGAAACTGTTCACAACATCATCCCACACATTGTACCACTCATAAGAACAATGGTGCGCGTCGAGATATTCTTCGACGACCTGCACGAATGCGTCAGCGGTATCACAGCTTTCGATGTCGTCAAAATCTTTCAAAAGATCTTCTCGTTTATCCGCGTAATCGTCCGCTTCTTCAAATGTATGCTTGATAGCTGCGAGGGCGTTGTCAAACTCAAATTCCTGCTTTGACATCTTCCCAAGCAGATATTCCCGTTCCCGCCGCAGAGAATAGAGGAAGGTATCGAACCCATCCGGCTGTTTTGGCCACCTGTAAGAAAGGTTTCCTGCGTCGGACACAATCTGCAATATATTGTGTTCAAGGTCTATCGTCGCGTAGAGCCACAGACACGAGCCGTAATGTTCATCGCCCTTTTCCTGCCTTACTGCAAACTGCCGTATTTTCGGCTGTAATTCTTCTGTTGTCATAAAAGCTCCTTTCAGAAAAACGAGAGTTGCAGGTAATGTTCCTGCTCATTAACGCTCGATGATGTGTTTGCTTCTGGTTCGCTATCGCTCGCGTGCGTTTCCTCGTGCGTTTCGTGCGTTGCAACAGGCTCAGGGACGTTTTCACCGCCGGAAGAGGTTTCTATATTATCCGACTGCGAATCGCTCTCTCCGCTTGTTTCAGCGGTGCTTACGCCGAACAGTGACCGGAACATTCTTCTCCATGTCCATATCTCGGAGCAGTAGAACGGTGTGATAAATGTTTCGCGTTCCATTGGTGCGAATATCGGGTCGCCTGTCGTTGGCTCCGTGAGACTATTGCCAACAACGATATATCCGGGACAGCCGAGCAGGGATATCTGTATGTATGCCATGCACGCGACCGTGTGATCTATGTCCTGACCGATAAACATTATATCGGTGTGGTAATATATCTTGTGAGCTTTACAAGCGTTCGCAAATGCTACAAGCATTCCGCCCCCGCCAACCGTAGGGTCACACACCGTTGCATAATTTCTGTTCGAGGGAATATTCAGCCCTTCGCTGGTAAAGTTCATCAAAGCCATCGTTTTTGATACACAGTACGGTGTAAAGAACTGCCCCGCGTGCGAGTTGCCGAGATCAAGGTTCATATACAGTGCTCCGAGAAAATCTTGATCCGGGTTGATCTCCAAAGCTTCAACAGTATATCCGAGCAAGTGAGATACAAGTTCAAGCTCTGACTTACTATATCCGCTTGCGATCTTGAGGTACGATTTTTCGCGTTCCGCTGCGTGTATCTCATCAACCGTATTCGATATAGCATACGCGGCTAAATGTACCCAGTCACTCCACACCTGCCACCGAGTTCTTGAACCGCATAGCCGGTCAAAGTCTTTCATGAACTCTACGGTAATTTGGTCTGTGGAATAAAACCGCCTGCTCATTGCTATTCCTCGCTGTCGGGGAAAGCGGGGGAATGATCCCCCGGCTCTCCGATCAGTTCTTTGAGTTCATTTATCTCGTTCTTGTACTTGCTTATGTCCTGGCGCCAGCGACGGACGATCAGAGCCACGCTTGCACCGTAGAGCACCGACATAATGACCCAGCCTATGATTATCGGTATTGCGTTCTCGATCATTCGTCCTCACCCCACTCTTCGTCGTCTTCTTCGTCCTTTTCTTCGCCTTCCTCAGAAGCAATTGCAAGCTCTCCGTTCACGAAGCGCTTCTCTTCATCGGACATTTCATACCCGATGATATCGAGCAGTTTGTAAGCGTGGTCGAGTATTTCATTTTGCCATACCCGGCAGGAATAGTCGTAATATTTCTGTTTTTCGCTATCTCTAATCAGTCCATAAACGAATGCAAGCAGGAGCTTGTCTGCATTCTTCCTGTCCAAATCCGCGCTGACCGTGTCATACTCCACATTGTCCCAGGAATTCTTAGGTTTCTTGTATTTCACTCTGAGCGCATCCAGGAAACGGCACTCGTCAAAGTTGCAGTAATGCCCGGACATCAAGATCTCCGGCATCATTCGTAAAATCTGTTCGCGGTTTTCGGAGATTATATGCACGGGGCATTCTTCGATAGCTCTTTTTCTGCACTCGAACGCCGTTTTTGCTATCTCCTCTATCTCGTTTCTGCGTTCATCAAACAGCTTCTTCCGTTCTTCTGCGGCTTTCTCTCTTGCCTGTTCTTCGGCTGTTTTGGGTGCAGCCTCTTTGTATAACCGAATTACACAGGAATAGTCAAGGTCGATATAGAAGTAGGTTGGGTTGGTAAGTACCCAGTGGTGCTCGGTCTCCCACTCTTCAACATTTTTTTCATCAGGTTTCCCGCATAAGGCGCCTATGGACTCATATTTCTGATGATTGGCATTGTGTTCTTCCTTTGAAATCTGCGTCATATTGTATGAATCGTGTTCAATGAAGAAGTTTACCCAATCCCGTCCTTGCTTTTCGTAGCCCTGCGCTCGGAGTGCCCTTTCATAGCTCCAATTATAATCCGATGAGCCGTATTTTCCGAGCAGTTCGTCGCGAACGGCGGAGTCCTCTATCTTCGACAACTTGTCAAGTTCAGCAAAGGATATCTGCTTTTCACAAGCCTTTTTCAGCTTTTCGGGATCCATTTTCCCGTAATCCTTCCGCTTGCGGATAGTGCTCTTTGAAAAGCCTGTGCTTTCCGCTATCTCGTCAACGGTAGCGCCGAGATCGAACATCATCTGATACCCGAATATTTCATCAGCGGTGGTAAGCTCTTTCCGCTGTATGTTTTCCAGGAGCATTGTCTCTATCTGCTCCTTGTCGTCCATATCCACGATCGCGCAAGGCAGTTCCGTAAGACCGGCAATCTTTGCCGC
>JAGAWN010000285.1 GCA_017941355.1 Ruminiclostridium sp. | reverse complement strand
TTCTCCTCAAACGGCACATCGGGCAGGATAATACCGTCGATCCCCACCTCGGCGCAGGTCTTCACAAAGCGCTCGATGCCGTATGAAAAGACAACGTTCGCGTAAGTCATAAATACCAGCGGTACAGTTACATCTTTTCTCAACTCTCTGACAAAATCAAATATCTTGTCGGTAGTCACACCGCCGGACAGAGCGCGTATGTTCGCTCCCTGTATCACAGCACCCTCTGCCGTGGGATCCGAAAAGGGTATTCCAAGCTCGATGAGGTCTGCGCCGTTCTCCGCCATAGCACGGACTATCTTACCTGTCGTTTCAAGGTCAGGGTCGCCGCAGGTCACGAACGGGATAAACGCCTTGCCGTTCTTAAACGCGTTTGCTGTATTACTCATGGATATCCTCCCCTCTGTAACGCGCGATAGCAGCGCAGTCCTTGTCTCCGCGTCCGGATATCGTGATTACGATTATCTTGTCCTTGTCCATTTCCGGCGCTATCTTCATTGCGTGCGCGACTGCGTGAGCCGACTCGATAGCCGGGATAATTCCCTCGGTCTTTGCAAGGAACTCGAACGCATTCACAGCTTCGTCGTCGGTCACCGGCACATACTCAGCCCTGCCGGTATCGTGCAGATACGCGTGCTCCGGACCTATGCCGGGGTAGTCAAGCCCTGCCGAAATGGAGTACACCGGTGCTATCTGTCCGTACTCGTCCTGGCAGAAGTAAGATTTCATGCCGTGGAAGATGCCGAGCTTTCCGGTAGCTATCGTTGCAGCAGTCTCGAAGGTATCGACGCCGCGTCCAGCCGCCTCGCAGCCTATCAGACGGACTCCCTTGTCCTCGATGAAATGGTAGAATGTACCGATAGCGTTTGATCCGCCGCCCACACACGCCATTACCGCATCGGGGAGCCTGCCCTCTTTTTCGAGTATCTGCTGCTTGATCTCCTTAGAGATCACCGCCTGAAAGTCGCGGACTATTGTGGGGAACGGGTGGGGTCCCATGACCGAACCGAGGCAGTAGTGGGTATCCGCGATACGGCTCGTCCACTCGCGCATAGCCTCGGATACCGCGTCTTTCAGCGTCGCGGTGCCGGTGGTGACAGGGACTACCTCCGAGCCGAGAAGCTTCATGCGGTAAACGTTGAGCGCCTGACGCTTTGTATCCTCCTCGCCCATGAACACCACGCACTCCATTCCCATGAGTGCCGCTGCCGTTGCAGTCGCAACTCCGTGCTGACCGGCACCGGTCTCGGCGATAAGGCGTGTCTTGCCCATTTTCTTTGCGAGCAGTGCCTGTCCGAGCACGTTGTTTATCTTGTGCGCACCGGTATGGTTGAGATCCTCGCGTTTGAGGTATATCTTCGCACCGCCGAGTGTCTTTGTAAGCTTTTCCGCATAGTAGAGCCGCGAGGGTCTGCCTGCGTAGTCGTTGAACAATGCAGTGAGTTCGCTGTTGAACTGCGGGTCGTCCTTGTACCTGTTATAGGCTTCTTCAAGCTCGATGACCGCGTTCATCAGCGTTTCGGGGATATACTGTCCCCCGTGTATGCCGAATCTTCCGTTGCTCATAAATGTTATCCTTTCTGTATATTGGTTATATCCGAGTTTCTTACATTCTGTATAAAGCGTCTGATCTTATCGGGGTCTTTCTGCCCGTCTGTCTCCACCCCGGAGCTTACATCTACCCCGCAGGGCGAGTACCGTGTCACCGCGTCACCCACATTTTCGGGAGTAAGCCCGCCCGCGAGGTAGTAGAACCTGTCCACGTCCTCCAGATAGTCCCAGTCGAAGCTCTCACCTGTACCTTGTCCGTTGTCCAGCAGCAGCAAATCCGCTTCCGACTGCATTGCCTCGTCAATGTCGGAGCCGCCCTTTACCGTGAATGCCTTGACCACAGTAAGCCCGGTAAGTTCCTTTACGCGCTTCACATACTCGTTGTTCTCCGTGCCGTGGAGCTGCACCGCGTCGATCACGCCCGACCTTGCAATGTCGCATATCAGGTCGATGTCCTCGTTCACGAACACCCCGACGGTCTTTATGCGGCTGTCGAGCCTTTCGCGGAACGTGAGCGCAGTCTCCGGTGTGATGTAACGGCGGCTCTTAGGCGCGAAGATGAACCCTGCACAGTCCGGAAGCAGCTCATTCAGACAGTCGCAGTCCTGCTCACGCATTATGCCGCATATCTTTATCTTAACCATTTCGTTTTCCTTTCAGTTCATCAAGTTTCGCCCGCTTGTCGGGAGCGCGCATAAGCGTTTCTCCCACCAGCACCGCGTCAACTCCGGCTTCCCGCAGCACAGTGATATCCTCTGCTGTCCTGATCCCGCTCTCTGCCACGAACACCGCGCTTTCCGGCACAAGCTCCCGCAGCTTCACCGCGTTATCCGTGCTGACCGAGAAATCCCTCAGGTTCCGGTTGTTCACGCCGATGACCCGCGCTCCCGCTTTTATCGCAGTCTCGACCTCCCGCGCGTCATGGGCTTCCACAAGTGCCGAAAGCCCCAGTTCATCGCATATCCCGATATACTCCCGCAGCCTGTCAGCGCCCAGCAGCGAGCATATCAGCAGTACCGCCTCCGCACCGAGAGTCCGCGCTTCGTATATCATATACTCATCTACCGTGAAATCCTTGCGGATACAGGGGATACGCACATTTTCGGCTATCTCCAGCAGGTAGTCCGTGCTGCCGAGGAAGAACTCCGGCTCGGTGAGAACGCTTATGCAGTCCGCGCCCGCGGTCTCGTATTCCCTTGCTATCCGCAAATAAGGGAAATCCTCCGCTATCAGTCCCTTTGACGGGGAGGCTTTCTTGCACTCGCAGATAAACGCTATATCCGCCTTTTTCAGCGCCTTTTCAACCGCGAACTCACGCTTCGGCAGCGCGAGAGCTGTCCGCTTGATTCCGTCCGCCGATACCCGCTGTTTAGCGGCTTCAACACGTTTTTTCGTGCTTGCGGCTATCTTTTCAAGTATGTCTTCCATTGCTTCACTCATTCGATACTTTGACAAAATTGTTGAGAACTTCCATAGCCGCGCCGCTGTCGATAAGCTCCGCAGCCTTCTTTACACCGTCCGCGAAGGTCTCCGCTTTTCCTCCGACATATATTGCCGCTCCCGCATTCATCAGCACAGCACTGCGCTTTGCGGACTTGTCGCTTCCGTCAAGTATCGCGCGGGTTATCTTCGCGTTCTCTTCCGGAGTGCCGCCTACCAGCTCCGACTTGTCGCAGCGTGAAAGCCCGAATTCCTCCGGTGATATGGTGTAGGTCTTGTACCAGCCGTTGTTGAACTCGCAGACCTTCGTGGGGGAACTGAGGGATATCTCGTCCAGCTTGTCGGTGCCATAGACCACCATGCCACGCTTCATCCCGAGAGTGGTCAGTACCTGCGCTATCGGCTCCACAAGATAGTCGTCATACACGCCAAGCACGATGTACTGCGGACTTGCGGGATTCGTCAGCGGTCCGAGGATATTGAACACCGTCCTGAATCCGAGCTCCCTGCGTATCGCACCGACGTACTTCATGGAAGTGTGGTACTTCTGCGCGAAGAAGAAGCAGATACCAACCTTGTCCAGCAGCTCCCGGCACTTGTCCGGGGAAAGGTCAATATTCACGCCGAGGGCTTCGAGGCAGTCGGCAGCTCCGCACTTTGAGGAAGCCGCACGGTTGCCGTGCTTTGCGACTTTTACTCCCGAAGCGGCGATCACCATTGCCGATGTGGTGGAGATATTGAAGCTGCCGGCGTTGTCACCGCCTGTTCCGACTATCTCCAGCACGTCGAAATCGTGCTCAACCTTTGTTGCGTGGTCACGCATTGCCGCCGCGCAGCCGGAGATCTCGTCTATCGTCTCGGCTTTCGCGCTCTTTGTGGAGAGTGCCGCGAGAAATGCCGCATTCTGCGTGGGAGTGGTCTCGCCGCTCATTATCTCGTTCATAACCGTATATGCTTCATCGTAAGTCAGATCCTGCTTCTGCACTATCTTTACAATTGCTTCTTTTATCATGGTTTTGTCCTCCTGTTGTGATAGAAATTGTTTGGTATGGTTGGTATTGATCGGTATAAATGTCCGGGTGCAGGGCTTGCCCTGCCGCGGGTTCGGGGCGCGCAGCCCCGACACCGTCTGTGAAGACGCGCGTCAGCGCTTCAGAAAATTCCGCAGCATTGCTTTCCCGTCCGGGGTCATGATCGACTCCGGGTGGAACTGCACGCCGAAGATCGGATATTCCTTATGCTGCACCGCCATGACTTCGCCGTCCGCAGTGCGCGCCGTGACTTTCAGGCAGTCCGGAAGTGTGCCGTCGTCCGCGGCAAGGGAGTGATACCGCGCTACCGGCGCTGTTTCCGGCAGTCCCGCGAACAGCGGACATTCCCGGTCAAACCTGACCTCGGATTGCTTGCCGTGCATGAGCTGCTTCGCGTAGGTGACTGTCGCGCCGAATGCCGCACAGATCGCCTGATGCCCGAGGCACACGCCCAGAGTCGGTATCGTCTTTCCGCATATCCCCGCGACCTCGATGATATTGCCCGCGTTCTCCGGTCTGCCGGGGCCGGGGGAAATGATAATGTGCTCCGGGGCAAGCGTCATTATATCCTCCGCTGTCATTTCGTCATTGCGGACTACCCTGATATCCGGCTCTATCTCACCCACATACTGATACAGATTGTAAGAAAAGCTGTCGTAGTTGTCTATCAGAAGTATCATGTGTCAAGCTCACCCGCCCTTTCCAGCGCGTTTATAACGGCTTTTGCCTTGTTTATGCACTCGTTGTACTCATTCTCCGGGACGGAATCCGCCACTATCCCCGCGCCGCTGCGGACGAATACCTTTCCGTTCTTCTTGTACGCTATCCGTATCGCTATGCAGGTGTCCATGTCGCCGTTGAACGCTATGTAGCCTATCGCGCCGCCGTAGATACCGCGCTTGTTGTTCTCCAGCTCATTTATGAGTCTGCACGCGCGTATCTTCGGCGCACCGGACAGCGTTCCTGCCGGAAGCACCGCGCTTACCGCGTCTATCGCGTCGCAGTCCTCCCGTATCTCGCCCCGGACAGTGGAGCCTATGTGCATAACGTGGGAATATCGCTCTATAGTATGAAGTTTTTCGACTTCTACTGTACCAAATCTGCTTATCCTGCCGAGATCGTTGCGTCCGAGATCCACCAGCATATTGTGTTCCGCAAGCTCTTTTTCGTCCCGAAGCAATTCTTCTTCAAGAGCCTTGTCCTCCTCCGGGGTCTTTCCGCGCGGACGCGTCCCGGCAAGCGGGAATGTGTGCAGAACGCCGTTTTCGAGCTTCACGAGGGTTTCGGGCGATGCTCCCGCTACCTCCACGTCTGTACCGGAGAAGTAGAACATATACGGCGACGGGTTTATGGTGCGGAGCATTCTGTATGTGTTGAGCAGGCTGCCCTCGAACGGCGCGCTGAGGCGGTTCGACAGCACTATCTGGAACACGTCCCCCTCTTTGATGTAGTGTTTCGCCTTCTCAACCATGCCGCAGTATGTCTCCTTGTCGAAGAGCGGGGTGATCTCTCCGGTTATCCGTCCGGCAGGCTCCCGCTTGCGTTCGCCGTTTTTCAGCAGGTCGATGATGTTTGCAAGCTCCCGCTTTGCCCGATTGTATTCGGTCTCTATGTTATCCGCGTCATCAAGCCGTATATTTGCTATCAGTATTATCTTCTGCAGCACGTTGTCAAATGCTATGACCTTATCGAACAGCATCAGGTCAACGTCCTTGAACTTCTCGCTGTCCTCGGTATCTGTCTTTACAGACGGTTCGCTGTAGTTTATGAAGTCGAAGGAGAAGTATCCTACAAGTCCGCCGGTAAAACCCGGCAGGCAGTCAAGCTTCGGGCTTCTGTACCGCGACAGAAGCTGCCGGATATATCCGGCGGGGTCATCGGTCTTTACGCTGAGATCGCCGGTGTTCAGTTCCCCGTTCACGCAGGTGAGGGAGAGCTTCGGGTCATAGCCCAGAAACGTGTATCTGCCGTGGACTGACTGCTGGGAAACGGATTCCAGCATATAGACGTGCGTTGAAACGTTCTTGAGTATGCTCAGCACTCTCATCGGTGTGAACAGGTCTGACAGTATCTCGCAGCTCACGGGGAACACATCGTACTTTCCCTCGGCGGCGAAGCGTTTTACTGTTTCGATATCGGGTGTGAATCTGCACATGGTCGTCACCTTTCCTTTCATGGTCGAATGTCTGCTTGTGCGGAACGGTATTTTTCGGAAAACAAAAAGCCCGTCCCTGAACTTTACAAAAGTCAAGGACGAGCATAATCACTCGCGGTGCCACCTTGATTCATAGCTAAAGCTATGCCCTTTGCAGGATACAAGCATATCCCCGGCAACTGACGTATGCCATCACGTCGCAGTTTATCCGGAAGCTTCCGCTTCTGTGACCGTTCGGAACGTCCGCATACACGTCCGTATATCCTAACCACCGGTCACCCCGACTGCGCCCTCCGCGGGCCATTTGACGACCTGTTTCACGTCCGGCTCTCACCTGCCCGGACTCTCTGTTGAGTCATGTATCGCCTTTATCTCCGCATCAACGGTTTAATTTTCTATATAATATCACAACGATCCGAGTTTGTCAATAGGTTTTTGAAAAAATCTGCAAGTTTTTTATTCTGCTATGCAAATATACAACGCTGCCGTTTCAGTTTCCGTCAGTACGTCAGCACGATCTCCCCGCCGTTAAGGAAGCTTTCTATATTCGACAGAAGCTGGGTCGCGTACATCTGACGCGTCTTGAACAGGTTCTCACCGTTCAGCGATATTATCACCTTGCGGTCGGTATTCGACGTATATAGCCGTACTGTATCCTTACCTTCGATACCGTCTGCGGGGTCGATGTAGTTATACGTTATCTCGGCTATAAGCTCGCCTTTGTCGCTGTCAAGATACAGTTCCTCGCCGGACACGGATATCAGGTACTGATAAAGGCTCTTGAACTCGGACTCGCCGCATTGTTCGCCGTTTACCGTGAACTCCGCTACCTCTTCCTTGTTCGCCTCCGGCTTCTCTATCAGCTTTATGCCGAGTTTCAGAGTTCTGCCGGTGTTGTCGCTGTAGTCTATCGAGTCAAGGTCATAGATATACGGCATCAGGAACTTCGTGGATATAAGCTTTGACGGGTCAGCGCTCATTGCCGCTATGCTGCTTGCGTCAAATATATACAGCACGCCCGGGTGTTCGCTGGAAATACCGTAAAATCCGGATATCCTGTCATATTCCGAGCCGTCCTCGGCTGTCACTTTTTCGGTAAGCGCGGTTCCCACGGTTATCGTGTAGGTTTTCAGATTAGTTTCCACCGTTATGACGCAGTTCGGATCGTCAAGTCCCACAAGCGGGTATTCTTCCTCTTTCAGATCGACTGCGACAACTTCATTTGCATTCAGTCCGAATGCGCTGTACGCAAACGTGGGACCGTCCGTAAGATCGACATAAGCGCTGTACGGGCTTATCATGCGGTAGGAATACACCTGTATAGCGTTCTCGTCCTCGGGAATGATGTTTTCGAGGACTATGGGTTCATCGAGTCCGACGCGCTCAACGGTAAGCTTCATTACCTCTTCCGTTCCGCTCTGATCGTAAGCAGGCATTGCCGAAAGGCTTACAAAACCGTACTTGCTGCCGGTGTAGCTGCCTGTCCTGCTCTTGTACGCGGTATAGACGTTTTTGCCGTCTGCGGTCATATACACCGATGTCGCCGTGTTCGGAACATCGTTGCCTATCCTGAACGAGAATGTGCTGCCGTCACCGAATGTGGTCTTTACCGTAGCCTGGGGCTTGTCAAGCCCGTATTTCGCAAGCTCGGAGCTGTCCGCTACTTCCTCGGCAAACTCCCGTGCTGTGAATGACGCGGCATAACCTACCGCCGTTGACAGCGAATCGGTGTTGAGCGGCGCGGACGCTATATCCGCGATCGTCCAGATGATCTTGCCTTCACCGTCTGTGTTGCCGCTGGGAGTTATGGAGTAAGTGCCGCTCGCGTTGGTTATCTCAACACTTGCGACCTCCTGCTCGTCCCTGTCAGAGAGCGTGAGAGCTGCCGACTCCTCCTGCACCGCCGCTGTCGTATCTTCTTCAGCGGTTTCCGGCGCGGGAGCGGTAAGTGCAAGCAATGCTGCTACTCCGCCCAGCACCGCAAGCCCTATGAGCGAGAAAACTATTATCTTTGCGTTCTTTCCCATTACAGTCTTCTTCTCCTTGCCCAAACGACGATACCGATCACGATTATGATTATCGGGATAACTACCGCAAACGTAATGCCTATTGCAAGCTGAGTCCCGCGGTCTATCTGGTAGGTTTCCGCCGTGAACGACTTCTCAACGATCTTTATCGTCTCGCTGCTGCGTTCGGAGTTGGTGTCGAACAGCGTCAGAGCCGCTTCGCCGTTGCTGTAGTTTGAAGCCGTGGTGAAGTAGTTCGCGAAGAGCTGATCGCTTCCGACAGCGATGACCTTGCTGTAAATCGGGTCTGTGCCGCCCTCGAACTGCACCTTTGAAGCCTCGACGATAACATCGTAGCTTGTGAAGTCCGCCTGTGAGGGCTGCCAGGACTCGTCCGCGTCAAACGGGAACACAATACACTGATCGCCGTAAGTTGTGGCAATGACCTTATTTGCGAAATTTCCGTCGTTCTCCCAGAGCGGTATGACGGGGCGTATCGGGTATGCGACGAACTTTGCGCTTGACGAGACTTTCATATTCGCGTAGTAGTCGGTGTCGTCCTTCATCTCGATGTCCTGCATGATCGGCATAGTGGAGCCGGTGTAATACGCATGGGACGTGTCGTACTGCAATATATATCCCTTGCCAACGGAAAGTCCCCATTCCGCAAGGTATTCATCGAGATTGGGGGTATTGTCCGCGTCCGCGCTTGCTATATAGATAAGGTTTTTGCCGTATTTGCCGCCGTTTGACAGCCATTCGTCTATCTTGGTTATGGAGTCCTCGCTGTAATCCTTGGTCGCGCCGTGGATAACGAGGATATCCGTCTCTGCCGGGATCTCCTCAACACGCTCTATGTCGCATTTCTGTGTAACATAGGCGTTTGTGGTCAGTATCGTTTCAAGTGAGGAACTGTCGGATTCGCCGTAGCCCGTAAGGAATGTCACGATCGTGGGATCTTCCTGTGAAACGGACTGCACTGCGGAGACAAGTTCCTCCTCCGCAAAGCTTGAATAGCCGCTGACCGTGTATCCATAATAGCTTACATACATCGAAGCTTCGCTGTAGCTGTAGGTATTGCCGTCGCTGAGCGTGTACTTCATAAAATCGTTCATGGAGAGTATGCGGTATCTCCCGGTCTTGCCGCTCTGAACGATGATCTGATAGTTCTGAAGATCCTCGACATAATTGTTGGAGAAATCCGGGTCTGTCAGCAGATTGACGTACTTCACGGTGAAACGGCTGTTCAGCGCAGCCATTTTTTCGAGGAACTCCACACACTGCTTGTACTGCTCACCTGCGCTGTTGAGGGTATCTTTCTCCGCGGTAACGAAGAAGCTCACATCGTCGTCCACGCTCCTGATATAATCCTCCGTCTCCGCGCCGAGGGTATAGATAGCGCCGGACGTAAGATCGGCTTCCACATTGAAGCGGTCAAGAACAAGGTTCAGTATCACGTTTACCAGAACCACAGCCGCTATGAATATTACCGTGAACACCACGGACAGCGAACCGTGTCTGAATTTCTTGCTTTTAAACGGGTTTTTAGACCCGCTCTTTTTCTTCTCCGGCTCCGGCGAATTTTCCGGAGCGGGCGCAGCCTCTTCTCCGGTGTCTTCCTGCGTTATTTTCTCCGCCGCTTCGATAGCAGACGACTGCTCATCTCCGGCGTTTTCTTTCTTTACTTCTTCATTTTCTGCCATTTATTTTCAGCTCCCTTTTTGTACAAAATACCGGCGCGGCGGCGTCAGCATTTCCGCCGCAGTCAGGGCATGACCGGCACACTGATTTATGCCCACCGTCTGCGTTCAAGAACTCTTACCGTAAGGAACATGAACACCACAACGACGCTTATGAAGAAGATAACGCCGCTCAGGCTGAATATTCCTGTTGTAAACTCATAGTATCTGTCGAATACGGCAAGCTTCGAGATTATATCCGCTATCGCCTGCACAGGGATTATCGACGCGATGACCGTTATCAGCGACAGCGCCGCGTTCAGCGCTATAGAGCCTATCGCAGCCACCATCTGGCTTTCCGTGAGAGTGGAAACGAACAGTCCCGCGGATACGAACACCGCGCCGATAAGCGCGAGTGCCACAAAGTTCCCGAGGATTATCGCCCAGTTCACGGTTGCAAGAAAGCTCATAACAACGCCGTATATCAGCATTACTATATCACCGAGCATGAATACGCAGTATGCCGAAAGGAATTTTCCGGCAACCAGCCGCATAAGACCCACCGGCGCGGTCAGCAGGAGCTGATCGGTGCGCTGCTTGTTCTCGTCTGCCATAAGCCGCATGGTGAGGACCGGCACAAATATCATATAAACATAGAACATTCCGAGGAACACAAACGACACATCCGTGCTGCCTATGCTCAGCGCGAAATACCAGAAGAAAAACCCCGAAAAGAGGAACGATACGGCAATGAAAACATAGCCTATCGGGGATTTGAAGTAAGCCGAAAGCTCACGCTTCATTATTGCAGTCACTTTTTGTCCTCCCCTTTCTCTATCCTGTCAAACTTTCGTTCAAGCTTCTCCGCACCGCCGTACTCATCGCCGGTAGTAAGCTTTAAGAACACTTCCTCAAGTGACAGCTCGTTCGAGCGCATCAGCAGTATCGGGTAATTGCGCGCGGCAAGCTTTCTGAAGATCTCACGGCGCACGTCAGCGCCCTCTTTCGCCTCAACGTGGTATTCCCACACCCGCTCATCGACCTGTCTGCCGACAAATACGCGCTCAACATCGGTCACGGAGCCGAGCAGCTTCTTTACTTCCTCGCTGCCGCCCTCTATGTGCAGCACCAGCTTGTGATCCGCGGAAAGATTGCGCGCAAGGCTGTCCGCGTTGTCGTTGGCAACTATGCGCCCTTTGTTTATGACCACAATCCTGTCGCACACCGCCTGCACCTCCGGCAGTATATGGGAGGACAGAATGACCGTGTGGTTCCTGCCGAGCCGCTTTATAAGCGTCCTTATCTCGATTATCTGCTTCGGGTCAAGTCCCACGGTAGGCTCGTCAAGGATAAGAACTTTCGGATTCCCCACAAGAGCCTGCGCAAATCCCACACGCTGCTTGTAACCTTTTGAAAGGTTCTTTATCAGGCGCTTGCGGACATCGGTGAGCTTCACTATGTCGCAGATCTCGTTAAGATGTGATTTTTTCGGCAGTCTGCACTTTTTCAGGCTATATACGAAGCTGAGATACTCGTCCACCGTCATGTCGAAGTACAGCGGGGGCTGCTCCGGAAGATAGCCGATAAAGCTTTTGGCTTTGATCGGATCTTCGAGGATATCCACCCCGTTGATGAAAGCCTGTCCCTCTGTGGAGGAGATATAGCCCGTAAGAATGTTCATCGTCGTGGATTTTCCCGCGCCGTTGGGTCCTAAAAATCCCAGTACCTGTCCGTCCTCGGCAGTAAACGAGATGTCGTTCACCGCCTTTTTCGGTCCGTAGCTCTTTGTCAGATGCCTGACCTCTATCATAAGCTTGCCTCCTGTCAGCGCTTACGCGCGTCTTCACAGACAGCGCCGGGGCTGCACGCTCCGGATCCGTACCGTCTGATTTTGCAATGTTACATGGTTATACTACCAAAAGAAAGTGAAATGTGTATGAAAAAAGTATGAAAAACCGCTTATCGGTGTGTTATGATATTCTGCGCAATATGTACGGTACTTTAAGTTTCCCCAAAATTTCCCGCGACAGCTCTAAAAGCGTTTATTCATGCGGTTTTCAAAATAAATGGGATTTTCAATTTGTCAGCGCTTACAAATAGCGTGTTTAAAGCGTTTAGTCGAGTTTTACGTTCAATTTTTGGGGAAACTTAATGTACGGTACACGCAGATATCAGTTATTTCTGTGTCAGCGCAAAACTTTTGTCAGCTTCAAGCTGCGCTTTCAGTTCTTCAAGGCTTGCGAACCTGCGCTCCTCGCGTATGTAGGAGTTCAGATACACTCTCACGCTGCGCCCGTAGATATCTCCGCCGAAGCCTATCAGGTGAGTCTCGATGTTCTCCGCGTCGTCGTCTTTCACGGTAGGCTTTACGCCGATGTTGGTGATAGCAGGGTAAAGCTTTCCGAACCTCTGCGGATCGTCGGTTTCGCTGACACACGCGTATCCCGCATAGACTCCGCGCTTCGGACGCGCCATGTAAGCGGGAAGCTCCTGGTTCACAGTAGGAAAACCTATCGTCCGTCCCAACTGCTTTCCGTGCAGTACCGGGAGAGTGTAATACAGTTCATGCCCGAGAAGCCGCTTCGCAGCCGGGATATCGCCGTTTCTTATAAACTCCCTTATCCTCGTGGAGCTTACCTTTTCGCCGTCAACACATACCGGCGGGACAGTCTCAAATCCGACACCCGCTTTTTCGCAGAGCGCCGCCAGCATTTCGGTATTTCCGGCTCTGTCCTTACCGAAGCGGAAGTCCTCGCCGCATACCACATTCGCAGCGTTGTTATGCCCGAGAATGTGTTCGCTGAAAAAAACCTCCGGCGAAAGATCGCGTATCATATAAAAAAACGGAGTATCTATATAACATTCCCCGCCCGCCGCGTTTACCAGTTCATCGACACGGCTCTGATAGTCCATGATGCAAACGTCGCTGCGTCCGCCGAACTTCGGCATTTCACCGTTGTAGCTGCGGAAAGTGAGGATAACGAGATCACCGCCCGTCCTGCCGGCGATCTCCGCGGCACGGCGTATAACAGCCCTGTGTCCGATGTGAACGCCGTCGAAAAGCCCGAGTGCTACGCACGAACGCTCGTATATGATTTTACCGTCTGCTTTCTTCACAGCTTCACACCTTTCAGCCCCGAAACGTCTTTAAGGTGACTGCCCGGCTTGTTTTCTTCGGTTTCCTCGCTGTCCTCGCCGCTTTCCTCCGCTTTCTTCTCGGGAGCGCCGAAAAAGCGCTGCATGACCGCAAGATCCGAGTTCTCGCCCCGTGACGCTATGCCTATTACTCTGCCCCCTGCGGACAGCACTCTGAACGGTCCGTCCGGGCGGTCGAGATTCACCCGCCCGATATCCAGCACAACCCCATTCAGGAACATACGGGTCTGCTGCTCGGTAAGTCTCGCGGCAGGCAGAGCGTTGAAGATAATGTCAAGCGGCATCAGCAGCTTCTCCACTGCGTCCTTGCCGCCTTTCTCGCTTGCTTCCCGCACCTCCGAAAGCTTGTAGCAGTCCCGCAGTGTGAAGTTGCCGGAACGGGTGCGGACAAGGCTTGTCATTATCGCGCCGGTGCCGAGTTCCACACCCATATCATGTATCAGAGTCCTGATATAGGTTCCTTTTGAGCAGGAAACAGTCATGGTAGCGTTGTTGTCCCTGAAATCCTCAAATTCGAGAGAAAAAACGCTGATCGCACGCGGTTCGCGGTCAACCTCTATCCCCTTGCGCGCAAGTTCGTAGAGCCGCTGCCCGTCAACCTGCACAGCGCTGTACATCGGCGGTGTCTGCATAAGTTCCCCGGTGAACTTCGACTTCAGCACGTACTGCGCATTTGCGGAAACGTGCTCATCGCTTGTGGCAAGCACCTTGCCGGTAAAATCCTGTGTATCGGTCGTTATTCCGAAGTGTATTCCCGCCCGGTACTCCTTTGTGTTGTCCGGGCAGTAGTCAACAGCTTTCGTCGCAGTCCCCACAAAAATGGGAAGAACCCCCTCCGCCATGGGATCGAGGGTTCCGCCGTGACCTATTTTCTTGGTTCCGCAGAAGCGCCGCATTATTGCCACAACGTCAAACGATGTGTAGCCCTTTTCCTTGTAAATGCAGATAACTCCGTTCATTCAAGTGCCTTTCCTATCTCCGCTACAAGCTGTTTCTTCGCGGATTCGAGACTTGTGTTATAGAATGAGCAGCCCGCAGCCTTGACATGACCGCCGCCGCCGAATACCGCACATATCTTCTGTACGTCAACCTCCGAGTTTGAGCGCAGAGAAGCTTTCCAGCTGCCGTTTCTGCGCTGTTTTATGACAACGCCGACTTCCACTCCCTCGATCTGGCGCGGGATAGCGGAAAGCCCGTTGCTGTCCTCCGAATCCACAGTCTCCAGCTGCTCTCTCGTCAGTGACACCAGTGCGCACTTGCCGCCGCAGTAATACTCGATATCTCGGTAGATCTGCTCTTCCAGCGCGATCCGCGCCTTTGTTTTGAGATCAAAGAACACATAGTCAATATGTGCGTGATCGAAGCCGTATTCCAGCAGTTCCGCCGCGATACGGTGAGTCTCAGGCGTCGCGCAAGAGTATTTGAAGCACCCGGAATCGGTTGAAATGCCGGTATAGAGGCAGGCTGCTGTCTTCTCGTCCAGAAGCGCGCTCCCGCCGAGTTCAAATATCAGCTTATATACGGTCTGTGCCGCCGCTGCCGCGTGAGGTTCTAAGAGCAGCATCTTCGCAAAGCCCACATGGGAAACATGATGATCTATCGCAAGCTCTATCTTGTCGCCGTACAGCTTGTCAAAGTCGCCCAGCAGCTTTCTGTCGGCAACATCAACGCTGATATATACTTCCGGATCAAATTCCTGCACCTCCACCGCTTCTTTCATAAAGTCGTAGCGGTGTGAAATCTCGTCCGCGCAGATGTTTTTTGCTTTCTTTCCGAGCTTCTGGAGTGTACGGCACAGCGCAAACGCGCATCCGAGCGTATCGCCGTCAGGGTTTGCGTGGGACAGTATCACATAGTTGTCATGCTGCCGTAAGAAGTCGGCAGTCTCTCTGAACCCAATCCTCTCAGATGTCATCTTCTTACCTCTGTCAGAGTCATCTGTCGCCGCCGCTGCCGTCACGATCTTCGCCGTGTTCATGCAGTGAGTCGATGATGCCCGTAATTCTTTCGTAGTATTCCTGAGAATTGTCCGGGACAAATATCAGCCTCGGCATCTTGCGCATCTTTATTCGCGCATTTATCCGGCGCACGATAAATCCCGCGGACTTTTCCAGTGCCTTTACGGCGCCCTCCGTCTTGTCCTCATTTCCGAGAACAGACACATATACCTTGCAGTACGAAAGATCGCTGGTTATCTCCACGCGCGACACCGAAACTATCTCTCCGCTGACGCGCGGATCCTTGATCTCCGGCAGCGAAGCCGATATCTCGCGTTTTACGTCCTCCGTAAGTCTGCCCAAATTATGATTAGCCATAGATTTCCTTTATATAAGCGCGATCCCTGCCGGACAGGGATCGCCGCTTTTCGGACAACGCGCACAGCGCGCTCCTCAATAATCGGTTGAACGATCAGTCTCTGTATTCCTCGACGATGTAGGCTTCAAAGATGTCGCCTTCCTTGATATCGCTGAACTTTTCGAGACTTATACCGCACTCGTAGCCCTCCGCAACTTCCTTTACATCGTCCTTGAAGCGGCGCAGACCTGCTATCTTGTCCTCCGCGACAACTATTCCGTCACGGACAACGCGGATATTGCACTTTCTCTCCACCTTGCCGGAAAGCACATAGCAGCCTGCAACAACGCCTACGCCGGTGATCTTATATACCTGACGCACTTCGACTCTTGCGCAGTCGATATCTCTGTACTTCGGAGCAAGCATTCCCTTTATGGAAGCTTCGACTTCCTCGATAGCGTCGTAGATTATGCGGTACAGACGGATATCAACGCCGTCACGTTTCGCGCTTTCGGCAGCGTCCGGGTGCGGGCGCACATTGAAGCCTACGATTATAGCGTTGGAAGCGTTCGCGAGCATAACATCGCTCTCGCTTACGGCACCGACCGCACCGTGAATCACCTGAACGCGCACTTCGTTGTTTGAAAGCTTCTCAAGCGACTGCTTCACAGCCTCCACCGAGCCCTGAACGTCCGCCTTGACGATGATCGGCAGAGTTTTCATCTCGCCCTCTTCTATCTGTGAGAACAGGTTGTCGAGCGTTACCTTCTTATAGAGCTTGAACTGCTCCTCCTTAGCGTCGAACTTGCGCTTCTCGACAAGCTCACGGGCAAGCTTCTCGTCCTCTACAACCGCGAAGCTGTCGCCGGCGCTGGGGACTTCCGAAAGACCCATGATCTCAACAGGTGTGGACGGGAGAGCCTCCTTGACCACCTTGCCTCTGTCGTCGCGCATAACGCGGACGTGTCCCACGGACGTACCCGCGATGATGACATCGCCGGTGTGCAAGGTACCGTTCTGTACAAGCAGAGTCGCAACAGGACCCTTGCCCTTGTCCAGACGCGCTTCCACAACAGCACCCTTTGCGAGTCTGTCGGGATTTGCTTTCAGATCAAGCACTTCCGCAGTCAGGTTCACCATTTCGAGCAGCGTATCTATGCCCTCGCCGGTCTTTGCCGAAACGGGAACGCAGATGACATCGCCGCCCCACTCCTCGATAACGAGGTCATGCTCTGTGAGAGCCTGCTTTATCTTTTCGGGGTTCGCACCCTCTTTATCCATCTTGTTTATTGCGACGATGATGCTTACGCCCGCCGCCTTGGCATGGTTGATAGCCTCCACCGTCTGCGGCATGATGCCGTCGTCCGCGGCAACAACGAGGATAGCGATATCCGTCATGTTCGCGCCGCGAGCACGCATCGCTGTGAACGCCTCATGTCCGGGAGTATCGAGGAACGTGATGTCCTTGCCGCCCGCGTTCACGCGGTAAGCGCCGATATGCTGGGTAATACCGCCTGCCTCTCCGCTTGCAACGGAAGCGTGGCGTATCCTGTCAAGCAGCGAGGTCTTGCCGTGATCGACGTGTCCCATAACAACTACAACAGGCGGGCGGGGCTGTAAGTCCTCAGCCTTGTCCTCTTCGTCCTCGAACAGACGTTCTTCTATTGTAACAACGACTTCCTTCTCGACCTTCGCGCCGAGTTCCTCCGCAACGAGAGCCGCGGTATCGAAGTCGATCACCTGGTTTATTGTACACATCTCGCCGAGCATCATAAGACGCTTGATGACCTCGGTAGCAGTTACTTTAAGGCGCTGCGCAAGCTCGGAGACTACGATCTCGTCGGGGATCTGCACTTTAAGCTGCTGCTTTCTCGCGCGTTCGAGTTCAAGGCGCTTTAGCTTCTGCGCCTCTGTCTCGCGGTTCTTGCCGCCGAACCTCGCGTTCTTGTTCTGCTGGGATTTCTGATTTATCTTCTGCTTCTTCGAGAAGCCTTCATCTCTGCGTCCGCCGCTGCCGCCCTTCTGGGTAGCCATAGTCTCATAGCGCTCGTTGTACTTGTCGAGATCCACATAGCTGCCTCTCGTATCGACACGCTTGGTGACCACCTCGCCGCGCTGTACGGCTTCACCCTTGACCTTAGCCTTAGGCGGCTCGTTGGTCTTTACGGTGCTGAGATCCACCTTTGCCTCCATGGGACGCGGAACCACCTTGTTCTCCTTGCGCTTTTCGGGCTTGGGCTGCTGCTTTGTTTCCGGTTTTGCGGATTCCTGTTTCCGCACGTCCTTTGCGGGAGCTTTGGCTTCCTGCTTCTCCGGCTGCTTCCCGGCAGACTTAGGCTCGTTCTTTCCGGACTCGCCTGTTCTGGATTCGGCAGGCTTCTGCTCAACCGGCTTCTGCTCAACCGGCTTCTGCTCGGCGGGCTTTTGCTCAACGGGCTTTTGCTCAGCCGGCTTCTGTTCTGCAGACTTATGCTCAACCGGTTTCTGTCCGGAAGCCTTATCCGCGGCAGGACTTTCCTTTACGCCGCCGGACTTAGTATCTGCGCTCTTTGCGTTCTTATCCTTTGCGGAAGACTTTTCCGGAGCAGTCTGCCTGCCGCCGTCCTTATCGGAGGATACGGCAGGTTTCTCCTTTGCGGGAGCCGCCTTTTCCTCGGTCTTTTTCTTCTGGCTCGCAGTCGCAAAATACTCATCAAAGCTCGCCACCTGATTTTGCTGCGAGATATGTTCAAGCACGATATTCATCTCGGATGTGGTAATCGAAGCCGAGGGTTTCTTCTCTGCCCCCGTATGCTCCTTTACAATAGCTATGATATCGTTAGGCGTAAGATCGAGATCCTTTGCCGCGTCCTTTATTTTGCATTTCTGCTCTTTTGTTGCCATTCGTTTTCCCCCGGTTATTGATTGATAGTTTAGCAGCCGCGCGCTTTGCGCCCTTACTGCCGTTCCTTTATCAGCGAACCGTAAAGTCCGTCGTCGAGCACCGCGATAACGCCCGCTCTCTTGCCTGTTACCTCTTTGATCTCATCAAGCGTTTCCGGTATTTCCGTAACCGCAGCGCCTGTTTTTTCACATTCGTACCGTACTTCTTTTTTTGTCTTTTCCGACAGATCCGACGCAAGCAGAACTCCGCCGGTCATACCTTTCGGAGACTTTACCTCTCCGATCACCGCGTCAAAGCCGATCACCAGCTTTCCCGCTCTTCTGCACAGTCCTATCGTTGAAAGTCTGCTATTCATTCGTTATCTGCTCCATGAGACTGTCGTACAGCTCCGGCGGTATCGCGCATTTGAGCGCGCGCTCGAGGCTGCGCTTTTTCCGTGCTTTCTCAAAGCACTCCCTGTCATTGCAAATATATGCTCCCCTGCCGGACTTTTTGCCGGTGAGGTCTATCGAGACTTCCCCGTCCTTGGTTTTCACCACCCGGAGCAAGCCTTTTTTTCCGAGCATTTCGTCACACCCGAGGCATTTCCTCAGCGGTATGTTCTTTCCCATAGGTTTCTCCGTTCCGCGGCGTCCCCGGCTCAGTTGTCACCGAAAAAGCGTCCGCTCTCCGGCTTGATGTCTATTTTGTAGCCTGTGAGTCTTGCCGCAAGCTTCGCGTTCTGACCCTTGTTTCCTATAGCGAGCGAAAGCTGGCTGTCCGGGACAGTTACCGAGCAGGCTCTTACCTCCTCGTCCGGTATGTCCACATTTATCACGTTCGCGGGCTTCAGAGCCTGCTTGATGAACTCTTTGGGATCCTCGCTGTACATCACAACGTCTATCTTCTCGCCGCACAGTTCCTCACATATCTTTGTGATACGGCTCTTCTGCGGTCCTATGCAGGCACCCAGAGCATCTACATTCTCGTTGTTGCTGATAACGGCGATCTTGCTGCGGGAACCCGCCTCACGGCTGACCGCCTTTATTTCCACCGTTCCATCGCCTATTTCCGGAACTTCCAGTTCAAACAGTCTCCTTATGAGATCACGGTTGGTTCTGGAAACCCTCAGCGTCGGTCTCCTGTCGGCAGAGGAAACGCCGGAAACGAACACCTTTATCACATCGCCCTCTTTAAGCTTCTCGCCGGGGATCTGATCGCTTCTGAAAAGCATGATCTCTGTCCCGTTCACGCTTACGAGCGCGTTGAGCGAATCCGTCTCCACCTTCTTCACCTCAGCGGAAACAGCCTCATTCTGAAGACCTCCCCACTGCTCGACGAGCTGTTCACGCTCGACTTCCTTGATACCCTGCTTTATGACCTGTTTTGCGGTCTGCGCGGCAATTCTTCCGAAGTGCTTCGTATCGAGCTTTATCGGACACATATCACCGAGATTCAGGCGCTTGCTTATCGTGCGTGCTTCCTCAAGGGTGATCTCGTTAGCCGGATCTTCGACCTCCTCAACAACGGTTTTGAGTATTGAGACATCAAACTTATTCTTCGCAATATCTATATCATAATGTATATTTTCGTTTCTCGGATAGTCTCTCTTTATAGCATTAGTTATACCCGTCTGTATCTTTTCGATCAGAGTCTCGGGAGTCATGCCTTTTTCCTTTGCAAGCAGGACAAGAGCCTCCATTAATTCCGTTGAATTGGATTTAGCCATTTTCCGTTATTCCTCCTGAAAAAAATATATCATAAATCCGAATTTATCTTTACGCAATCGCTGACAGCATAAGTTTCGGTCTTATCGCCGCAGTCGATATCAAATGTTCCGTTCGTCCCGTCATATCCGGCAAGCGTTCCGTAAACGCTGAACTCCTTGCCCTTGCCGTCACGTCTTGTGACGCGGATCTTCTCACCTATGCACGCTCTGAAATGCTCCGGGTGACGCAGTTTTTTTGTGAGTCCGGGCGATCCCACCTCAAGGATATCCACATTCTTTATAAAATCCTGCCTGTCGATTATTTCGTTGATAGGCTTTGAGATCTCCTCGCACTCATCGCTGTCCAGTCCGCCGTCCTTGTCAACAAGCACGCGCAGATACCACATTGCGCCCTCTTTCTCGAAGCACACGTCCCACAGCGCAAGCCCGTACTGCTCTATAACAGGCATCACCGCGGCTCTTGCAAGCTCCTCTATTCTCGAACCCTTCTCAGCCGTACTTATCACCTGCCTGCAAAAATTTAAGACCGGATCTGTCAACCCGGTCTTACACTGTCAACATTATACACCATTCAACCGCATTTGTCAATAGTTTAACGCAAATTTTTGTAAATTTCCCGAATTTCAGAATTGTGCATTGTGCATTGCATATCCCGTTCACGATACGCTTTTTTGCACCATTTTATAAAAAAGTTGTTTTATGACTTGTTTTTTTGAAATAAAAGTAGTATAATAAATAAAGTTATTTTTATGCCTCCTTAGTTAAATGGATATAACAAACCCCTCCTAAGGGTTAGTTATCGGTTCGATTCCGGTAGGGGGTGCCACCGGCGGCTGCCGGTTTCTCCGTATGTGACTGTACTGCAAAGGAGAACATTATCTGCCTCGCAGCCGTTATTCACTTCTTACTCAGAGCAGTTCTCTGTTGATGCTTTGCGTTTCAGCAAAGCACTATTATTAATTTGAGTGTAACACTATGAAATTAAAGATAAACAGAAAATACAAACAGATAGCTGTTCTCGCTGTCATCGTGATAGTCGTGAGCGGCTTCCTGCTTATGAGCGCACAGGCTATCCCGAATCTGCGCGAAATGCTGGATATGGTGTGGGAGTCGGCAGCCCCTATTCTATGGGGCATCGTCATCGCATACCTGATGAATCCGGCAGTTGAGTTCTTCCGGCATAAGGTGTTCGGAAAGTGGGAGCAGAATAAAAAGGATTCCCCGAAAGCCCTCCGGGCTATACGGAATCTCTCGATCTTCATCGTGGTCATTCTGGCGCTCGCCCTCATCACCGGACTCGTTCTTCTGATCGTCCCGCAGTTCATTCAGAGCCTTTCCGGACTTGTGACCAACTTCAACAGCTATGCCGATAACTTTCTGAACTGGGCTTCCGCCGCTTTCGCGGATTTCCCGCAGATAATAGATATCATCGAAAACCCCATAAGCCAGATAGAAACGTTCCTCTCGACAAGCTGGTCAGACATCTCCTCGCAGGTGTTCGCGTTCGGCTCGAAGATAGGCGGCGGTGTTATAAGCTTCGCCCTCGGCTTCAAGGACTTCATCATCGGCTTTATTATCGCGGTTTACCTCATTTCCTCAAAGGAAATGCTGAAAGCGCAGGCGAAGAAGCTGCTGTTCGCGCTGCTGCGCAATGACCATGTGCAGACTCTTCTCTCCGTCTCCAAGCGTATAAACGACATTTTCAGCCACTACATCATAGGCATTATCATAGATGCGTTCTTTGTCGGCTGTATGACATTCATCGGCGCAACGATAATCGGCACTCCCTATCCCATACTCATGGCAGTCATAATCGCCTGCACCAATGTTATACCGTTTTTCGGACCTTTCCTCGGCGGTATCCCGGTATGCTTCATAACACTGCTCGCGGATCCGCTCAAAGCCCTTTGGATGGCAATTTTCATGGTTGCTATGCAGCAGTTCGACGGCAACATCATGGTTCCTCTCATTCAGGGCGACAGGATAGGCGTTCCCTCGGTATGGGTGCTTATCGGCATCATCATCGGCGGCGGATTGTTCGGATTCGTCGGTATGCTGCTCGCGGTGCCGGTATTCGCTATACTCTATATGCTGTTCAAGGAATTTGTTGAGAATAAGCTTCGCAGGAAGTCGCTTCCCGAAGATACACTCATTTACGAACGGCGGAATACCGACAAGTACACTCCCGATTATGTTTATACAGACACGGAGCGCAAAGCCGACGACGAGCTTCTCGATTCCCTCCGTCCGAAGAAAAAACACTTATCAGACGTAGTTCATAAGGTTGCCGAGATAAAAGAAGAGATCAAGGACGGCAAGCAATAAAGGAACCGCTGATTAAATCGCTTATACAAAAAACAACACCGTTAAAGATATATAATATCAACATTGAGATTTCTGATGTGTAATGTCGATTTAATCAGTGGTTTCTAAAACACATATTCGCCCTGCGCGAAGAAGACAGTTAAAACCAAAACACGGCAAAAGAAAGGAAGACCGGTTATGAAAAGATCGGTAAGAAACATCACTCTTACTATAGTATGCGGCGCTCTGATCGCCGCGGCAGGCTCCTGCTCGTTATCGCAGACATACCCCGTTACCGTTGACGGCGAGAGATTCCGCGCGGGACTCTACATTCTCGAACAGCAGTACGCAGCAAGCGATGCTGTCAGCAAGATCGGCGAGGAACAGCCCGATCTCGACACATCGGCAGAGGGGTTCACCTACCTCGATCAGACAGTAGAGGGCAAGAAGTTCGCCGACTGGGTGAACGACAGAGCGCTTGAACTCTGCCGTGAGTATGTTGCTGTAGAGCACCTTTTCGATCAGTACGGACTCAGCCTTACAGCAGACGAGCTTGCGGAGATAAACGCCAATGTAAAGTCCACATGGACGGAAGAAAATATGTATGCCCAGTATTTCTACGGCGTTGATATCATAGGCGATTACTACGAATCTTTCGGAGTCGGCGAGGAATCCTACAAGCAGTTCCAGATCGAGAGCAAAAAGCGCAGTGACCTGTTCGATCACCTCTACGGCGAGGGCGGCGAACTTGCGGCTACTCAGGACGAGATAAATACCGCTCTCAACAGCGATTATCTTGCTGTGAACTACTTCCCGTATGATCTGAAAAACGGTGACAGCGCACAGTCTTTCGCTGACAGGATCGCCGCCGGAGAAAGCTACGAGGAAGTTTACAGAGACTACGCGCAGGCGCTCTCCGACGAGGAAGCGGCCGAAGCTGCTGCAAACGCCGAAAGCACAGATACCGCCGACACTCAGGACGAGACCGAAGAGGGAATTACGGACGATTCCGCTGAGGACGCAGCTTCCGGAACCACTGACGATACTTCCGGAACAGTCGTTGAAGCCGCAGAAAAGGATTCGCTCATACAGATAATCACGAAATCCAGCAACTCACCCTCTGAGGAGTTCATAAACCAGGTATCGGCAATGAACAACGGCGATGTAAAGGTAGTAACCGTAACCGATGACAGCGGCACAACACACGTTTATGTCGTGCAGAAGCTCGATATCCTGTCGCTGCCCGAAAAGACGGAATCTGCCGTTAATTCCGTGCGTTCGTCACTGAAAACCGACGAGTACGAAGAAATGCTGAGATCCGCAGGCGCGGGTTACACCCTCACAACAGACGGCTCGATCAACCTCTACACAGTCGAGAAGCTTATCAACAGATAACAACAAAACAAGCAGAAACGCCCTTATCCCGCATGGAATAAGGGCGTAATTATAAGGTGAACCATGAGCGATACCACTGTATATCTTGACAACGCCGCCACCACGCGGATAAGCGACAACGTACTTGAAGCCATGCTGCCGTGGCTCAGAGAGAGCTACGGGAATGCTTCGTCGATCTATGCGCTCGGACGCAGGAGCGCAATAGCGCTGAACAAGGCGCGTTCGCTGTGCGCGGAAGTCCTCGGCTGCGAAAGCCGCGAGATATTCTTCACCAGCGGCGGCACAGAGAGCGACAACACCGCTGTGTATTCGGCAGCCCGTGCTGCCCGCGCCGCCGGAAAGCGTCATATCATCACCTCGGCATTCGAGCATCACGCAATACTGAAACCCCTTGAAGCGCTGGAACGCGAGGGCTTTAATGTGACATACCTGCCGGTGTACGAAAACGGCATAGTCCGCACAGAAGATCTGAAAGCAGCGCTTACAGATGACACTGCCCTCGTTACGATAATGGCGGCAAACAACGAGATCGGAACGATACAGCCTATAGACGAGATCGGCACGCTTTGCCGGGAACGCGGTATCCCGTTCCACACCGATGCTGTTCAGGCATTCGGAAATATGAGGATCAACGTGCGTGAGCAGAACATTGATATGCTGTCGCTCTCCGGACACAAGCTGCACGCTATGAAAGGCGTGGGGCTGCTTTACGTCAAAGGCGCAGCACCGTTTTTCCCGCTGATAAGCGGCGGTTCACAGCAGAGCGGCAAGCGCGCCGGAACCGAGAACATTGCCGGAATTGTCGGACTTGCGGAAGCTGTACGGGACGCGGCGGAGCATCTCCCCGACAAAACCGCGCATCTCCTGCCGCTGCGGGAACGCCTGACAGAAGAGATCTCCGCTCTCCCCGGCGCACGGCTCAACGGTGACCGCCGGCTCAGGCTGCCGTCAAACGTGAACTTCTCATTCGCAGGGCAGGAGGGCGAAACCCTTGTATTGAAGCTTGACCTGCGCGGCATAGCCGTTTCAAGCGGTTCAGCCTGCACTTCCGGCTCTCTCGACCCGTCTCATGTCCTGACAGCTATCGGCTGCACGCATGACGAAGCGCGAAGCTCGATACGGATCTCCATGTCCCGATATACCACCGAGAGCGATATCGACGCTCTTATCGCTGCGCTGAAAGAGATCATCTGACAACGATCGGTATGACAATAGAACCAAAAGACCTGCCGAAAGGCAGGTCTCAGTCTGTCAATAAAGTCTATTATCTTTCCGCAGATGCTCGAATCTCCGTGAAACGGCATGGGTGCAGGGTCCGCCCTGCCGCGGTCCAGCCGCGTAGGCTGGCGCTGTCCGCGTAGGACGTCTGTCGAAAAAGGAACTTTTTCGACAGACTGCCCCTTACGACTGCTCGAAAGCGCCGGTATAAAGACGGTAATAGCGCCCTTTCTCCGAGATCAGTTTTTCGTGATCGCCGCGCTCGATTATACGTCCCTGTTCGAGAACCATGATAACATCGGAGTTCTTGATCGTTGACAGACGGTGAGCGATAACAAATACCGTTCTGCCGTCCATGAGACTGTCCATGCCCTTGGAGACGATCTCCTCGGTACGGGTATCAATGCTCGAAGTTGCCTCGTCAAGTATCATTACAGGCGGATCGGCTATCGCGGCACGCGCTATGGCTATAAGCTGACGCTGACCCTGCGAGAGCTGCGCGCCGTTCTCGGTGAGCATCGTATCGTAGCCCTGCGGAAGTCTGCGGATAAAGTCGTCGGCATTCGCAAGCTTTGCGGCTGCAACTATCTCTTCGTCCGTGGCGTCAAGCTTGCCGTAACGGATATTCTCCCTTACAGTGCCGGTAAACAGATTGGTAGCCTGTAATACCATGCCCAGCGAACGGCGAAGATCGGCTTTCTTTATCTTGTTGATGTTTATGCCGTCATAGCGTATCTTACCGTCAGCAATGTCGTAAAAGCGGTTTATCAGGTTGGTTATCGTGGTCTTGCCGGCGCCGGTGGAACCTACGAACGCAACTTTCTGACCCGGCTCCGCGTACAGTGTCACATCATGCAGGACTATCTTGTTCTCGACATAGCCGAAGTCAACCTCCGTCATGCGCACATCACCCTTGAGCGGAGTATATGTGACTCCGCCTGTGCCGTGAGGGTGCTTCCACGCCCACATTCCGGTATGCTCCTCAGTCTCGGTGATCTCGCCGTTCGCGTTGATCTTTGCGTTGACGAGGGTAACGTAGCCGTCATCGACTTCGGGCTTCTCGTCTATAAGCTCGAATATGCGCTTTGCCCCGGCGAGTGCCATGATAATGAAGTTGAACTGCTGAACTATCTGGTTTATCGGCATTGTGAAGCTGCGGGACAGCTGGAGGAATGCCGCGATGTCTCCGAGCAGCAGCCCGCCTACATGGTTTATTGCAAGCACGCCGCCGAGAACGGCGATAAGCGCGTATTGCAGATGACCGAGGTTGTTGTTGATAGGACCTAAGATGTTGGCAAAGCCGTTCGCCTCGCGCGCATTCGTGTAAAGCTCGTCGTTCAGCTCGTCAAAGGCTTCCTCGGCAGGCTTTTCATGGTTGAATACCTTGACGACCTTCTGACCGTTTATCATTTCCTCGATGTAGCCGTTGACTTCCGCAATGGAGGTCTGCTGCGCAACGAAGAACTTCCCGCTCTTGCCCGCTATCTTTCCGGTTATCATCATCATAACCGCAAGCGACAGGATAACAAATCCCGTGAGCGGCAGGCTCAGCACGCACATCGAAATGAATACGGCAACTATCGTTATTACCGACGAGAACGCCTGCGGTATGCTCTGTGAAAGCATCTGGCGCAGTGTGTCGATATCGTTGGTGTAGTGGCTCATGATATCGCCGTGGGTGTTGCGGTCGAAGTAGCTTATCGGGAGCCGCTGCATCTTCTCAAACATCTCGTCGCGTATGGACTTTTGTACTCCCTGCGAGATAGTGACCATTATACGCTGCTGCAAAAACGCGCATATCATACCGGCAAGGTAGATACAGCCCATTTTTACAAGAACTCCCACAAGCGGGGTCAGATCGGGCTGACCGCCTGCCTGACGCTGTTCAAGCATAGGCGTGATGTGGTCATTGATAAGCTCTTTGAGGAACAGCGATGATGCTACGCCTGCCAGCGCATTCACTATAATGCAGATAAACACGATAAAGAACAGGAGTTTGTAATCCTTGAATATGTAGCCCACAAGGCGTTTGAGGGTCTTGGGGTCGAGCTTCGCGCCTGTTCCCACCGCACGGGGACCTCCCGGTCCGCCTCGCTTTATCATCATCGTCTGTCCGGCTTCCGGTTTTCTTCTTCTTGCAGGCATTACGCTTCACCTCCCTTGCTGAGAGACGCGGAAACTTCATCTACGCTCTCGCTGCCTTTCTGCTGGGACTCGTAAACCTCGCGGTAGATCGGGCTTGACTTCATCAGCTCGTCGTGGGTGCCGAAGTTCATTACCTTGCCGCCGTCAAGCACAATTATCTTGTCCGCGTCCATGACAGAGGAAATACGCTGCGCGATTATGAGCTTTGTGGTGTCCGGTATCTTCTCGCGGAACGCCTTGCGTATCTTCGCGTCGGTCGCGGTATCCACCGCGCTGGTGGAGTCGTCGAGAATGAGTATTTTCGGATGCTTCATAAGCGCTCTTGCAATACACAGTCTCTGCTTCTGACCGCCGGAGACATTGGTTCCGTCCTGCTCTATGTAAGTATCATATTTATCCGGGAACTCCTGAATGAACGGATCCGCCTGCGCAAGCTGACAGGCTTCGATCATTTCCTCGTCTGTAGCGTCCTGTTTGCCCCATTGCAGATTGTCCTTTATCGTGCCGGAAAACAGAGTGTTCTTTTGCAGCACCATTGCCACCGCGTCACGCAGAGTCTCGATATCGTACTCGCGAACGTCCCTGCCGCCGACGAGAACGCTTCCCTCGCTGACATCGTAAAGTCGCGGTATCAGCTGCACCAGCGTGGATTTTGAAGAACCGGTGCCGCCGATGATACCGATAGTTTCACCGGACTTTATGCTTACGTTGATATCGGAAAGCGCGTACTTGCCGCTTCCCTTTTTGTACTCGAACTTCACGTTCCTGAACTCGACAGAACCGTCGGCAACTTCGGTAACAGGAGCTCCGGCGGGCGATCTTATATCGCTTTCCTCGTTCAGCACCTCGCAGATACGCTCAGCGGAAGCGCGGGACATTGTCACCATGACGAATATCATCGAAAGCATCATCAGATTCATAAGTATCTGCATTGCATAGGTGGTCATGCTCATAAGCTCGCCTGTTGTGAGCGTGCCGTCAAACACGATGAGATTCGCGCCGAGCCACGATATCGCGATCATGCCGCCGTATGCGCAGAACTGCATGAGCGGGCTGTTGAACGCAAGCACTTTCTCCGCAAACGAGAAATCCTTGTAGATATCGCCGGATATCGCTTTGAACTTCTGTATCTCGTAGTCTTCACGCACAAACGCCTTGACTACGCGCATACCGCTGACATTTTCCTGCACAACGTTGTTGAGGTTGTCGTAGCGCTTGAAAACTCTCTCGAAAACGGGGTGCGCGGTCTTCATTATAAGGAGCAGTCCCACGCCGAGTATCGGTATTGCCACAAGGAACACGAGCGACAGCTCAACGTTTATTATAAACGCCATGATTAGCGAGAATATCAGCATTATCGGCGCTCTTACCGCAATCCGGAGTATCATCTGATACGCGTCCTGTACACGGGTCACGTCGGTGGTAAGACGGGTCACAAGGCTTGCGGTAGAGAACTTGTCGATGTTTGAGAACGAAAAGTCCTGTATCTTGTAATACATATCCTTGCGAAGATTCCGGGCAAATCCCATTGCCGCCTTGGCACCGGTCTTTGCTCCGGCAAATCCGAAGAACAGCGAGATAATGCAGCATACCGCGAGCAGCGCTCCCATAATGAGTATCACGCTCATATCACCGGCTCCGGCATTTCCGTCGATACCGTCGTCAACGAGCTTCGCCATGAGCAGAGGGATTATGACCTCCATGACTACCTCGCCGATCATAAATACCGGCGTCAGCATAGATACGCCTTTGAACTCACGAATGCTTTGTGCAAGCTTCTTTATCATATATCCGCATCATATCCTTTCTTTTTTGCAATACTATTTTAAGTGTATCAAATTTTTCAATTGTTGTCAACACATTTCACCAAAAGTTCACAATGCACCGACTGCCCTCACCGGATCTGCATAAAAACAGGCTCACGGGATATCCGCGAGCCTGTTCGTATCTGCAATTGTTTTATTCTGCAACTATAAGACGGGAGCGATGAGCAATATTGTTTATGACGCTATTTTCTTTTCCTGTTCGCGCGCCATCATAAGCACACGGATAATAGAGGCTGTTATACCGGCTACAAGCGCAATTACCGCAATTCTTATCCAATCCCATATATCCGCGCTTGCGATCGCTGTGATATCGAAACCGTCCTCGGTCTGAACCATCGAGAAGATCATCACGAATATCAGCGCGATGCCGACAACCACGGGGATCGACGTAAATAATGCGGCAGTCGCTTTAGGCTCCATTTTTCTGCGCTTGACCTCGGGGGAGGTGAGAGTGAGGATATTAGCGACGAAATAACCGCCAACCATGGTAACCACCGTTTCGGGGATCATGTACGCGGCATTGTACGCAAGAGAGTAGATAAGTCCGTCGGCGTCAGGGATAGAAACGCCCGCCCAGACGGTGCAGCCCGCGATCGTGTGAGACAGGAAACGGAGCAGGCATGCAACAAAGCAGCCAAGTGTCAGCGCCGTGCCGTTATCCTTGATCTTGTTTCTGAACATTCCTGCAAGTCCCAGAACCGTGAACGCAACTATGTAATCAAGCATTACAATAGCTACCGCGGCACCTGCGCTTGTTGCGTAAGTAAGGTTCTTCATGCCGAAAAGCATCTGGATCACAGCGTTTACAAGTCCCGCAAGCAAGCCCCACGGCACGCCGTAGCGGAAAGCCACTATCGCTATCGGCAGCATACTGAACAGCGTCACGCTTCCGCCGAAAGGCATATCAATGAGTTTGATAAAGCTCAGAACCATTGCCGCAGCTATCATTATCGCTGTTTCGGTAAGCCGGGCTGTTTTGTTTATCTGTTGTTTTTCGTTTGCCATTTTCTTTGTCCTTTCTGTTGTTACGGTCAAAAATTATCCCCTCTTGTGCAGCACAAAAGGGGAAGATTCCTTATTGTTCCCTACGGCAGCATTATCTGCATCAGGTCAAAGGTCGGAGCGTAGTTTCGCTCCCTCTCAGCCGAATATCATCAGCTCCCTTTTGTGGAAATAAATTTCCCCAACGGATACAGTATAGCACAATCTTTCCGGTTTGTCAATGATTTTTTGCGAGTAAACCGAAAAGAGTTCACGGAAATACAAAACGCGGAGCAGATAACAGCCCCGCGGGCGGCATATCGCTTCGCACTCTTTTTTCGGAGTTCTGTTAGTTAATGTCTGCTCATCAACCGCGAAAAGTCTTCATAGCGCAGCTTGAAGGCTTTTCACGGTTGCAAGGCAGAAAAAATGCCCGTTACTGAATAGCAACGGGCGGATAAACGGCGAATGCCGTGTGATGTGATACAAATAGTTTATCCGGACTCCGGACAGCGAGGCAGAAAAATGCCCGTTACTGAATAGCAACGGGCGGATAAACGGCGAATGCCGTGTGATGTGATACAAATAGTTTATCCGGACTCCGGACAGCGAGGCAGAAAAAATGTCCGCTACTGAATGGCAACGGGCGGATAAACGGCGAATGCCGTGTGATGCGTTACAAAAGTATATCTGAACTCCGGACAGCGGGGCAGAAAAAACGCCCGTTACTGAATAGCAACGGGCGGATAAACGGCGAATGCCGTGTGATTGCGTTACAAAAGTATATCTGAACTCCGGACAGCGGGGCAGAAAAATACCGTCTGTCACAAAAGTAACAGACGGATAAACGGCGAATGCCGTGGCGGAGAAGGAGGGATTCGAACCCCCAAAACCTCGCCAATCCGTCTCGGTAAACATAAAACAGTCGTAAAATACCATGTGATAAGCTATTGTGCTGTTTATATATTATATAACAGTACGATAATTTTGTCAATAATATTATTCTTTTGTTGTATAGAATTCACAAATATAGTTTCGCTTATTATTGATGATTTGTGAATTTTCAAGAGATACAATTTATAATTTGTTGCATTTTGTAGCGCTGAATTATAAAATATCTTATATGATATTTTTAAAAAGGAAGTGGTACAAATGGCAAAAGCCAAAAAGTTATCATCGGGGAATTGGAGAGTTCTTCAATATGCCGGGCTTGACAGTAACGGTAAAAGGATCTATAACAGCTTTACAGCGCCTACAAAGGAGGAAGCTGAAAGGAATGCGCTGGATTTCAAGTACTACGGTCTGACTCACAAGGCTGACGAAGGGTTGGCAATATGTTTGACTTTTGATGAAGCTGTAGATCAGTATATCAACAGTAAATGTAATATACTCTCCCCTTCTACCGTTCGCGGATACAGGATAGCGCAGAGAAACGCCTTTGACATGATAAAAAATGTTCCTGTACCGCAGATCAACGAGTTATTGCTTCAACAGTGGGCTAATAACAATGCATTGCATTATAAATCCAAATCAATTCGTAATCAATTCGGATTGATAACTGCGGTTCTCAGGCAGAACAAACATTTTCTTGATTTTAAGAGTATCCTTCTTAAGCCGAAAGAAAAGCCGGAATACAATATACCCGATGAGCAGGATATGGCGGCTATTTTTAAGGTGATTGAAGGCAAAAAGATTGAGATCCCGGTCTTACTGGCGCTTATGCTCGGATTGAGACAGTCTGAAATAGCCGCTTTGTGTTGGGCTGATTACCGCGAGAACGACATACATATACACGCAGCGCACGTTCCGGGCGAAAACCACAAGTTGGTCAGGAAGGAACGTGCTAAATCATTTGCGGGGAATCGAGTTATACCCGATATTCCGCAGTATCTTAAAGACAAGCTCGATGCCGCTGAAAGAAACGATAAATACATCAGTCCGTATCGTTACCCGTCATCGGTTTTAAGAGCGTTTAAACGCGAACTTGAAAGAGAGGGGCTTCCTCCCTATAAAATGCACGAACTTCGACACGCGAATGCTTCCGTAATGCTTTTGAAGGGTATTCCCGACAAATATGCTATGGAAAGGCTCGGTCAAAGCACAACATATATGTTAAAGAATGTATATCAGCATACATTTAAAAGTGAGCAGACAAAAATTGCAAAACAGGTAAACGATTCATTCTCGGAAATATTGAAAAAGAAATAAAAGATATTTGTTAAGGTCGGTGATTATTGCACTCTCGCAATTTAGGTTAATAGCTCGTCAGAGCTTTAACAATATACAGACAATGCACGACGGGGTAGCTCCCCGGAGGACGGTAGATGCCTTCGCCGTCCTTTTTTCGTGCATTTTTTAATGAAGGCAGAATAATTTATAGCACTAAATGTGCGGAAAGAAGGCATAATATGAAAATGATTGCTTTATTCAACAACAAAGGCGGTGTCGGCAAGACCACTTCGGTCATCAACCTTGCTTACTCAATGGCTAAACTCGGAGAGGTGCTTGTCATCGACTGCGACGGTCAGGGCAACAGCAGTCGCTTCTTTGCCGACGATCAACCGAAAAACACTATAGTCAATGCGCTTACAGTCGCGCCTGTGTCTGTTACAAGCGCTGTAAGCCATACCCGATATGACAAAATAGACATCGTTGTGTCGGATCATCGTATGAATGACGCTGTTTCAAAATTTGAGCAGTTACCGCTCAACACACAAATAGGCAATTGTGAGAAGCTCCGCAAGGAATGGTATTATTCTTGGTACGCAGGAAAGAAGTACGATTATATTCTTGTCGATCTTCCCCCTGCCCTCAATTCTATAACCAAAACGATACTGTCTGTATGTGATGTGGTATTCGTTCCGATTGAATTGAGTGCATTTGCTATTCAAGGGGTACCGAATGTTACATCGGTAATATCCGAGTGCGGCTGTCGCTTTGGTGGGTGCTTTGCTTCAAAGTTTGACCGTGAATGCCCTGCCGATTTTGAAATGTTGGAAATGATAAGAAAACAGCTCGGCGGCAAAATGCTCCAAACGGTAATACCTCAAAGCCGTGTTATTAAGAACAGTCTGAGCTACCGTCTGACTGCCAAAGAGTATATGGAATGGACCGCAGCGGCTGAGTGTTACGATCAGCTTGCTGATGAGATAGCGCGGATTTGCGGCGAGTTTACAGATTTAGAAAGGAAACAAGCGTGATTGAGATTTGCCCCTGCAATATGGGGCATTTTCTTTTTCGGGAGGACAAAATGAATTTATATCAGTCTCTTATTATAATAAGCCTTATGGCAGGAGCCGGAGTGCTGTTAATAGCTATAGGCACGATCTTGGATTATGCCGAAAAGGTTATTAAAAGGCACATTAAGCGGTTCCTGCGTTATGCAGCCAATCACAAACGTGCTACATATAGCACAATTTCTCGGTTAAATATTGAGAAGCGGAGGTGCTGAATTACATGAAAGGCTATACAGATTTGTTTGGTCATTTTGTAAGACCATGTTTTACTTGTAAATATAGTAATTATAAATTTTATGAATATCCTTGCAAAGACTGTGTAGATATTTAAGCATTATGACAGCGGCACAAATGCAACGTAAACGCTTCGTTGAAAGCTCGGATTTTATTGAGAGTTTACAAAAAGTTTACTGGGACAGCGGACGGATCGTCAACCTTTGGTATAATATAAGGGACGGTAAAGAGTATGCTGTTATTGAAATATATCACGGCAGCCGACAGTCTCAATACATAAAGGTTGATATAACCTATCTCTGTATATCTTCAATCAGAGAGCAGATATATCTTGAACTGGATTATAGGTATCTAAAAATATCAATGTCCCAACTTATGGAGGAACTATATGAGCAAAATCAAATTATGTAACTGTATAAACTGCGGCGGCGAGATGCAAACAATGGCTGATTTTAGAGCCGCATATTCCGTATGTTGTGTAAAATGTGGCATTATCTTTGGCTGTGACCTTGAACCCTCGGTAATGGACATAGAAGCAATGAATAAAGCATGGTACGACGGTACAGGCTTCAAAGTTAAATACAAAGAAAACAGCATAGGTTATTTTGCAAGATACGACACTCAAGAACAGGCAGCAGAAGCTTGGAACGAGTTCTGCCGGAAGATAGGAGGTTAATAAAATGACAATACATAGATGCGCAATATGTAATAAGATTTATTATTACTACAATGAGATTTGCGAAAATCCCGACTATGATGCAGTATCAGCACGTTTTAATGGATACGGCGGCGACAAAGGCAAATGGCAAGAAAGCGTAAACGGTATATGTTTGGTTTGCGCCGATCCGTATCAAGAGGAAATAGAGGGCGCAGACATATCCTATTTCTTGGATCTTTGTCCTGACTGTATGAGAACTATAATCAATACAGCTTACAATAACGGTCATAGCATTGATGGACTGCATAGCTATGAGGGATATATGAAAGCGCAGCAGTCCCTTAAAGACGGTACTGTTTATCCGAATATTAAAGAAGTATTTGAAGGGAAAATAAAAGAACCGTCACAGGATATGGATAAAACCGTTAAACACATTTTGTTTAAAAGCCTTTATAATGAAGGAAGAAAAACAATTAAAGACGATTTTTCGTCGCCAAAAAATCAGATGATATGTGAGCGCGAAAAACAGATGATATGCGAGCGTTACACGGCTCTTTGGGATGTTGTATTCAAAGCCGGACTGGTACATGAATTTGAAGAATATCGAAGTATTATGGACAGGAATAACAATTCCGAATCCGAATACGACGAACCATTCTGCGGAGCGCCCGGCGATCCGTTAGAATCACTCGAATATGAGAGCTTTAAGGACGGTAACGGAAATGACAAAAAATAACAGCGTTCCTGACAATGCTTATAACGAGCTTGCGGCAATATGGGATAAATACCCTGCCCTAAAAGCTGAATTTATCAAGCAATCAGAGGACAAGTACGGCTGTGACGAAAATATGGACGACTTTATATTTAACCGTCATTCCGAGATATGGGACGAAATGGAAGCTGTGTATATTAAGTATTACGGCGAAAAATATGATATATCAAATGACGAGACAAGCGATTGGTACTACAAGTATTTTGGTTTCTATTGGGTGCAAGATATATATGATGAGCAGGATTGAAACATATCCTGCTTTTCTTTTTCGGAAATGTGCTACATATAGCACGATAATAAAGGAGGTAATGATTATGCCGCATAGCAGTTCAGCCGCATACATAGCGACATACAAAAAAATAGCTGAGGACATTATAAACGCAATATTAAAGGGGGAATATACTGCCGGTGAATATCTTCCCTCTCTTAATGAGGTGTGCGATATGTACAGCGTATCAAAAATAACGGCGCTTAACGCTTATAAGGAGCTTGTTGTAAAGAATATAATAGTGTCCAAACCCGGTATAGGGTATAGAATTGTGCCGGACGTAATGGCAGTGCTTGCCGACAATTTCAGATCTTCAATTATCAACTCCATGAGCGAAGCAATTAAAATATCGCGGTGGCTCGGTATAAATTCCGAAGATGCCACAAAGATGTTTAAACAGCTTTGGAACGAAACAGCTACAGCATAAAATGTCATAAATTGACCTAAAATGTGCTATATGTAGCACATTTTTTCTAAAAAAGTATTGACTTTATGGATTTAAAGTGGTATAATATAGAAAAACAGTTGAGAATGACTGAACGGAGGTTGATATTATGGCACGAAAACTTAAATTTGACAATTCCTTGACACAGGATATTCAGACGGCTGTAAATGACAGCTATGTTGACAATATCAAGATGATTGATATTGAGGATATAGAACCGTCAGAGGATAACTTCTATTCATTGGACAATATAGATGAGTTGGCTGATGATATTGAGCGGCAGGGACTCAAAAACGTTCTTGTGGTTTTTCCTTCTTCGGACGGGAAATATATTCTTAAAAGCGGTCATCGTCGCCGGGAGGCTATTAAAATGCTTATTGACAGCGGCAGACGCACATCAAGAATGATACCGTGCTATGTTGACGGTGTTAAGAGCGCCAGCGAGACAAAAATAGATCTTATTATGCTGAACGCTACCGCAAGGCAGATGACAGATGCAGATGTTATGCAGCAGTACAAGGAGCTGTCGGCGGCTTATGAAGCATATGAAAAAGAGACCGGAAACAAGGTCAAGGGGCGTATGCGTGAGAGAATAGCAACTGCATTAAGCGTCTCCCCCGCGCAGGTCGGAAAAATCGAAAATGTTCTGCATAATGCCGTACCGGAGGTTACAGAAGCGGTTGAAAAAGGCGATGTATCTATCTCGACAGCCAATGAGATAGCAAAACTCCCTGCCGAAAAGCAAAAAGAGCTTGCAAGCGACAT
>JAGAWN010000030.1 GCA_017941355.1 Ruminiclostridium sp. | reverse complement strand
GGTTTCGTATCTCTCACGGTGATTTTGCAGTACATTATTAAGAGAATCACCGTTTTCAATTCCGTTTTGGATTTCTTCAATGAATTTTGGCAACTCGCCCGCATCTATAATAACTTCTACGCATCGCTGTGACCCAAGAATATCTTTTCGCGTTTCTCTTATTTCGGCGCATAGCCTATGATATTCGTTTGGCGAAAGCTGACTGCTTTGTGCCATTGGCATTTGCAATTTATGTGCGTTAGACACCACATACATATCTTCAAGTTCATCATCAAGCATTTTCAAAGCATTTGAAGCTATCGCGTTTACGCCTCTTGCTTCGCTATAAGAAAATGCGCCCTGCAAAGCTATACCGAAATCGGAGCCGTCGGTCCTTGCTGTTGTCCTGCGGCTTGCGGTGACTGTCTGTATAGTGTTGTTGATCGCTGTTGTATTCATATTCTTCTCCCGTTATATTGCATTTTCAGACAACTCCGTCTCCTTTGTTTTACTCAAAGCTATCTTCGCCGCCATAACCGCGACCGCGAGTGACGAGCTTTCAAAGTGATTATCACCAATTCACTGCAAACATTACTGCAATTCTAATCTGCTTCAGCAATTCATCTGATAAATCATTGTATTCCTCCAACAAGCCTTTCTCTTTAGCTGCCGCACATGGATTATCGTTCCATGTCCCCATTCCGCCAAATACATCAGCTAATGAAGCTGCTCTGAAAAGTCGCTTGTTTATCTCCGGCAACTCACTTATTTCAACGTACCGATATTCTTTTGATGGGACCTTTCCATCTAAAACAGCAACAGATGAATTAAACAGCTTTTCATAGTACTCAATCCCCATACGGCGTGAAAAATCAGATATCCGGATCAGGCTATTTTTGAAATTGTCGGAATTGTTTATAAAAAAAGGTGTTTCTTTTGGATGTGTTCTCCATTGTCTTTCTGAGTATTCTACAATCCACCCATTAATAGCGGCATTATAACTCCATTGAGGTTTCCAATATGAATATTTATTGTTTCTATATTTGGATGCGATAATTACAGGCTGGGTATTGATAAAACCAAAAGTTTTACGTTCTTTTGCACTTGTTTTTGTCTTCATTATCAGGTATAAATCTGTAATTCCTGTTTCCGTGAGCGCTGTGAACCATTTTTGAGGGTCAGATACCCAATGTTCCGATTTTGCTATTAGACCCTTGGGCAAGAAGGAAAAATGTATCTCCTTTTCGTAGTCTTTTCTCTCAAATGATTTTCCAGTTTTAAATGAAGTTACAAGTCTTGCAGCTTGATATACCTCTCCGTTCATATTCTTCTCCCCTTATTTGCAGTCAAGAACTCCATTCTTATAAGTAAGATAGCACTTCATATTCCTGTACTTTTCATATTCACCGTTCTCAACGGTCTTAATTGCGCTTCTGAAAGCTTCACGCATATTTCTCGCCCGTACTATAGTCTGTCGTTCTTCTCCTGCTGCATCTACATTATCCAAAAGCTCACCTTTAGCGTTCTCCTTGATAAAAGTATCAAGCTCCTCCGGCAGACCGACGATATTTCCCTCATCATCGAGCGACAGATCAAATACTGTGATACCCGTTCCTGAATCTTCAAGATGTCTTACGGCAGCTTTAAGCCACATTCCCGTAAACCCACTTTCCTGTTGCTTGTCTCTATTTACGGCGTAATAGAAATTGGACATTCTCTGTCCTGTAACGACATTCTCTCCGTACTTTTCCTTATTATCGGCACGCTGCAAAAACAGATCAGCGACGCGGCGGTTTGTCTCTTCATCATTCGCGCCGCTGACCTCAACATTCCTGCCCCATACGCTGAATGTAAGCTCTTCATCGGGCGCAAGCTCTATACCTGCTTCGGACAGCATATCTGCAATTGTATTCTGCATAATATTCTGCTCACGGACGTGATTTGCTTCTCGCATTACATCGCCCTCAATTCCGGCATTTACGAAAGTTCTCATTACTTTCTTTTCCCACGGTTCAAGCTCCGCACCGGTCTTATATTTTTCGATTGCAGCTTCTCTGTCAGTTGATACTTCAGGAGAATCCCATATTCGCAGAGGAATCCTGTAGTTTGGATTATGTCTCCATTCTCTTTCCTCGATAGAAGCGTTATCACCTTTTAAAGCCTGTCGATACCAGCAATTCAGCTCTTCGGGACTGCACTTATGTCCGTGTTTATTGTAATAGTAGTTGTCGAACTCCTCCAAAGTGCAATTCTTAAGAGGCTCACCGCTATTAAGCGTAGCTTCTATTTCTTCGTTTTTCAACTTTTGTTTTGCTTGATCCGACAACTCAAATGTAACAGCGTCCCCGTTTCTCGCAATCGGCGCAAACAGAGTTGTTTGCTGAACGGGCTGCGGTTTGTCACGACGCTTTGTCTTGTTCAGCGATTCAAGCAGTATCTCGATCTCGCTTTTGTCGCGCTTTATGATGTTCTGTTTGTTGTATATTCCTAAATCCATATTCCAAACCTCCGGAAAATGCATAAATATTATAATATCGGCAGAAACCCCCAAAAGTTTATATTTTCTCTTTTATTAAAACAGAATTACACGAACGTTTATATGCAATAATCAAGCTGTGAAGCGGCAGTGAAGCCTCCCGAAACAGTTGTCTTGTTTTTTATCTGATTTGAATATTCAAGATAAGTGTCATGATACAGCTTTGAAAAGAAGATACCGACGCTGTTTTCCTTTGGTGTACTGAACTTGTGAAATCCGCTGTTGGAGCTGTAACCGCCTACAAAGTCACCATTCTCATCATATATCTTCATATCAATGGTTCCATGTGCAACATGAGCGCTGTATGAGCCGTTGCCGCGGTCGAATTTACCTTCTGCATCCAGAATGTATTCCAAGAGAGTCTCAGGATGCTTCCCGTGTTTGAATGCGTAATTGCTGATGTCAGTATCAAGCTGCGCCAATGCTCCGGAGAGCAGCTTTTCTCTGTCGGGTGCAACTTCGTCTCTGAGCTTGAAGAGGAAGCTGCGAAACGAATTGCTTTCGTACTTTCCGCCTCCGAGAGCGTCGTTATAAGCGATCTCCCGCATTTTGTTGATATTCTCCTCGGTCATAACATCTCCGGGACTTTTTCGTTTTCTGGCTCTTGAAGATGACTTACTTCCGTAAGCCTTGTTGATACTGTTTACTAAACCAATGCTTCCTGCAAGCATATTTATACCTCCTTATAGATACTTACAAGGTATTCACGTAAAAAATATCATTTGTTTTTATACTCGGAGCTGGGTACAGCCCCAAATCCGTTCCGCTTAAAAAACTTTTCCATTGAGCCGACCGTTTCTTCAAATCGCAGCCACCTTGCCATCATTGTTTTCGCTCCGCTCGGGTCATGATATGTTTTAATGGTCTTCTGATCGTAAAAGCTCTCCCAATACTTTTTGGCGTTCGTTCCGAAATCGTTTTTATATCTCCAGAGATTTGATGTTTTCGACTTTTCAAGGAATGTATTCCGGGCAAATTCAGCAGACTTAACGAGAGCTGTTTTTTCGTCACCGGTTTCAGCATACGTTTTCTTTGCAACATCTACCACTGCAAAGACCGCGTCCCTGTCGATAGGCGCAAACTGTGATGCTTTTGTGCCTACCGTTCCTCGTTTTGTAACATCGACAGCAAGATCTGCTCTGTGGATAACACGTTCCGCGTACTTGCCGAACAAATCATCCGTGACTCCTTTTATATCATCACTCGGCTCATATGTAGAAAGTATTTTCTGCTCTCTGAGCCACGTATTTGCAAGAGTCAGACCAAGGCTTTCTTCATCGTTGTAACGGTTTATTGAAGCGAGCCTGCCCATGTCACCGACTTCACCCGAATGCAAGGTACTCATCATTCCTATAACGAGTATATCGTTTTCGTTCCATGTATCATTGTTTGACGATGTTTTGTCCGGCGTGAAAGCATTTCTCAAAGCGTTTGCCATATAACCGATGTCCCGTCTCAGCCACTTGTCCTCGCCGTCATTTATTCCCGCATAATCACTGTTATCTTCAATAAATTTGCCGTATGCGTTCTTTTTATCCATCATTACCTGACGTATGCTCGCTTCGAGCTTTCCTTCCGGCAATGATGCGCCGAGATCATCAAAGACGTACTCAGTATATGCGGCAGTGTTGGATATTACCTCGCTCACTGCCTTGTCAAACAGCTTGTTCAGATTTTCGAGCTGCTCGGTCTGCTCGTCACCGGAGAAATCAGTCTTTATCCTATTCTCAAGGCTTGCGCAAAGAGCGCCGACGTAATCCGTGAACTCGGAGAACTTGTCATATTGACAGCTTCCATAGGTAAGCATATCCGCTGCATTCCAGTCGATTTCTTTATCAAGCTCATGCGTTTTCATATACTCCGCAAAATCGCCCCTGCTCATACCGACAACGGCTTCATCGGAAACTCTGCCGCTGTTTCCGTAAAGTCTGAACATCGTATTCTGCGAGTTTATCCATGCATTATCTATCGCCTTATCTTTTGTGTAGTCCAGCTCGGAGCCCCAGATCAATTTTATCTCTTTATAACGGTTGTTTCCTTTTTCGCTGAATTCAAGACGATCATAGCGGTCGAAGCGGGAGGTATCAGGCTCGCTTATTTCCATGGCATTTTCATCTTCGGAATTAATTCCGTCAATATGCTGTGAGTCAAGCTGACGAAGCAGACCTTGAATTTTTTGAAAGTCCTCGTTTGCCTTCTTTTCATCAAAATTGTATTTGTTGTCGGTTTTACCTTGATTAAAGCTGAATTGTATCAAATTACTTGCGTCGATGTTCATAATTCACCCTCCATTATGGTTGTTATCAGACATATCATTGTTTCTCGTAATACACCACATTTACTCCCCGCGGCAGGGAATCCAATATCATTCCTGTCCAGAGCGTCACTTTGTCGCCGTCGCTGCAGTCGTCGAAGGTTATATCTTTATTTGTGGAGGTCACCCTTACTTTTTCCTGATCAGAAAAGTACTCATTCGTACCTTCGACTAAGATATAAATTGTGTTTTCGCCTTTTTCCAGAGTTCCGGTAAGCCGAAGAAATGAATCCTTGATCTCAGCGATCTCAGCATCAGACAATGTCTTGCTTGCGGGTTCTGTGCTCTCGGGCAGTTCTGTTTCATCAATACCGGCAGTCTCGCTTATACCGAACGGCGCGTAGATCGTCTCCGTTCCCGCGAAAACTACCGCGCGGTACTCCCCAGTTTTCCAGTTTCCTTCAAGCCTGTCACGAAATATCGACATTACCGTGCTAAATTGTTTGTCGGGAGCATTCTCAATGCCGCAGAACGCCCATTGCTCCGGTATCTCATAGCTTTTCGGAGAGTAATTGAGCCGTACCCATTTCCCGCTGTCGTTATACTCAACGACGGGTATGTCGAAGAAATAAAAGCCCTTCCCTGCGTTTTCGTTCTTAACAGTAACCGTTATCTTGTCGAAATCAAGCGGGTACACTTCTTTATCGGTAAACGCGGTAATGCTTCTGTAATCCTGTTCCGGCTCAATATCCACCACATACCCGCCGTAGCCGTTTCTGAACTGCTCCGTGGACGGGTCTGTCTGTGCCGGGAAACCATTTGAGTAGCTTCCCACGTTGCAGGAGGATAACAATACAACGGCAGCAAGTGCCGACAAAGCAGTAAATTTAATTTCTCTCATTACTTTTCTCCTCGTTTTTTACAGAGAACTATGCTTTATGATATATCGAGGCTGATATCCTGTTCCTTATCAACTATGCTGCCCCAGCCTCTTGCCCAGCCCCATACATTAACGCTGTCCTCTCCTCTATAGGTTATATCAACGGTAAAAGGAAATCCGTTTCCATAGTTTTCAAGAATCTTGTCCGGTACCGGAAAATCGCTGTCCTCTCCGAACAGTGCCCTAACACCCCTTTGAAGAGCTTGACGTGACATTGACACATCATCGCTTTCTGCACAGTCATAGCCGATATAATAGAACACCGCGCGGGGATCAGTGCCGTTATATTTTTCCAGGTCTTCTACCTGGTAAATCTCATACATATAATCCCGATATTCCTCATATGTGGGAAATATCTTCTTCATTGCTTCGTCGTATTTGTCGGGCGACAGCGATTTCTGCGCCCGTATGTAATTGTTTAATGAAGTGTATTCCTCTTCTGTGATAATACTGTAGCCTGTTTTCGGATCATATTTAACAATGATACGATTATCCGGAACCATAAGCTCATCTGTAACATTTTCAAGTATATCTGATACGGTTATGTATGACGCGTTTTGTACGGTGGAGATATCTTCCGCGCTGCATGATGATAACAATACAATAGCAGCAAGCACCGACAAAATCCATTTTATTCTTCGCATTACACTTCTCCTTTTTAAACAGCAGTATATGCGTCACTACGGAAATTGCGGAATGTATTTGTGCTTATGTTGCGGCAGAAAGCGTCAAGATCTCCGCTTTGCATTATCTTGTCGAACTTCTCCCAAGTCTTAAGCACAGACTTCATTCCGCCCTGCATCCTTGTTTTCGGCTCGGAATTATAGAAACCTTCCCAGAAGCCCTTACTTCCCGTTCCGGCAGGAGCGTAGGGGTTATTGTATCTCCACTGAT
>JAGAWN010000284.1 GCA_017941355.1 Ruminiclostridium sp. | reverse complement strand
CTCGCGGAGGAAGATCTCCTTATGTGTGTATATCGAGTTTATCATCATTTCGAGCAGGCGCTTGGATTCCGCCTTAAACTGTTTCTTTGCCATAATACATCGTCTCCTGTTTATCTTTTTAGCACTCTTGTTCTCCGAGTGCTAAATATATTATAGCACTTTTTTTGAATATGTCAACACTTTTTTGAAATTTTTATTATCATATTAATTATAACACGATTATCTTTTGCTGTCAACCAAAACTCCCGCACAGTGAAGTGCGGGAGTGTAAATATAGTCGGTTATCAGTAGATCCTCCAGATCCCCTTTGCGTAGTCGGTAACTGCGCGGTCTGCGCTGAATACGCCGGAGCCGGCAATGTTTGCAAGAGACATCTTGTTCCATTTGAGAACGTCCTTGTATGTCGCGCTTGCCTTTGCCTGCGTGCCGCGGTAGCTGTCGAAGTCCGCAAGACACATATACTGGTCAACGTAGCGGATAGCGTTTGCTACCTCATCGAAAGTAGCGCCGTTGAAGCCGCGGTACATAGCGTCTATAGCTCCGCGGATAACATCGTTGCGGTCATAGTAGCCGTCGGGCGAGTAGCCGTTCTGCTTCATTACGCCCACTTCGGGGGTGGACATACCGAAGATGAAGATGTTGTCATCGCCTACCTGCTCGTGGATCTCAACATTCGCGCCGTCGTAGGTTCCCATAGTTACAGCGCCGTTGAGCATCAGCTTCATGTTGCCTGTGCCGCTCGCTTCGGTACCCGCAAGGGATATCTGCTCGGAGATCTCGGCAGCGGGCATCAGTATTTCGGAGAGTGTAACGCGGTAATCTTCAAGGAATACCACGCTCAGCTTCTTGGAAAGCTTCGGATCCCTTTTAAGTTCCTCGCCGATGCACCAGATAAGCTTGATTATCTGCTTTGCCATATAGTAGCCTGGTGCAGCCTTTGAAGCGAAGATATATGTCTTGGGCTGGAAATCGGCATCGGGGTTGTTTCTGAGATAGTTGTAATCCGCTATGATGTTCAGAGCGTTGAGCTGCTGACGCTTGTATTCATGCAGACGCTTTACCTGCACATCGAAGATGCTGTCGGTGTTGAGGACTGTGCCGGTGGAGTCCTTGACGTACTTTGCGAAATCCTCCTTGTTCTTGTGCTTTATCTCGGCAAGCTTGCGGAGTACCTCGCTGTCATTCTCGAACTGGCGCAGTTTTTTCAGTTCTCCGCCGTCTTTCTTGAAGCCGTCCCCGATACATTCGGAGATAAGCTTTGTGAGGCGCGGGTTCGACTGGAGCAGCCAACGTCTGTACGCGATACCGTTGGTAACGTTTGTGAATTTGTAGGGAGTAAGCTCGTATTCATCGTGGAACACACTGTCCTTGATGATCTCGCTGTGCAGCTTGGAAACGCCGTTTACGGAGTGTGAAGCCGCAACGCACAGTGTAGCCATTCTTATCTGATTGTTCCTGAATATAGACATTTCCGAAACCTTGTTATCGGGAAGTGTCTCGGCAAGCTTTTCGCAGTAACGGCGGTTAATCTCGCAGATAATGGTGTAGATTCTCGGAAGTATTCTCTCGATCAGGTTCTGATCCCACTTTTCCAGTGCTTCCGCCATAACGGTGTGGTTGGTGTACGCGAAAGTACGGCAGACGATATCCCATGACTTGTTCCAGTCGTATCCGCAGTCATCGAGGAGTATTCTCATAAGCTCGGGGATAGCGAGTGTGGGGTGGGTGTCGTTTACATGGATAGCGACCTTGTCGGGCAGGTTTTCAAGAGTGCCGTAGATGTTCATGTGACGCATTACGATATCGCCGATCGAAGCGGCGCACATGAAATACTGCTGACGCAGACGGAGAGCCTTTCCTTCGAGGTGGTTGTCGTTCGGGTAGAGCACCTTGGTGAGTGAATGAGCGATATTGCTTGCGCCGAGAGCGCTGAGGTAGTCGCCGGAATTGAACGCGCTCATGTCGAATGACATACTCTTTGCCTGCCAGAGACGCAGCTTGGAAACGCCCTCGCTGTCGTAACCGGAGACATACATATCATAAGGCACCGCGTAAACGGTGTTGTAGTTCACATGGTCAATGTGATGATAATCATCTTTCCAGTATTCGCGCACTTCGCCGTCGAAATGTACCTCGACTGCCTGGTCTTCGACCTTGCTGAGCCATGCTTCGCCGCCGGGGAGCCAGTTATCGGGAAGCTCGGTCTGCCAGCCGTCGATTATCTTCTGCTTGAAGATGCCGTACTCGTAGAGCAGGGAATAGCCGGTCGCAGGGTAGGCGCAGGTAGCGAGACCGTCAAGGTAACAAGCGGCGAGTCTTCCGAGACCGCCGTTTCCGAGACCCGCGTCGGGCTCCTCGTCATAGATAGTTTCCGGTTTTATCTTGTACTCGTCCTTGAGCACTTTTTCTACGACCTCGTTAGCGCCGATGTTATAGAGAGATGTTTTGAGTGAACGCCCCATGAGGAATTCCATGGAGATATAATACACCTGCTTCTTGCCTACGGAGTTGCACTTTGTCATGAACATGTGGCGCTTTTCCTTGAGATGCTCAACAACGAGCTTGGAGAGCGCTTTGTAGATCTGTGTGCTGGTTGCATCTGCGGGACCTGTTCTGAACTCGTATTCAAGGGTCTCTTTCATTCGTTTGCTGATGTACTCGGCTGTAAAAGGTGAATTCATATCGTATCAATCCTTCCTGAGTAGTTGACGCGCAGTGAAGCTGACGGCTTACGCGTGTCGGGTGATTATTGACCGGTTGTGGTATCTGCAATCACATACAAGATGATTATACCACATTTCCGGTTGAATTTCAACCGTTTTTGAACATTAGCGCGGATTTTTAAAAATTTTGTAAATATTCCCCATATCGGAATTGGTCGATGTGGTGATTTTCAACAGAAATAAGGCGCGATTTCGTTATTATATTATCAAAGATGACGGTTTCTCAGGATCTGCGTGTTTCCGGATCAGCTTAAAAGATCCGCAAAGCTGAATATAAAGCCGTCCGCTTCCTCCCGTATGCGCTGAGTATCGCGCGAAGAGGCGGCATCATAGACTCCGACTGTGCGGAATCCGCCGTCTTTGGCGCCTTTTACGGCGATATAAATGTCTTCAAACACTACCGTGTCAGCCGGTTCGGCGCCCATGCGGCTGCAGGCAAGCTCGTATATGTCGGGAAACCCTTTCCTGCGCTGGCATTCGTTCACTTCGGCGAAGCCGGAGAACAGACTACGGATCCCCAGCCTGTCAAGGGCGGGCAGGTAAAGATCCGCGCTGTTCGCGGTGGCGACACCGAGTATTATCCCCGCGCCGCGGAGCATTTCAATATACCCGCGCGCTCCGGGCTTCAGCTGCACCGAGGTGCTGTAAAATTTCAGCGCATCCGTGTGCCACTCTTCCATGATCTCTTCCGGACTTTCCGGAAAGCCGAAACGCTTCTTCGTGTACAGCGCGGTATCGTATGCCCCGAGATGTGCTATGTCGAGCAGATAATCCTCCGGTACCCTATCAACGCCGTGCTTTCTCAGAAACACCTCGTCCAGGCTGTTCCAGAATCCCATTGAGTCGAAAAGAGTGCCGTCAAGATCGAACACGGCAGCGGAAAAGTCCGGTTTTTTCAGGTTCACGCTCATTCGCCTATACGTTCCTTTATGTACTGTGCAAGCAGATCGGCGGACTTGTCGATGCCGATGTCGGAGTTTACCGAAATATCGTAGGTCTGCACCTTGCCCCATGCGTCATCGGCAAAGTAGTTGTAATACGCGATCCTGTTCTTGTCCTTTTTGGTGAGATATGCGCGGTAATTGCCGTTATCGGGCTGTTCGCCGTACTCATCGCGCACTCTTGCAAGCCTGCTTTCAAAGGGGGCAGTCACGAACACGTTTATGACTCCTTCACAGCCGCGCAGAACGTAATCCGCGCAGCGCCCGACGATCACGCAGCTTTCCTTGCTGTAAAGATCCTTTATCACTCTGGACTGCGCAATGAAGATCATGTCGGAAGCGGGAAGTATCTGGCTCCCTATATATAAATGGTACAGAAGCGACTGTGTTTTTTTCTGGTCATTCCGGCGGACGAATTCCTCTGTGTAACCGCTTTCCTTTGCAACGAGCGACAGAAGTTCGCCGTCGTAGAATGCTATGCCCAGTTCCTCGGCAAGCTTTCTTCCGATAAGCCGCCCTCCGGACCCGTATTCACGCGATACTGTAATTACTGTTTTTTTCATGTGCGAAACCTCCTTTGCGGGATATAATGTCTATACCAATTATAACACATTTCATACGATTTGTCACCGCTTTTTGCGAAAAAATATTCTTTCGGCGGAATAGCGCTGCAATATTGCTCTGTACTTGGTAAAATTGCTCATTTGGTTGACAAAATTCGCCATATATGTTATTTTAAATGTGTATCTGTTCATAATAATACGATTTATGTGCAGCCGCTACAACCGCAATGAAATGAGGAAAAGCTATGGGACAGAAAAAGTCAAATAAGCGCAAAAAGCTGGGTCTGACGATAGTTGTATTGTTTATCACGGCAATTCTTATAACAGTGGTGCTTTCGTCATTTGTTACCATGACAATGTTCAAGAGCTACAATGACGGTATTCTCACCGAACGCGCCCATATCGGAATGAAAGTTCTTGAGGATACACTCAGCGATCATCTCGGAGTTCTTGAGAACGACTATGTGATGCTCACCGAGAACAAGAATTTCTTCAAGTCATTTGTAAACAGCGATGCTTCGTTCTTCTCTTCGGAATGGTCGAAATACGCTCAGACCGACGGTGATTTCATCTGCGTGGTTGACAGCACAGGCGCTTCTGTTTATCAGAGTTCCAACTATCCGCTGAAAGAGATCAACACCACTGCTGTCAAGGACGGTGCCGTGATAAGCGGTATCATCAGAGATTCCGGAAATATTTACGGCGTTTACGCCGCGCCTATCCGTGAGGACAGCGTGCAGGGCGGAGTAATAATCGGCATAGACCTCAGAGATTCAAGCTGGCTGGATAATGTGAAGAAGCTTACCGACTGCGATATAACAATTTTCAACGGTGCGGTGCATCATGCAACGACTCTCGGCAGCGATCTCCTCGGAACAGCGATGCCGGACGCGGTAAAGAGCGCTGTCATTGACAGCAAGGGATCATACGAGGGTTCAGCCGCGATCGGCGGAGTAAACTATTATGTTGCTTATGAACCGCTTTGCGACAACACGGGAGCGATCGTCGGCGCGTACTTCGCAGGCTCGGAATCTACTGATGCGGATATGGAGTTTGTAAGCGTAACTCTCGCGTCTACGTCTGTAGCAGTCGTACTTGTGGCGGTGAGCGCTGCGATCATATTCATATTCTCGAAGAAACGCGTTATCGAGCCTATCAGGCAGGTGACCGTGCTTGCGGAGGAAATGGAGCGCGGACAACTCAGCACCACCGCGGTAGATTACATATTTGTGAACGACGAGGTAGGTACTTTTGCGAGAAAACTGCGTTACACAAAGAAAGACCTGAGCAGCTGCATAAGCGACATTTCATCAATACTTGACGGCATGGCGGCAGGTGACTTCACCGAGGTGCCGAAAGTTGCATATCCCGGTGAATTTGACGCTATCAAGGACAGCATTATGAAAATAGAATCCGATCTCGGGGATACGCTCAGCCGTATGAACATTTCCTCGGACGAGGTACTTACCGGTTCAAATCAGATGGCGGAGGGTTCTCAGTCGCTGGCTGACGGAACTACAAGACAGGCTTCCGCGATAGAGGAGATCTCCGCAACGATCGCGGAGGTGTCCACGCAGATCGCAAGCACTGCCGAAAATGCCCAGAAAGCAGGCGAGCTTTCACGCAGCACCGAAAGCAAGGTCGATCAGCAGGACGAGCAGATCCGCAGCATGGTTGACGCTATGAACGATATCAGCGAGACTTCCAGGGAGATCGAGAAGATAATCAAGGCTATCGAGGACATTTCGTTCCAGACCAACATACTTGCTCTCAACGCGGCTGTGGAGGCTGCGCGTGCAGGTGATGCCGGCAAGGGCTTCGCCGTCGTTGCCGACGAGGTGCGCAATCTCGCAACCAAGTCCGCGGAAGCTGCAAAAAGCACATCGTCGCTTATTACAGCCGCGATAGACGCAGTCGGCAACGGTTCTGAGATTGCATTCTCCACTGCCGAATCCATGAAAGAAGTGAAGCAGATGTCCACCGAGACCGCAAAGCTTATCGGTGAAATTGCCGAGGCTTCGCAGGAGCAGAACGAGTCGATAAAGCAGATCAACTCCGGGATCGAGCAGATCTCTCAGGTGATCCAGATGAACTCCGCAACGGCAGAACAGACTGCCGCTTCCTGCGAGGAACTTTCCGGTCAGTCGAAGATCCTTAAAGATCAGGTCGCAAGGTTCAAGATCAACGATTGATATTTCTTTTCTGCAGGAAAAGAGATACGGCATTTTACGACAGCACCGGTATTCATCTTACAAAAAACAACAGCAGATCCGCTTGCATGGCGGGTCTGCTGTTTTGTATAGGCTTTGGAAATCCTACGGTCTGTCGGTGATGCGGATAAAACGATCCGGGGAAGGTAGATGCTTCCTTTAGTTAAGACCGCGCATTGTGAGCGAGATGCGGTTCTTTTTGGTGTCTATGCCGAGTATCTTCACGTTGACGATATCTCCGACTTTTACTACGTCAAGCGGGTGCTTTACATATTTATCCGCAAGCTGGGAGATATGCACAAGACCGTCCTGATGAACGCCGATATCAACGAACGCGCCGAAGTCGGTGATGTTGCGGACAGTGCCTTTCAGTTCCATGCCCTCTTTCAGACTGTTGATATCCACAACGTCCGTGCGGAGCATGGGCTTAGGCAGCTCGTCGCGCGGATCGCGTCCCGGCTTCATAAGTTCCTTGACGATGTCGGAAAGGGTCATCTCTCCCACGCCTGTTTCCGCGGCAGCTTTTTTTATTCCCAGTTCCTTTATCTTGCCGTTTATCTTGTCCGATGCGGCTTTTCCGCCCGCTATGTCAGCCTCGGTAAGTCCGCAAAGTTCCAGAAGCTTTCGCGCGGCAGCATAACTTTCCGGGTGAACTGCGGTATTGTCAAGCGGCTCACTGCCGTCCGGAACGCGCAGAAAGCCTGCGCACTGCTCATAGGTCTTCTTGCCGAGCTTGGCTACTTTAAGCAGTTCCTTGCGCTCTGTGAATCCGCCGTTTTCTTCGCGGTAAGCAACTATATTCTTCGCAATTCCCGCGTTTATGCCTGCAACGTAGGACAGAAGCGCCACAGACGCGGTATTTACATCTACTCCGACGTTGTTCACGCAGTCCTCGACAACTCCTCCGAGCGCTTCGGAAAGCTGAGCAGGCGGCATATCGTGCTGATACTGTCCGACTCCTATTGCTTTCGGTTCGATCTTTACAAGCTCCGCAAGCGGATCCTGCAGGCGCCTTGCGATAGATACGGCGCTTCGTTCGGTCACGTCGAAGTCCGGGAATTCCTCCTGCGCGAGCTTGCTCGCGGAGTAAACCGACGCTCCCGCTTCCGATACGACCATGTAGCTTACCGGAGTATCGAGATCATGTATCATGTCGGCAACGAACACTTCGCTTTCGTGGCTTGCTGTGCCGTTGCCTATGGAGATCGCTGTCACTCCGTATTTTTTGATGAGCGCGGTGAGTTTGCGCTTTGCCTCCTCGGTCTTGTTGTGGGGCGGGGTAGGATATACGACTGTCGTGTCAAGCACCTTGCCTGTCGCGTCAACTACCGATATTTTGCAGCCCGTTCTGTACGCCGGGTCAAGCCCCATTGTGACCATGCCCTTTACGGGCGGCTGCATGAGAAGCTGACGGAGATTGTCTCCGAACACCTTGATCGCGGCAGTGCAGGCTTTTTCCGTCAGGTCGCTGCGCACTCTGCGCTCGATAGACGGGTGTATCAGACGCTTATAGGCGTCCTCGGCGGCAAGCTCCACAAGCTCGGCGTTCTTGTTGTTAGCCTTTACTGTGCGGCTGCGTATCGTTGCGATCATATTGTCGGTATCGACCTCGACCGCGACTTTAAGCACTCCCTCGCGTTCTCCGCGGTCAATCGCGAGAATGCGGTGAGTCGGTATCTTCGTGACAGCTTCGCGGTAGTCGTAATAATTCTCATAAACACTTTCCGTGATATCTTCCTTAGCCTTTACGGAAGCGATCAACGCGCTGCGGTCATAAAGTCCGCCAAGGATCCTGCGGATCTCAGGATCGTCGGAGATGTTCTCTGCAATGATGTCAAGTGCGCCCGCGACTGCTTCTTCGGCAGTTGCAACGCCTTTTTCCTCAGATATGTAATTTTCGGCCTCGGTGTATGGATTGCCGGATATCTGCGACATGATGAATTCCGCAAGGGGTTCAAGTCCCTTCTCTTTGGCGATCCCGGCGCGGGTGCGCTTTTTGGGTTTGTAGGGACGGTAGATATCCTCAACTGCGGCAAGAGTCGCGGCTTCGGAAAGATCTTTTTCTATTTCGGGCGTAAGCTTTTCAAGAGCCTCTATTGCGGCTCTTACCTCCTCCTTGCGCTTTTCGAGATTGCGCAGATAGGTCAGCCTGTCGGAAAGATCGCGCAGCTGTTCGTCGTCCAGAGCGCCGGTCATTTCCTTGCGGTAGCGCGCGATGAACGGGATAGTGTTGCCCTCATCGAGAAGCTTTACGGCTGCTTCGGTCTGTGTGCGCTTTATTTTGAGTTCGTCGGATATTACGGTTAAAATGTCCATACTTTCTGGTCTCCTATGAAAAATCTGTCTGAATATTATAACATATTCTATCGGGAAAATCAAGTGCCTGCGGAGAATCGGAAAAGAATATGCCCCCGTACATCTGCACGGGGGCAATTCTTAAAGCTTCGGGACTCCGTTACTTGGCAGAGTTCTGATAGCTTTCGATCATCTTCTTGACCATCTGACCGCCTACAGAACCTGCCTGTCTGGAAGTGAGGTCACCGTTATAACCGTTGTCCTTGAGCGGAACGCCGACTTCATTAGCTGCCTGCATCTTGATATTGTTTAAATTGTTGTTTCTTTTGCTTGCCATTTTGTTTTCCTCCTGTGGGATTATGAAGCTGTCCTGCGGATCAGGAGCAGCCTGTTTTCCCTTTTAGATACCGAATCATATCGGTTTGTCGTTATTTCTGCGAAAACCTTTCGTTTCCGCAAAAGTATTATGTGACGGGATATGCTCAATATTATAGGAAAGTTCTGCAAAAAAACAATTATTATTTCGGCAATTTATTAATTGTGTTTTTGATCTTTCTCCCAACCGACGGCGGGGAAAAAGAACGGTTATCTGACTTATCGGCTTTAACAGGATTTAGCTGCCGAAGTAATAATAAAGATGGGACTTAAAGGCGGCACATTACGGTGTCGGGATAACAATTATTCAGACTTCCGCTATTACTTCAACTTCAACGAGAACGTTTTTGGGCAGCGTCTTTACTGCAACACAGCTTCGTGCTGGCAGGGAAGTAAAGTATTTCCCGTAGATCTCGTTGAATGTTCCGAAATCGTTCATATCCGCGAGAAAGCAGGTGGTTTTGACCGCTTTGTCAAACGACGAACCGGTAGCTTCAAGCACTGCACCGAGGTTTTTCATCACCTGCTCGGTCTGTCCTGTAATGTCGGTTGCTTCAACGGCGTTCGTTGACGGGTCAATGGCTATCTGTCCCGATGTGAACACAAACCCTCCGCTGACCGCCGCCTGTGAATAGGGTCCTACCGCTTTCGGCGCGTTTTCTGTGTGGATCTTCTGCATTGTCTTTTCCTCCTTAAATATTGCTGACAGTTTTGAAGCCGTGTGCTTCAAGTGCTTTCTTTATCTGACGGATATGCTCGTAATTCCGGGTCTCGAGCGTTATCCGCAGGTAACAGCCGTTTACGTCACTGCCCTCGTTGGCGTGTTCGTGATGCACCGAAATGACATTTGCTCCCAGTTCCGCGAAGATGCGGGAAACATCGAGCAGCTGTCCGGGCTTGTCGATAAGTTCGATGTTCATGGAGTATGTGCGTCCGGTCATAAGCAACCCGCGGCTTATAACGCGGGAGAGTATCGTCACATCTATGTTCCCGCCTGACAGCAGGCAGACGGTCTTTTTCCCTTTTATCGGGACTTTTCCGAACATAGCTGCAGCTACGGAAGCCGCGCCTGCGCCCTCGGTCACAAGCTTATGCTGTTCCATGAGAGCGAGTATTGCCGCGGATATCTCGTCGTCGCTGACCGTTACGACCTCGTCAACGTAATCCGACACATAGCGGAATGTGTTTTCACCCGGCTCCTTGACCGCGATGCCGTCGGCAATGGTAGAAACGCTGTCGAGACGTTCGATCTTCATGTCGTGTACGGAGTTGAACATACTCGGCGCTCCGGCAGCCTGCACGCCGTACACCTTTACTGCGGGATTCAGGGTCTTTATCGTGAAAGCCGTGCCGGATATCAGTCCGCCGCCTCCGATCGGTACTATCACCGCTTCGAGATCGGGAAGCTGTTCGAGCAGTTCAAGTCCGATCGTACCTTGTCCGGCAATGACCAGTTCGTCGTCAAAAGGGTGAATGAACGTGTAGCCGTATTCGTCCCGCTGACGGAGAGCTTCGGCGTAAGCGTCGTCGTAAACTCCTTTGACGAGACATATCTCCGCTCCGTAGCTGCGTGTGGCTTCAACTTTTGATATCGGCGCTCCGTCCGGCAGACATATGACCGATTTGATACCGTTCTTTGCCGCCGCGAGAGCAACTCCCTGAGCATGGTTCCCGGCGGAGCAGGCGATAACGCCTTTTGCTTTTTCCTCGTCGGTGAGCTGCGACATCTTGTAATATGCGCCGCGTACCTTGAATGAGCCTGTGATCTGGAGGTTCTCGGTTTTCAGATATATCCCGGAGTCCGGGTCTATCTTCGGCGCGGGTATAATGTCGGTACGGCGTATCACCTTGTCGAGAACGTATTTTGCATGGTAAACTTTGTCGAGTGTAAGCATGGTATTTTCTCCTGTTGATTTATTATTGTTATCAGTCCCGCCGTTCGGCAGGAAGCTGATCTCAAAGCCGTGTTATCATATCGTCTATCGAACCGCCCGGCGGCAGCATAGGCAGCACAAATTCGTCACAATTCACCGCGCAGTCGATAACGAATGTTCCGCTGTACGCGAAAGCTTCTTTGCAGGCTCTGTCGAGCTGTTCTTCCGTGAACACCCGCGTTCCTGCCGCGCCGAAAGCTTCGGCAAGCTTCACGAAATCCGTCTTTCGGTCAAGGGTGGTATGGGAGTAATGCTCGTTGTAGAAAAGTGTCTGCCACTGCCGCACCATTCCCAGAACACCGTTATTCATTATCACGATGACCAGCGGAACGTTCTGCGAAACAGCCGTCGCAAGCTCGTTCAGGTTCATTCCGAAGCTGCCGTCGCCGGTGATAAGCACGGTTCGCTGTCCGACAGCCTTGCAGGCGCCTATCGCCGCGCCCATGCCGTAGCCCATTGTGCCGAGTCCGCCGCTGGTGAGGAACTGCCGCCGCACGGTGAACGGGTAGCGCTGCGCAGTCCACATCTGGTGCTGTCCCACATCGGTGGCGATACGGCAGTCCGCGGCATACCTGCTGACAGTGTCGATGATGATGTAAGGGTTAAGACAGTTTTCCGGAGTGTCGCGCATATATGATCCGGTTATGCGCTGCTCCTCCGCGCACAGCTTTTCTATGCGGGATATCCATTCCGGGAGCCGTTTCCGATCAACGCGTTCGCAAAGCCTTGCAAGCGCGTCTTTGATATCCCCTCTGACAGCGATATCGGCGGGAATGTTCTTGTTCAGTTCCTTGCCGTCGATGTCGATATGGATAATGCGGAAGTTCTTTGCAAAGCGTTCCTTGTTACCGGTGGCGCGGTCGCTGAAACGCACTCCCACAGCAATAACAAGGTCAGCCTCGTCCTCGGCTTTTGAAGAGGCAAAGTGACCGTGCATACCCTGCATTCCCAGAAAACGCGGTGTGTCATGCGGAACTGCCGACAGACCCATAAGCGAGCAGCCCATAGGCGCGTCCAGCTTTTCCGACAGTGCGAGCAGTTCCTCAGACGCGTTTCCGGAGATCACACCTCCGCCGAAGTATATGTACGGGCGTTCGGATTCTTCTATAAGTTCCGCTGCCGCGTCCAGTGAGCAGCCGTCGGCACGCAGCAAAGGTTCCGGCTGCACTGCCGGCTGGGGAGTAAATTCACATTCCGCGATCTGAACGTCTTTCGGCACGTCGATAAGCACGGGTCCCGGTCTCCCGGAAATTGCGGTGCGAAAGGCTTCACGGATCGTGTCAGCAAGCTCGTTCACATTCTTTACTATCCGGTTTTTCTTTGTGACCGTGCGGGTGATGTCAACAATGTTCACTTCTTGAAAGCTGTCCCGTCCGAGCAGAGAACACGGGACATTTCCCGTTATCGCGACCACCGGTACGGAATCGAGATACGCCGTTGCAAGTCCGGTGACTATGTTGGTGGAACCGGGACCCGATGTTGCGATAACAACTCCCGGTTTTCCGGAAGCTCTCGCATATCCGTCCGCGGCATGTGAAGCGCCTTGTTCGTGAGCCGCGATAACGTGGGTGATGCGTGAACTGTTAAGGTACAGCTCATCGAAGATGTTAAGCACCTGTCCGCCGGGATAGCCGAACACGGTGTCACAGCCCTGCTCGATAAGGGATTCGATGATGATTCGTGCGCCGTTCATTTTCATAGATCTTCCTCCAAAAATCAAAAGCCCCGGCAGACATTCCGCCGAGGCTCAGGTTCAATATTTACATCAGTTTATTCTCATGTAATTATCGGTACTTGAAAGGCAGAACGAAATATGGCGCAGCCGCTGATAATGACTGTACCGGTAATAATAATGACGATCATGGAAGATGTGAATGTCATTGTTCTGTCTCCTTCCCGAAATAATACATTTGAATTATAAACTATTTTTCCGGATTTGTCAAGAGAAAAATATGCGTCAAAACCGACAAACAACCGCGCATATCGTATGGACTGCCTGTGCATATCGACTAATTTATCCGGCGGGGCGTCCGGGTATGGAAATATGCGCGGATCCGGTGTATAATAATTGTATAAATCTATTTTGGAGTATTATATGAGCAATCTGTTTGAAAAAGCTGCAAGCCTGAATATGCCTGTCGAGTGCTTTGAGTTTGACGCGTCAAAGGAAGAGTTTCCGGTAAAGCCGCACTGGCACTATTTCGCGGAACTGATATACATTTTAAGTTTCCCCAAAAATTGAACGTAAAACTCGACTAAACGCTTTTAGAGCTGTCGCGGGAAATTTTGGGGAAACTTAAAATATACATACAGTCCGGAGCCGCCGCAATGACGGCGGACGATGAAGCGTTCACCGCGGAGACCGGGAGCCTGACGGTATTCCCGCCGATGTGCGTACACTCGGTTTCCGCGGCGGACGGCGGACTTCCGGTTTACTCGGTACTGAAATTCGATCTCGGAAAGTTCCCGAGCATTTCCTCCTATTCCCCGTCGCCGGTCAGTATTTTCCGCTATGCCCGCGAAAAAGGGAAGCCTATCTGCTTCATGCCGGACGAGACTGAAAAAATGGAGTGCGGCAGGATATTCACCGACTGCGTAAACGAGATGAAAGGTTTCCGCTACGGGTATGACGTTATGCTCCGCGCTTACATTTACCGGCTGATATATATGATAATACGGTCATGGGAGAGCGGCGGCCTGAATATCCGCGAATGTCCCGCAGTCAAAGAAACCGACAGCAGTATCGACAATATCACGGAGTACATAGACAGGCATCTCAACGAGGGCATAAGAGTTGCGGATATCGCGGACGAGTGCCACCTGAGCTATTCGGCGTTCGCGGTGAAATTCCGTGAACGCTACGGCATGAGCTGCAAGGAATACATAGAGCGCATGAGGATATACAAAGCTGAGGAATACCTGCTGTTCACCGACCATGATATAGACTATATCGGGCAGGAAACGGGATTTTCCGATTGCAGCCATTTTATCAAGAGTTTCAGAAAACACCGCGGAGTTACGCCGAAAAAATTCCGTGATATGAAGCGCTCATAGCTGGAGCGAGCGCAGCTTGTAAAACTCGCCTTTCTTTTCCATAAGTTCGTCATAGCTGCCGAACTCGATAACGTCGCCGTCGCTTATGACCGCTATCTTGTCGGCATTGCGAATGGTTGACAGTCTGTGCGCAACTATTAATGTAGTGCGGTCTTTGACCAGCCTGTCAACGCTGTCCTGTATCTTTTTCTCGGAAACGGAATCCAGAGCGGAGGTAGCTTCGTCGAGGATCAGTATTTTCGGATTGCGCACAAACGCCCGTGCAATGGAGATACGCTGGCGCTGACCGCCCGAAAGGTTGGCACCGTGTTCGGTCACGAGGGTATCCGGTCCGTCGGGAAGCGAAAGTATCAGCTCCTCAAGATTGGCGGCTTTTATAACTTCATTGAGAAACCCGTCGCTGATGTCCTCGGAGCCGTAGGTTATGTTCTCGCGTATGGTGCCGGTGAACAGTATCGGCGCCTGAGGGACAACGGCTATATATTTGCGGTAGCTCCGCAGATCTATGCTGTTCAGGTCAATGCCGTCAACAAGCACCTGCCCGGACTGGGGTTTCAGAAAACCGATCACAAGATTGAGAAGCGTGCTTTTACCGACACCGGAAGCTCCCACAAACGCTACTGTTTCACCCTTGTTTATTTTCAGCGAAAGATCCCGGATCACCGGCTTGCCGGCGTTTTTGAACTTGAAGCAAAGATCGCGGAACTCGATATTTCCCTCGACTTCCCCGATATCCGGCAGCCCTTTCGGCTGCTCGTCGTCCGCGCAAAGGAGAATATCGCTCACCGAACTTACCGCTTCGAGTCCCTTTGAGATTATAGGTATTAGTGTGATGATACCGCTTACCTGGTTTACGATCGTTGAGAAGTAGGTCTGGTACATCACCACGTCTCCGGGTCTGATAGTTCCCTGAAAGGCGAGCCAGCCCGTGAATGCGAGACAAAGCACCTGAAACAGCTGGAACGAAGCCCAGTTTATCGAGCCGAAGAAAGACTGTATCACGTCCAGCTTCAGACCCTCGTCCGCGACGCTCCGCAGCTGCCTGTCCATTTTCTCGGTCTCACTGTCCTCAAGGGCGTGAGCGCGGGTGACGGGGATAAGTTCCACCATTTCCATGACTTTGACGGATGTTTCTTCCATTTCTTTGCGGAATGTTTTATTGCGCAGGTTGATCTTCTTGCGGAACACGGTGCGGATAATGACCGCGACAGGGATCGTTGCAAGGAAGAACAGGAATACTACCCATGAAGAGCTGACTACGACCGTAAAAGCAACGATTATATTCATAATAATGCTGAGTACGGAAATAAATATCTGAGACGACAGGTTCTCGATCTGCTCCACATCGCGCATTATCTTTGACTGCAAGCGTCCGGACTGCATCTCGTTGTGAAATGTGATCGAAAGCTGCTGGAGCTTGCGCACCATTGAACTGCGCAGTCTGCATTCGACATTGCGTATGACTTTCGCGTAGAAGTAGGTGTGGAAGTAGTTTGTAAGCACATTCTGTACGATAAGAACTGCCATTATCACGGTATTTATGATGATAGTCTGTACGGCGTTGCTGTCGTGACCCGTGGCGGCGTTGATTATGTTAGCTGTCGTTATCGGAAGCACCCAGACCGGCGTGTGCTTTACGGCGAACAGTACCACCGCTAGGAACAGCCGTAAATACTGCCCCTTGTACAGTCCCAGAAGTATTCTGAGACTGTGGTGTCTGTTCTGCTCGAAGCTTTTCAGAAGTATATCTTCATCTATGTTCTCGTCGGTTGTGAGCTTTTTTTCGAGTATATGAGGCTTGTTTTCTTTCATTTCTTTTATCTCCCTGCATTTTTTGCACGATACATTATACCACCGACTGACTTTCGGCAGTATGAAATTTATGCTTAAAAATAGTAAAAATCTATTTTTTTTGCAGTTCCTGCTTTGGGAACTTCGGTTTTTATGCAATATATATTGAATGGGTATTGAAAACCGGGTAAAGAAATGTTATAATGGAATAGCAGGAAAGAACAGGTGCCGCGACCCGGACAGCGGCAGCCGGTATAAACGGCGGTCACGGCATTAATGATGCCCGAAAGGATCACAATGGACAGAAAATACCTCACAATGCTTGCAAAGGAGTATCCGACAATAGAAAGCGCGGCGGCTGAGATCATAAATCTTTCAGCTATACGAAGCCTGCCGAAAGGGACGGAATACTTTTTCAGTGATATGCACGGCGAATACGAAGCCTTTCTGCACATGCTCAGAAGCGCTTCCGGAATGATTAAGAACAAGATAGACACGGCTCTCGGAAAGACGGTCTCAAACTATGACCGTGAACGCCTTGCCGCGCTCATCTATTATCCGGAAAAAGAACTGAAGCGTCTCGCGTCGGCAGAGGAGATCACCGACGAATGGCGAAGTCTTACTATTTACCGTCTTATAATCGTGCTGGAAGCCGTATCGGCAAAATACACCCGTTCCCGCATCAGAAAGCGTGTGCCGGAGGATCTTGTTTATATCCTCGATGAACTGCTGAATGTCACGGACGACGTGAACAAGGATTTTTACTATGACGAGATCATCAACTCTATACTCGATACCGGCATTGCCGAAAGCTTTATCGCCTCGCTGTGCAGGACTATACAGTCGCTCTCGATAGATGTTCTGCACATAATCGGTGACATATATGACCGCGGACCGAGAGCGGATATCATAATGGACGAGCTTATGAAGTTCCATGACATAGACATACAATGGGGCAATCACGACATTTCGTGGATGGGCGCCGCTGCCGGAAACCGGGCGCTTATTGCGAATGTTATACGAATATCCATGCGCTACAACAATTTTGACATTCTTGAGGACGGCTACGGGCTGAACCTCCGGGCGCTGTCGGTGTTTGCTGCCGAGACATACAAGGACGACGACTGCGCTCTGTTCATGCCAAGCACTCTGGACGACAACATCTATGATCCGGTGGATACGCGGCTCGTGGCGAAGATGCACAAGGCGATCACCGTGATACAGCTCAAACTCGAAGGTCAGCTGATGAAAAAATACCCGGAATGGGAAATGCGTGACAGAGTGATGTTTGACCGGGTAGATTTCGCAAAAGGCACGATCGTGATAAACGGCAGGGAACACAGGCTGAAAGACAGCAGTTTTCCGACAGTCGATCCCGCGGATCCGCTGAAACTTTCCGGCGGGGAAGAGGAACTTATGTCCGTGCTTTCGGCTTCGTTCCGTCACAGTGAAAAGCTTCAGAGACACATCAGATTCCTTTACGCCCACGGCTCAATGTACAAGGTGAGCAACGGAAACGTACTGTTTCACGGCTGCATACCCCTCGACGGGAACGGGGAACTACAGAATGTGTGGATAGATATGGCGGAATACAGCGGACGGGAACTTATGGACAAGCTGGACGACATTGCCAACAAGGCGTACTTCCTTCCGAAAGGTGCGGAAAAGGACTACGCGAGGGACTATATGCTTTACCTGTGGTGCGGCGCGAAATCCCCGCTGTACGGAAAGGACAAGATGGCGTTCTTTGAACGGTATTTTCTCGATGACAAGGAACTGCACGCGGAGCATTACAACGCTTATTATACCTATTCCGAGAATGCCGATGTATGCCGGAGACTGCTGGGACTGTTCGTGAGCGATGTAAACAAGGGACATATCATCAACGGTCATGTCCCGGTGAAGATCAAGAACGGCGAGCATCCCGTCAAGGCTGACGGAAGGCTGTTCGTTATTGACGGCGGCATATCGAAAGCATATCAGAAAACCACCGGGATCGCGGGATACACGCTTATCTTCGATTCCCACAGTCTCAATCTGGCGGAGCATTATCCGTTCATTCCCGGAGAGAGCGAGCGGACACCAAAGATACATCTCGTTGAACGGCTTGAACGGCGGGCGAATGTTTCGGATACCGACAAGGGACAGGACATACTCGGACAGATAGATGACCTGCGGGAGCTTCTGCGCGCATACCGCACAGGTGAGATAAAGGAACGTCAGAACAGGATAAATGACTGAACCGGGCTGTATATACGGATCAAAAACCGGACAGTCCGATCTCAGACAGCATAAGGAGGAGAATATAATATGTTAAGAATTGCTTTTTTTGAAGCGAAGGATTATGATAAGGCAGCGTTTGAGCCTTATGAAAAAGAGGGCGAGACGGAATTCAGATTCCTTGAAACAAAGCTTACGGAGATCACCGCCGGTCTTGCAAAGGAATGTGACGCGGTGTGCGTATTCGTAAACGACAGCGTGAACGCGGCTGTCATAGACAAGCTCTGTGAGTACGGGGTGAAGATAATAGCGCTGAGATGCGCGGGATTCAACAACGTGGATATGAAGTACGCTTTCGGTAAAATACACGTCGTGCGCGTTCCCGGATATTCGCCTTACGCGGTTGCGGAACACACGATGGCAATGCTGCTTACGTCGATCCGCCGCATACACAAGGCATTTATCAGAACAAGGGATTTCAACTTCTCGCTCAACGGGCTTACAGGTTTTGATCTGCACGGAAAGACTGTCGGCGTAGTCGGCACCGGAAGGATCGGAAGAGTGTTTATAGATATCTGCCGCGGATTCGGTATGAACATTATAGCATACGACGCTTTTCCCGCGGCTGACAGCGGTATAAACTATGTTTCACTGGACGAGCTGTTTGAGAAGAGCGATATCATTTCGCTTCACTGCCCGCTTACAGACGAAACAAAGCACATGATAAATGCGGACGCCATCGGAAAGATGAAAAAGGGCGTTGTGATACTGAATACCTCGAGAGGCGCTCTGATCGACGCTGACGCTTTGCTTGACGGTATCCGGGCGAGAAAAGTGGGAGCGGCTTGCCTCGATGTGTATGAGGAGGAAGCTTCGCTGTTCTTCGAGGACAGATCCGGTCATATCCTCAACGACGAGCGGCTTGCGCGGCTTATATCCATGCCGAATGTGATCGTTACTTCTCATCAGGCATTCCTTACGGCGGAAGCCCTCAGCAATATCGCGGAGACTACCATGAACAATATCCGGTCATATTATGAGAACGACGGTATTTGTGACAATGAACTGTGTTACAAAGACGGCAGAATAGAGACTCTCAGCAAAGACCGCAAGGAAAGATGCTTCTGACGGAGGGCAGAGATCGTCCGCAGCCGCATGAAAAAAGAAATCCCGCAGTACAGTTTTGTACTGCGGTTTTTTATTTGTGTGTGTTGCCTGACGGCAGAACTGTTCAGAGCGTGATCCCGTTCTTTCTGAGCAGTTCCCTTGCGCTCTCAACGGAGTCCGTGCCGGTGGGATTCTTGATAGGCGCAAACTCTTTCTCTCTTATGACCTCATAAGGCAGACAGGAAGAAAGCTGATGTATCATATCCAGCACAAGCTGCTCAAACTTGAAGCCGTTCGGTTCTGCGGGCTTCACCGTATTGCCGTTATCGTCTATATACGGTATCTTCTTCTTTACGACGTGAAGCGGCATTCTGTCGTCCGCTATTCCCGCAAGTTCGCTTGTGCGGAACAGATAATTCAGTATAACTCCGTAGTTGTACGCGGGAGCGCCGTTTTCGTCTTTCGCGTTCATCATTTCCTCGGACAGTTCGTAGTATTCCACGATCGAGGGTCTGCCGTCCTCAAGGCACATCACGCCGACCTTCTCGTCCGGGGCGGCTTTGCGGACGACTTTTGCTCCCACGGAAACGTCCGCAAGAACCGTCGCGCCCACGAAGCAGGGATCGCATATCCGCTGGAGAACATTATCCACAGCGAATACATCTATCCATTCTATCCCCTCATCGGTCAGTATCCTGTCAAGTCCCGCGCGGCACATTGAGGAATACCAGCCCGCGTTGCCGTTGGGAGAAACGGAGATGCGGTCTTTGGCTTCCATATAAAGCTTGCCGCCGAAATCACAGGCAGGAGCCATATCCTGCTTGAAGAAAACTATGCGATCCTCCTTGTAGCCGAAATAGTCATGCTCTTTCAGAAACGCGGCTGTTTTGTCGTGATTCTTTTCGCTGGTCATGATGAACAGCCTTATCCATGTGCCTGTCTCGTTTACCGTATCGAGAAGATCGCCGATTATGCGCTCGAAGATATAAACCGGCTTTGTTATGCCGATGTCATACATTCCTTTCGGATCGTCGGAACCGAGTCTTGTACCCATTCCTCCGGCGAGCAGGAGCGCGGCGGTCTTTCCCGCTTTTATAGTTCTTACTCCGGCATCATGAAGCTCATGTTCGCGTGCTTTTATCTCGTCAAGCTGCATTGCGGCAAGCGGCGCGAATACTCCGCGCTCCCCGTCGGTGCTGCCGTGTATCCGGGAGAGTACAGAAAAGTCGGTTTCCTCTATCTGACGTATCAGAGAGGCTCTCTGTTCCTCCGAAAGCTCGCCGTAGTATCTGAAAACGTGTTCCTGACCTATATCGGACATCTTTTTTCTTGCTTCTTCGTAGTTCATTATGAGCCTCCTGTTTTATCTGTTGTATTAAACCGCGGCATAGGATATCTCTGAAGCTGCATACCGCCGGATTCATGCCGGCGCAGACCCGTGTTATACCGTCATGCTGTTTTCATAGGTTCCCCTGTATTATATCATATATACAGCCGTATTTCAAGTGAGAACTTGTCCGGTCGCTATTATTGACCTGTTGCTATATATTTACAAATGTGATATAATAGCAGAAAGGCAGAAATACGACAATACTGAATTGCAGGAGGAATACCATGAATATCATACAGGCGCAGATAACGGATTCGGAGATCGTCAAAGAGATCGTCCGCAAAACCATAACCGGGATATATCCCCATTACTATCCTGCGGGAACAGTCACTTTTTTTCTGAGACACCACAGCGATGAAAGCATATCGGAGGATATTTCGGCGGGACGCGTTTATCTGCTGTACAATGACGAAAACGCGGCGGCAGGTACCGTTACAATAAAAGATAACGAGATATGCAGGCTCTTTGTTCTGCCGGAGTATCAGGGCATGGGGTACGGCAAGGAACTTATCGTATTTGCGGAAACGGAGATAGGCAGATCCTATGACGAGATAGCTCTGGACGCGTCGCTCCCCGCAAAGGGGATATACCTGAAACGCGGCTACAGGACAGCAGAATACCATGATATCAAAACGCTGTTCGGGGATCATCTTTGCTATGAAGTTATGAAAAAGCGTATCGAAAAATGAGATGCGCTTTTCCCGTTCCTTTCAGCAGAAAAAGTACGGAATATCAGTTTATCGTCATAATGCCGGATCGCTGCTGCTTTTCGTATCGCAATGATCCCGATGTCAATGAAAGCTGATTATGTCCTGCGCAAGACGGCTGCTTATTTCATTCAGTTCATCGGCTGCCGCTCCCGCAGCGTGGCGGACAAATTCCGCAAGGCATACCGCAGCTGCGGCACAGACGACAATTCCTGCTGCCGCGGGTGATGTAAGCCTGCTATACACAGTTCAGAATATCCGCAGGCTCAGCGGCAATACAGTCTGCTCCGGCAGCCTGCAGTTCCGCGATATCTCCGTAACCGTACAGTACGCCGACGGAATGTATGCCGTTCTCTTTTGCACCGATGATATCATGCTTCCTGTCGCCTATCATTACGGCTTCCGACTTATCGGTAACTCCGCATTGTTCAAGCGCATATCTTATGACATCGGCTTTCAGGCTTCTGCTGTCGTCCATTGCCGCGCCGGCTGTGTAAGCAAAATGCCGGTACAGACCGAAATGTTTCAGGATACGGACAGCGAACACCTCCGGCTTGGAAGTGGCGACAATGAGTGTTCTGCCGCGTTCTTTCAGCTGTGTCAGCAATTCCGGTATCCCGGTGTAAACCGAGTTTTCAAATATACCCGTGTCCCTGAAATACTCGCGGTAATAGCTTACAGCAAGTTCGCACTGCTCCGGGGAAAAGCCGCAGAAATCAGCAAACGACTCTTTAAGCGGAGGACCTATGAATCTGTACAGCGAAGTCCGGTCATTCTCGTAAATGCCGAATTTTTTCAGCGCGTACATAACCGAATTTGTTATACCGAGACCCGGGTCTGTCAATGTTCCGTCGAGATCAAAAAGTATGTATTTATACATCGCTTTCTCCTGTTTTCGCAGTTCCCATAACTCTGCTGTTTTTCGGAGCCGATTTGTGGCAGCTGTTGGACTCATTTGATCGCCGGATCGGTATCGGCAGTATCATTCCCAGCTTTTCCACACATCGGGTGCATAGCCTAAGGTAGCCTGCCTGCCGTTGCGGACTATGGGCTGCTTCAGCACGGTCTGGTTTTCAAGTACCTTGTCGATCTTCTGCGAAGGATCAAGATATCTGATAAGTGTGAGCAGTTCCTTGTCCTTGCAGTCGGAGTCAAGCATTGCGTCAAGTCCGCCTGACGCCTGCATTACAGACTGGAATTCCCCTTTGCTCAATCCTTTTTCCCGGAGATCGACAGACTGGAATTTAATGCCGCGTTCTTTGAAAAAACGCTCTGCCTTGCGGGTATCCGCGCTTTTTTTCGTGCCGAAGATCTGTATGTTCATTGCTGTCATTCCTTTTTATCTAATAGGTACGCTGCCTTTCCGCGCCGGTGGGCTCCTTATCGGGTGAGCGATAAACACGCGGTTGTAACTATATGTTATTATATCATAATAAGCAGAAGATTTCAATAGCAGAAGAGAAAAGAAAGAGAAGAGAGTGACCCGGACAGCTTTCGCGGCGGGGCGTTCCCCGCTTATATCATATCGTGGTCTTTTTCTTTTCGGCAGGCTTTTCAGCTTCGGATTTATCCTCTGACTTACCGCCGAGAACCCTTGCGATTGTTTCCGCCGAGTTGACCTTAGCATTGTATTCCAAATGACTATAAAGATTTGCCGTGATAGAAAAATTACTATCGGGCATCTCGAAAAACTTCGCAGTCTGTTTGACAAGGCTTCCAAAGACAGCAGTTTGCAGCCGTGGCACAGGTATTCCGCTGCCGTGGGAATGGCGGAAAACGCTTCGGACGACAACTCATACGAACTGGTGTTCAAGCGTGCCGATAAAGCAATGTATCAGGATAAACAGGAATTCAAGGAGAAAAACGGAAGCTATCGTTGATCGCGCAAGCGAACGGCTCCGGCAGATATGCCGGGGCTGTTTTTGTCAAAGCAGCGGAATCTGACGGGTACTGCCGCATTGAAGCTCAGACGCTTGTAAATCCGCTGAAAATGTGATATAATGGTTCAGAACTATTTCAACAGAAAAGAAGTGCATGGACAATGAACCGGGATTTTTCACAAGGTCCGGTATGGAGGATCACGCTGGCTCAGGCAGTGCCGCTCATGCTTGCCCAGCTGGTTCAGCTCCTTTATAATGTAGTTGACCGTATATACATAGGACACATGGACGGCGGGGACAGCACCGCACTGACGGGAGTGGGGCTGACTTTCCCGATAATCACATTCATAGTGGCATTTGCGGCATTGTTCGGCATAGGCGGAGTCCCTTTGTTTTCTATAGCAAACGGGCGCAGGGACACCGAAAGAGCGCAGAAGATACTCGGTAACTCATGCTGTCTGCTGATAACATCGGCGGTGATACTTACCGTGACCGGATATCTTTTATGCAAGCCGATACTGTATATGCTCGGTGCAAGCGATGTGTCATACGGATACGCGGCGGATTACCTGAGAGTGTATCTTGCCGGAACGGCCTTTTCGATGCTCACCACCGGACTTAACAGCTACATAAGCGCACAGGGCTTCCCTAAGACCGGAATGTTTACCACCGTGATCGGCGCGGCGATGAATACAGCGCTTGACCCGCTGTTCATATTCGCTTTCGGATTCGGTATATCCGGAGCCGCTGCGGCAACAGTCATAAGTCAGGCGGTTTCGACGGTCTGGATACTGCATTTCCTTATACGGAAAGCACCGATACCGCTGAGAAGATCCTTTGTCCGTATTGATCTTCCCATAACAAAGGATATCTGCAAGCTGGGAGTATCGAATTTTGTCATGCAGGGTACAGCGTGTTTCGTTCAGGCTGCCTGCAATTCCACGCTCCAGATGTACGGCGGTGATATTTATGTCGGCATAATGACAGTTCTGAACTCCGTCCGCGATGTTTTCTTCCTGCCTATAAGCGGACTTATCAACGGCGCGCAGCCGGTAATGAGCTACAACTACGGGGCAGGGAGGTATGACCGCGTCAGGCAGTCGATACGGTTCAACACTCTTGCAGGAGCGGTATATACAGTGGCGGCATGGCTGCTCATAGTTATATTCCCGGCTTTCTGGTTCAGGATATTTTCCGATGACGCAACGCTTATAGCGCCGGGTGCCGAAGCTATAAAAACTTACTTCTTCGGATTTGTGTTCATGACGTTCCAGTTTGCTGGTCAATCCACATTTCAGGCTCTCGGTGACGCGAGACACGCGATCTTCTTCTCTCTGCTCCGTAAGGTGATAATAGTTATCCCGCTTACGCTCATACTGCCGCATATAGGGTTCGGCGTGAACGGCGTGTTCATTGCGGAACCGATATCGAACATAGTCGGAGGATTGGCGTGCTACATCACGATGAGACTTACGGTTTACAGAAAGCTCAGAGAATAAGTAATGTGTCCTCAATGCACTTTTGCAACCGTGAAAAGCCTTCAAGCTGCGCTATGAAGACTTTTCGCGGTTGATGAGCAGACATTAAGTACGGGATAATGAGGTGAGCAAAGATGAGTGAAAACAGAAAAAGAGCGCCGAAAGCGCTGAAAATAACACTGACAGCGATAGTTTTGCTTCTGATCGTGTGCGCGGCAGTATGGTTCGTGCCGGTACTGAGGCTGTACCCGGTCAGGTGGCTGTTTGAGGACAAGGAGCGTAATTTCGTCAGTCAGAACATAGATACGTCAGATCTTGTTATAAGCAGAGACATTGCGTACATTGACGACGGTGACAGGGGACATCTTTTAGATGTTTACCGTCCCGCAGGCGCGGCGGACGATATCCCGGTCATGGTCAATATACACGGCGGCGGACTTGTGGCTTCATACAAGGAAGTAAATATGAAATACTGCTATGAGTGGGCGCGCAGAGGATATGCGGTCGTGAACATAAGTTACCGGAGACTTCCGGAAACGACGCTGTGGCATCAGATAGACGACTGCATGGCGGCGATAAGGTACATAGACGCTCACCGCGGCGAACTATCGCTTGACCTTGACGAATGTTATCTTAGCGGTGACTCGGCAGGAGCACTGCTTTCGCTGTTCACGGCGTCCATAAACTCAAGTGATAAGCTTCGGGAGGATTTCGGGATAGAAGGCTCGTCGATCCGGTTCAGGGCGCTGGGGCTGATCTCGATAATGCTGGAAACAGATCGCCGCGATTTCATGGATTTTATCACAAGCCTTATCTCGGACGAAAGCGACAAAGATACAGCTTACCGCCCGTATCTTTTCGATCCTTCGGCTCTTGTGTATGAGGCGCAGCTCCCGCCTGTGTTCCTTGTTACCGGAGACGGGGACTTCATACAGAGCGAGACGATAAAGCTTGACGGTATCCTCACGGGAGTGCAGTTGAAGCACGAACTGAAAAACTACCCGAAAGGGACTGCTCACACACTCGATCATATCTTTGCGGTCAAGCACCCGGAGTGGGAAGAGAGTCAGGAAGTGATAAGCCTTATGAGCGGCTTTTTTGAAAGTGCTGAATGATGCGATTTAACAAAAACAGGAGCGTGCAGACACGCTCCTTTCTGTTTTATCCGGAAGTATGCTTCTTACTTTTGGGTGATACCCGTTTCAGAATGAATCTGAGTATCAGCGAGATGATCCACGCGAGAACGAAATAAATGATCGCCGTTGCGATAAGCGGGAAGAACGCTTCATAGGTGCGGCTTCGGATAATATCGCTCATTTTGGTGAGATCCTGTATTGCGATGTAACCAACGACAGATGTGCCTTTCAGCAGCGAGATTATCTCACCGTTATAGACCGGGAGGAACCGCACGACGGCCTGCGGGAATATGAAACGGAAAAACGCCTGGTTTTCGCTGTAACCGAGGGCAAGAGCCGCTTCCCGCTGCCCTGCGTCTATGCTGTCAATGCCGGAACGCATTATCTCCGAGGCGTATGCTCCGAAGTTAAGTGAGAAACCGATGACTGCCACCCATACCGCGGGAAGTCCCGATTTGCCTAACAGCACATAATACAGTATCATAAGCAGAACTACTATCGGAGTTCCTTGCAGAAGCTTGACATAGATGTTTGAAACAGCGTTTGCGAGCGCGCTTCCTGTGCGGCGGAACATACATATACCGAAAGCGAGTATCGAGCCGAAAAGCGTTGACATCAGTGTTATGACGCAGGTTGTGCCGATACCCTCAGCTATAAGCTGCCAGCGGTTTTCGCGGATAAAGTTCTTCTCAAAGCTTTCGGCAATGCTTCTGAAGAATCCGCTGCCGTCGGATTCGGAAGATATGTTTTCCCGCTTGACAACCGCCACAGCATTTGCGGTGTAGTAAACGTCCGAGAAATTCACGCTCTCGGCGCGTTCGGGGGTTATCATTATCGTTCCGGAAGCTATATCATACATTCCGGAGGTTATACCGGGTATAAGAGACGCGAACTCGGCGTTTTCGATCGTCAGAGAGTAGCCGTACTCCCGGCAGAAACGAACCGTCATATCAATTTCAAGACCTGCGTTGTTTCCGTTGGCTATGTACGAAAACGGCGGCATTGTCGGGGCGGTGATATACCGTATCGAACCGTTCTCTCCCGTAAGCCCCGACATATCTACGGTTTTTACGCTCTCGTCGTCACCGAACCATTTTGATACAAGTTCATCGTAAGTGCCGTCGCTGTGCAGCTTTTTCAGGAACTCGTTCATCTGATCCCGCAGGTATTCCTTTTCTTTTGTTTTTTCAAAAGCAAATCCATACGGTATCTCGGCAAATACTTCTTTCAGATAAGTGAGAGAGGGATCGGCTTTCATGAAATCCTTTGCGGTGGATTCGGGGCAGGTGAACGCATCTATTACACCCGCTCCCAGAGCCGCTGCCATATCGGTCTGATTGTTGAACTGAGATATGTCCGCGCCGGGATATCTCTCCCTTATCATCAGTTCATACAGACCGCCGGTTATCGCGCCTATCTTTCTGTTTTCGGCGTAGTATGAGAACGGTCTGTCCTCTACGGATCCCGGTGCAGTATTGTGTTTCTTTGACTGTTCATTTTCCTTTAACGTCACAAGCACAAGCTCGCCCGAATTGTACGGTACGGAGAAATTCACGCTTTGCCTGCGTTCATCGGTTATAACTATACCGCCCATTGCAACGTCGTACATTCCCGTTTCGACTCCGGGTATCATTCCGCTGAGATCCACGCTTATCAGGTTCAGTGCGTATCCGTAGTCCCGGCAGAATCCTGCCATTATTTCAGGTTCGATGCCTGCGAATTCACCGTTGGAGATGAATGAATACGGCGGGTCTATCGGATCGTTTGCAAAATCTATCGTACCGTTGATATCGGTGAGTCCGCTCATATCAACGCTGTCACCGGAGGATTCATCGCTCTTCCAGTAGTCGTACATCTTATCGAGATCTCCGTTGTCACCAAGCTTTGTTATGTATTCGTCAAGCTGTGCGCGAAGCTTGTCTCCTGCCTCGGTTTTCGGGAAAAATGCTCCGACGTACAGTGTCTCCACGGGCAGGTCGATGTAGGTCAGATCCGGGTTCTCTTTTTTGATGATCTCCGCTGTGTCCCTGCCGCTTAAAAAATAGTCTATCTTGTTCATTCTCAGTGATGTGAGCAGATCGGAGGGATTGTTGAGGTCAAGTATGTCGGAATCCGGGAACGATCTGCGTATTATCTGATCGAGGAATGAACCTGTCTGTACGCCGGCAGTCATGCCGTTGAAATCGGACAATGACACTTCCGCGGTGACCTCCTGCGATGAACCGCTTTCGTCGCCCCGGCGTGAGGACATCATTGCCGTTATTATCCCGCCTGCAATAAGCAGAAGTATCACTGTTGTTATAATAATGTCTGTTTTTAGAGTTTTGTTTCTCATAATGACTTCCTGTACTTTTATTATCGGTATCGGATTTGCGTATGCCGCGTCTGATATTCTCCGTGTGTCCGGATATCGCGGGATCGCACATACATACTATTATACAGCAAAGCGGACAAAAAATCAATACTTATATCTGAATTGCCCATAAAGGTTTTAGCGGTGTGTTTTCGGATTGTTCCGGTTGACAATTTACCATATTTCTGATATAATAAATGTGTCCTAAATAACTGCCTTTTGGCAGTTATTGCCTGAAAGTCTGTAAAACAGACTTTCAGATGTTGTTCCAATGCACCTGCGGCGCATTGGAACAACGGACACATTCCTTGATGTCAAGTTCATTTCGTCCTTCGGACGAACAAAAGTGCAAGGAAAAATTTAAAAATGGGGAATTTTCCTTGCACTTTTGCAACCGTGAAAAGCCTTCAAGCTGCGCTATGAAGACTTTTCGCGGTTGATGAGCAGACATTAATAAGTGTATTCGTGACCGGCAATTCCGGTCTGAAAGATAACTGCAAAGGAGAATTATCATGTCAAACAAAATCGGTATCGCAGCGATCATTATCTCTGTTGTCAGCCTTTGCTGTTCTGTGATATGCTTTATTACCGCCGGAACAGCAAAAAGTGAGACTGCACCGGAATCTGCGGCAGCTGCCGAAGAGAAAGGTACGGCACAGTATGTTATGTATGTCGGGACCAATGATAAGGACACATACAAGCTTGAGATGACGCGCGAAGAAGCAAAAGAGATCGTGGACAGCGTGTGCCTTTCGTATTTTCCTTACGGCTACACAATGCAGGAAGCTACAGGTGCATGGACTGATGAAAGTAACAACATCACCCATGAATACACCCTTGTATGCTACTTCGATGACGCTGATATCGTGAACGTCCATAAGGCAGCCGATGAACTCATCGCGAAACTCAATCAGAGTTCCGTGCTTATCGAACGTTCAGATATAGAAATTGAGTATTATTCCTCGGGTCAATGATCCTGTCGGTTCAGTACGGCGCTTGAAGCAAGCAGCCCGCAGCGGCTTGGCGACAGCTGCGGGCTGTAGCTTTCTGCGATCCTTCCGGCGGTTTTCTTCCGTAGCTTTCGGGTCATACCGGCGGCAGAGACATCAGTGAATATGATAAAACAGCTGCCGCGTGAAAGCGGCAGCTGTCTTTATTGCTGTTCGTTCTGAGCTTTCAGCAATTCGGCTGTCATTTTTTCCGTAAGCTCCTCGTAAGGACGCTTGAACCAGTCCGGCTCGCTCTTTCTGATGATGATCGTATCATCCTCCGCTATGCCCAGCTTTTCCATGTTGATAGTAAAATCCGTAAGCATGAAGAACTTCCACTTATAAACGTCACGCTGGAGCGCTATTTCATTGCGAAGCTGTTCGTATGTGCAGTGTACACTGGCGTTGTCGCGTCCGAAAACTATGATAGTGACTATTACCTGTGACGGACGCTCCTCCTCCGGGATCGAAGCAAGGTGTTCGCCTGTTTCCCGCATGATCCTCGATGTCTGATCGAGCATATTGCAGGCTCCGCTCCCGTCGTTGTCGAGCCATGATTTTACCTTGAACTTTTCGAGCGGGCAGTTCATAACACGGGCTTCCTCATGCCTGGTGAATCTTATGCCCGAAACAAGCTGCTTTCTTCCTGTTTCTTTAAGTGCGACACCGTACTTTTTGACTGCCCGTATGATATTCTCGTGCTGTTCGGCAGGAATGGCGCTGCAATCAAAAGCGTGGACGTGCAATGTGAGTTCGTTGTTCATTTCGCTTCCTCCTGTGTTCTGACAATTCTTTCTGTGCTGATTCCGGGTTTCCGCGGAGATACGGTTGTTATTATATCCTATTTTATCATTTTAATACGTTAAATGTCAATATACATACTGCAACAACAGGAGAACGGATTATTGGCTATATTGACAAAAAGCGGAGCTGCATTGACTGATAGGTGTACGGCAGTGCGGTTCTTTTGGACAAGGAAAACTCCCCGGCAGGATATCCTGTCGGGGAGTCCGAAGCTTCTGATGTTTGCACCGATCACTTCATGTTGTACTTCTTCTTGAACTTATCAACACGACCGCCCGCGTCAACGAGCTTCTGCTTACCGGTGAAGAAAGGGTGGCACTTGGAGCAAATTTCAACTTTGATGTCCTTTTTAGTGGAACGTGTTTCAAATGTAGCTCCGCACGCGCACTTTATCGTTGTAGCTTCATACTTGGGGTGGATACCTTCTCTCATGCCGTCACCGCCTTTTCCTTTAAAGAATACATCAATGGGGAGCAACCCAATGACCGTTGTCAATGAAAAATTATATCACATACCGCACGGTTTGTCAATAACTTTTTTCAAAATTTTTGCGTTTTCATGTCAGCTCAGCAGTTCCGTGAATACCGTGGGATTGAACGAGAGCTGGTTGCGGACTGGCGGATTCTGCGTGAAATCTACCTCTATCTCGTAGAACTTGCCGGACTTGCCCGTGGTGAGACTTGTGACTATCGTGGAGTAGGTGTGGATATCGGTACCGCTGACTTCCCACTCGATCTTGCGGGTAAGGCTGAGTTCCTTTATCTCCGTTTTCTCCGACTGGAGGGTGCCGTCGATGTAATACTTGATCTCGAACTCGCCCTCGACAGTATTGTTCAGAGTCACGGTAATGGCGGTCTGCTTTGCCGCGGACTCATTCTCACCTGCTATCGTTATTTCGACTCTTGTGTTCGGCTCTACGATATAGTCGGGGTCGATTCCCTGCTTGATAACTGTGCCGGCTTCAAGATTTGAGGTATCGTCGTAGGTTATGGAGAATGTGATGTTGTTCTCTGTCGCAAGCTTTGTGGCATCCTCGATTGTCATTCCCACGAAGTCCGGCATGTGTATCTCCTGAACCGCGGAGCCGAGGCTCACATAGCATATTACCGTGGAGCCTTTTTCCACCATTGTGCGCGCGGAGGGGAGAGTGCTGATGATGCAGTTGCGGGCGACCGTTTCGCTTTCGTCATACACCATTTCGCAGACAAGTCCCTGCTTCTCGATGAGCGTCTTTGCGTCCTCATAGCTTCTTCCGGTATAGTCGTCAACCTCTACCTGCTTGCCGCCAAGGCTTATCTCAACTGTTATCTCGTCTGCCTTGTTTATCTTTGTGCCGGGCTGCGGGGACTGTGAGATGACCTCGTCCTCGTCGGCGGCATCGTCATACTTCTCGTCGAAAACGATGTTGAGCTTCGGGTATTTCATCTCGATCTGCACGCGGGTAAGCCCGGAAAAGTCGGGGACTTCAACGCTGTCGGGATCGGCAGTGGTGGTGACTTCCTCTGTATTTGCCGGTTTGCTGCCGCCGTCACAGCCTGCTGCGCAAAATACCATTAATAATGCGGCAAGTACCGCAATTGCTTTTTTCATGGCTGTATCATTTTCCTTTCCTGCAAAAAATCATACATATAAACTATATCACAGTCCCGCGCGTTTGTCAATCGGTGATATTTACCTTTTTTGCGCTTCAAAAACCCCTGCGGATAGGTAAAACCGCACTGTTTTGAAAAATTTGCGGAAAACTATTGACAATTACGGAAAAGTGTGATAAAATAGGTTTACCTCGAAAAAGGGGCTTATTTTTTTGTGCGTATTTCCGGAAGCAAAAACGCACCCGCCCCGTCATCACGAGGGAGGCTTAAAACGGTAATAAAATAGGAGGTGCCAGAATGGCCGGAACGAGAAACAAGATCACGCTCGCCTGCACAGAATGTAAGCAGCGTAATTACAACACCAAGAAAAACAAGAAGAACGATCCCGACAGAATCGAAATGAACAAGTATTGCAGATTCTGCCGCAAGCACACTCTCCACAAGGAAACAAAGTAAGGAGGATCGCTGATGGCGAAGGAAAAAACGACGGCTGTCGCTAAAGCTGCCGCTGCTGCGGCTCCCAAGCAGAAGCGTTCGATCGTCAAGTATTTCAAAGACGCAAGATCCGAATTCAAAAAGGTAGTGTGGCCGTCAAGGAAACAGGTGGTAAACAACACTATAGTTGTTATCGTCGCTTTGGTGGTATCGGGCATAGCAATCTGGGCTCTCGACACGGGCTTCGGTTCGCTGCTCATGCTGATGCTCGGCAGATTCGGAAATTGATACGCGGATATCCCGCGAAGCAAGGCATTTAAATTCATCGGTAAAGGAGTAACTCCATGTCGGAAGCTAATTGGTATATCCTGCATACCTACTCGGGTTACGAGAACAAGGTTGCAAACGACATCAAAACACTCGCGGAAAACAGAAACCTTCAGGATCTCATTGAGGACGTAATGGTTCCGATAGGACCGGCTGTTGACGATTACGGCAAGCCCCTTCTTGACAAGGACGGCAACCAGAAGGAAGAAAAGCTGTTCCCGTGCTATGTTTATGTCAAAATGGTAATGACAGACGAGACATGGTATATCTGCCGCAATACAAGAGGCGTTACGGGATTTGTAGGTCCCGGATCAAAGCCTATCCCGCTTACCAATGAGGAGATCGAAAACCTCGGCGTTGCGAAGAAGGTTTCCGCTCCGTCGGTACAGGTCGGCGATATCGTAAAGATCATCTCCGGTGTAAGCAACCTCATCGGATTCGAAGGTACGGTTCAGTCCGTCGATGAGGAGGAAGGCAAGGTAACTATCGCGCTTATGATGCTCGGACGCGCAACAAGCACAACTCTCGAGCTTTCAGCGGTGGAAAAGGTGACCGGCTGAATTTAAGCTTTTCCGTAAACAAAGTTCTTTTAATTTTTTTTGGAGGTAAAACAAAATGGCTCAGAAAGTAGTCGGATTTATCAAATTACAGATCCCCGCAGGAAAAGCAACTCCTGCACCGCCGGTAGGACCCGCACTCGGTCAGCACGGCGTAAACATCATGGCGTTCACAAAGGAATTCAATGAGCGTACCAAGAACAGCGCAGGTCTTATAATCCCTGTTGTTATCACGGTTTACGCTGACAGAAGCTTCACCTTTGTTACCAAGACTCCTCCCGCAGCAGTCCTCATCAAGAAGGCTTGCGGTATAGAGACAGCTTCCGGTACACCGAACAAGACCAAGGTTGCCAAGATCACAAAGGCTCAGGTCAAGGAAATAGCTGAAACCAAAATGCCCGATCTCAATGCAGGTTCGGTAGAGGCGGCTATGTCGATGATCGCGGGAACAGCACGCTCTATGGGCGTTGAAGTGGTTGATTAACAGGAGTCAGGCAAACAGAGTATAAGTGGGAGGTCACAGACCGTATAACCACAAGGAGGATTTTAATATGAAGCATGGAAAGAAATATAATGAAAGCGTAAAGCTTGTCGATTCGACAAAGTTCTACGAGGTAGGCGAGGCCTGCGATCTCGTATGCAAGACCGCAAAGGCTAAGTTCGACGAGACTGTCGAGCTTCACATAAGACTCGGCGTTGACTCCCGTCACGCTGACCAGCAGGTAAGAGGCGCTGTTGTACTTCCGAACGGTACAGGTAAGACCGTAAGAACTCTCGTTTTCACAAAGGGCGAGAAGATCAAGGAAGCGGAGGACGCAGGCGCAGATTACATCGCTGATGACGACACCGTAAAGAAGATCCAGGGCGGCTGGATGGATTTCGACGTTGTTATCGCTTCTCCCGATATGATGGGAGTTGTAGGACGTCTCGGTAAGGTACTCGGTCCGAGAGGACTCATGCCGAACCCGAAGGCCGGTACTGTTACTCCCGAGATCGGTAAGGCTATCGCAGACGCAAAAGCAGGTAAGATCGAGTACAGACTCGATAAGACAAACATTATCCACTGTCCTATAGGAAAGGCTTCTTTCGGTCAGGATAAGCTTTCCGAGAACCTGGAGGCTCTCATGGCTGCTATCGTTAAGGCTAAGCCTGCTGCTGCAAAGGGTCAGTATGTAAAGAGCTGCGTTGTCACCTCTACAATGGGACCCGGAATCAAGATCAATACTGCCAAGTATGGTGCGTAATTGACAATAATGCGTTTACAGCCCCCGTTTCGGAGACGAAGCGGGGACTTTTTTCCTTTAAAGCTATTGACATGACACTGATTTTATGATATAATACTCAACAGAACATACCGCACGCATATAGGAATTGTATGCAAACCATTCAAGGAGTGAACGTTATGAATGATAAACTCAGGAGAATTGTTACAGCGGCAGTGTTTGCGGCGCTGACCTGCGCTGCGACAATGCTGATACAGATACCTACTCTGACAAAGGGATATGTAAATCTCGGAGACTGCATAGTGCTGATCGCCGGCTGGATATGCGGCGCAAAGTGGGGATTTGCAGCTGCGGGGATAGGCTCCGCACTTGCGGATATCATTTCGGGGTATGCGGTTTATGCTCCGGGTACCTTTGCGGTAAAGGGACTTATGGCTGTCATAGCTGCGGCTGTTATGTATGCGTTCAGACACCGCGAACTTGTCGGGCATATCGCAAGCGCCGTTACAGCCGAACTGTTTATGGCAGCAGGCTATTTCCTGTACGAATGGCTGTTCATAACGGGAACCTTTGAAACATCGGTGATCGGTATTCCCGAAAACCTGATACAAGGCGCGGTAGGTGTGCTGTCCTCCGTTGCGGTTATAACAGCGCTGGAACGCACAAAAGCTCTTAGTTATCTGAGATTCAAATGAACAGAAAAGCCCGGGAGAACGTTCCCGGGCTTTGTTTGTCAATAAAGCAGTATTGGGTGTTCAATTGGCAGAGTTACGGATCTCCGTGAAACGGTATGGGCACAGGGTTCTCCCTGCCGCCGTCCGCGCAGGACAGACTGATGTGTCCAGTATTATATGAAACAGGTAAAAAAGAGCTGCGGCAGACGGTAAACCGTAAAGACGGTTCCGATCGTTCACAGCCCATTTTTTATTCTGTTCGGTATCGTGGCATTCAATTCTGCCCGTAATAGGCATTCTTTCCGTGCTTTCTCAGGTAGTGCTTGTCAAGAAGCTCCTGCTGCATGGGTCCTATACCGGGGGACATGGTCTGTGCGTGGTAGTTCATGAATGCAGCTTCTTCAAGTACCACAGCATTGTGTACAGCGTCGGCAGCGTTTTTGCCCCATGTGAACGGTCCGTGGCTCATTACAAGCACAGCGGGGATAGACATGGGATCTACGCCTTTGAATGTCTCGATTATAACGGTTCCTGTCTCTTTTTCGTATTCGCCCGCTATCTCCGCAGGAGTCATTTTCCGTGTGCAGGGAACCTCGCCGTAGAAGTAGTCGCCGTGGGTAGTACCGAGGGCGATTATCCCTTTTCCCGCCATGGCAAACGATGTAGCCCAACGGCTGTGCGTATGGCACACGCCGCCGAGTTCCGGGAAAGCGCGGTACAGTTCGAGGTGAGTCGGAGTATCACTGGAGGGCTTGTATTTTCCCTCAACTTTCTCACCTGTCTCAAGACTCACGACTACCATATCATCGGCAGTCATGCCGTCATATTCCACACCCGAAGGCTTGATGACGAACATACCGCTCTCTCTGTCAACTCCGGAAACGTTTCCCCATGTAAAGGTAACAAGCCCGTGCGCCGGAAGCATGAGGTTGGCTTCCAGCACTTCCTGTTTCAGTTGTTCAAGCATATCAGACATCTCCTAACTTTTTCTCTGCCGCAAGTCCCGCGTTGTAGCGTTTCATGAATCCCGCAAATCCGTCAGAGCCGGTATTGTCGGGCTTTAAGGTGCTCTTTTCCATATCGGTGAATACGCAGTTTTCGAGCCAGTCCGAAAGGTTCCTGCCTTTACCGCAGACCATATACGCAGCAAGCAGCGCGATTCCCCATGATCCGCCCTCACCCGCGGTCTTCATTACGGAAACGGGAGTTTTCAGCGCGTCCGCGAGATACTGCTGCGCAACGCCCTTGGTTTTGAACAGACCGCCGTGACCGGTGAACTGCTCGGCTGAAACCTGCTCTTTATCAAAAAGGATATCCATTCCCGAGCATAATGCCGCGAAAGAGGAGTAGATCTGCGCCCGGAAGAAGTTTGCAAGGTTCATGGAGCTGTCCGGCTCACGGAAATACATCGGTCTGCCGCTATCTATTCCTGTTACCGGTTCGCCGGAGAGGTAGTTGTAGGATACTACACCGCCGCAGTCCGTGTCGCCTTTCAGTGAGTTGTTGTACAGCAGGTCATATATCTCATAACGCTTCATTTCATGTCCGGAAAGCTTTGCAAACTCATCGAACAGCTTCACCCACGCGTCAAGCTCGGAGCAGCAGTTGTTGCAGTGTACCATAGCAACCGGAGCGCCGTCGGGAGTTGTAACTATGTCGATCTCGGGATAAACGCCTTTCAGCGGTTTTTCCAGAACAAGCATGGAGAATATCGAGGTTCCTGCGGAGATGTTTCCGGTCTTGGGAAGTACCGCGTTTGTGGCTGCCATTCCGGTTCCCGCGTCGCCCTCGGGAGGGCAGAGGGGTATTCCGGCTTTAAGATCACCTGCCGGGTCAAGGAACTTTGCGCCGTCCTCGGTGAGAACGCCCGCGTCCGCGCCGGCAAGAAGCACTTCCGGCAGGACTGCACCGATTTCCTGTGTGAAGCCGTGTACGGCTGCCGCGTCGGTGAACTTTGCGAGCATGGTCTTGTCGTAGTTCCCGTCGGTTATCGGGAACATACCGGAAGCGTCACCCACGCCGATAACGCGCTTTCCGGTGAGAAGATAGTGGATATATCCGGCGAGAGTAGTGATATGAGCAAGCTGCGGAAGATGATCCTCGCCGTTGAGTATAACCTGATACAGATGTGCAATGCTCCAGCGCTGAGGAATGTTGAACCCGAATAGCTTTGTGAGTTCCGAAGCTGCCTGCTCGGTGGTGGTGTTTCTCCATGTCCGGAACGGAACAAGAAGCTTTCCGTCCTTGTCGAAAGCCATGTAGCCGTGCATCATAGCGGAGATACCCATGGAACCGATATTGGTAAGCTTTACGCCGTACTTGTCGGAAACGTCCTTTTTCAGGTCTGCGAAGCACGCCTGTATCCCGCTGTGTATGTCGTCGAGCGAATATGTCCAGTACCCGTTTTCGAGCCTGTTTTCCCACTCGTGGGAGCCGCTTGCGGCGGGAGCAAAGGTATCGTCGATAAGAGTCGCTTTTATGCGTGTGGAACCGAGTTCAATACCGAGGTATGTTTTTCCCTGTTCTATTTTTTCGTTTATCGTCATTTCTGTCCTCCGTTGTCAGGAAAGAATTATGCTTACTACCGAGCATTTCGGGAGCGTGAACTTAACGCCGTTATCGGTGATCTCCGCGCTGTGTGCAGCGGGAGCAAGCTTTTCGGGAGCGCTGAAATCATTGTATGCTCTCACATCTCCGGTGAGTACGCGGGCTTCCGCTTTTCCGGGCTTTGCACCGATTATCGCGCAGTCGATCTCGTAATCCTCGGAGAGTGAAGCGTTGGCAAAAGTCATGGTCATATTGCCGTCCTTGTCCATAGATACCGACTGCGACACAGCGGGGATACCGTTTGTCTCTTCGTTGTCCGTGTAGCTGTAGAGCAGCTCGGAATCCTGATGAGACTTGAACATATCGAAAACGTGATATGTGGGAGTTTTCAGCAGCTTGTCGCCCTCGGTCATCAGCAGGCACTGGAGAACGTTCACAGCCTGCGCGAGGTTCGCCATGCAGACTACGTTGGAGCGCTGATTGAAGATGTTGAGGCTTACCGCGGCAACTATCGCGTCGCGCATGGTGTTCTGCTGATACAGGAATCCGGGATTCGTACCCTCCTCGACATCGAACCAACAGCCCCATTCGTCCACAACAAGCTTCATCTTGTCGCTGTACTTCTTCATTATCGCGCTGTGCTTCTCGATGAGTTCGTCCATGCGGCGCGCGTTTCTGATCGTATTGTAATACTCGTCGTCCGTGAACTTTGTGGCACTTCCCTTATGCTCGAAATCACCGGAGGGGATAGTGTAGTAGTGCAGCGATATCGCCTTTGCGTGCCAGTCGTTCACTATGCTCATAAGAACATCTGTCCAGTGGTAGTCGTCAACGTTGGGACCGCCCGCTACTTTGAACAGCTCGTTGCCGCTGAAATTGCGGCAGTATGTCTGATAGCGGCGGTAGAGGTCTGCGTAGTATTCGGGGCGCATATTGCCGCCGCAGCCCCAGTTTTCGTTGCCGATACCGAGGTATTTCAGCTTCCAGGGCTTCTCTCTGCCGTTTTTGCGGCGCTCGTCCGCAAGCGGGGAAACGCCGTCAAAGGTTATGTATTCTATCCAGTCAGCAAGTTCCTCGACAGTACCGCTTCCGACATTTCCTGCAAGGTAAGGCTCGCAGCCTATCTTCTCGCACATATTGAAGAACTCGTGAGTACCGAAGGAGTTGTCCTCGGTAACGCCGCCCCAGTGGGTATTCACCATTTTCGGACGGCTCGCCTTATCGCCTATGCCGTCACGCCAGTGGTATTCGTCCGCGAAGCAGCCGCCCGGCCAGCGGAGCACCGGCATTTTTATTGCCTTGAATGCCTCGATGATGTCATTGCGTACACCGTCGGTATTGGGTATCGGGGAGTTCTCGCCCACGAAGATACCGTTGTAGATACATCTGCCGAGATGTTCGGAGAAGTGGCCGTAGATATCACGGTTTATGTGGGATCTTTTGTCAAATGCGTTTACCGCTGCGTTGAGTTTTTTCATTGTTATCCTCCTGAATGATTATTTTATTGTGACAATTATTATTTTGCTGTCGGGATCCAGACTCTCATCTGGTTTTCGCCTCTGTTGCCCCATGTGCAGTATGGTACGGCGTAAGCGGTGCAGGCGGTCTGCGCAGGTCTCTGTGAGGTGTAGAGTTCGTCCGTCTGCGCTGTCCGCAGCGCGGGAACTCCGAGCTTTACGGTGCCGCCGAGAGTTTCCGGCTCGTCGCTCACCGTTATCTCTCCGGAAGTATCGAGTCTCAGCGAAAGCACATCGCCGCCGTTGTCAACGCCCTCGAAGCAGTACACCAGCGGACCCCTGCAAACTGCGGCAAAGCCGGTCAGTCTCGGTATCTTCGGTGAAGCGTACACGAATCGCGGCGTGCCGTCAAGCGTGAGAACTATCTCGCTGCTGCCGGCGACAGGGATATACACATACCCGTTTGCCGGTTCCGCGTTGACCGGGCTGCCGTTCACCGTGAGGGTGAACTGTTTGCTCCATGCCGGTATCCTTACCGCGACATTGCCGTTTCCGGAGACTTTGTATTTCACAGTAAACCCGTAGGGGTACTCCGTTTCGCAGGAAAGCTGTATGCCGTTCTCAAAGCTTACGCTTCCGGCAGCGAACAGGTGGCAGTAGGCGGTATCGGCGCTTTCGCCGTAGGCGTACTTCCCGAAAGATGAGATCAGCCGTGCCGCGTTGGGCGGACAGCAGGCGCAGGCATACCAGCCCGGACGCTGTGTGAGGTCATGCTTCTGGGTCTGCACCTTGCCGGAAATGCCGGGGACGACCTCCAGCGGGTTGACGTAGAAGAACCGCTTTCCGTCGAGCTGCATACCCGCGAGGACGGTGTTGAAGAACGCCTGTTCCATAACGTCCGCGTACTCGCCCTTTACTTCGTTTTCCAGCATACGGGAAGCAAAGAACATAAGTCCTATAGAAGCGCAGGTCTCCGCGTACGCGGTGTCCGGCGGGAGGTCGAAGTCTGTGCTGAAAGCCTCGCCGTGAACGGTGGAGCCGATACCGCCGGTAACGTACATCTGCCGCTTCGTGATGCTGTTCCACAGCCGCACGCAGGCATCGTAAAGCTCGCTGTCGCCGGTCTCGGCGGCGAGATCTGCCATTCCGGTGTAAAGGTACACCGCGCGCACAGCGTGTCCCACAGCGTCGGAGGCTTTGCGCAGCGGCACCGCACTCTGCTGGTAATCCCCGTTTCCGGGATCATTGCCCCACACCTGCCATTTGCGGGCTTCGCACTCGCGCTTGTAGTAATCTGTGTCACAGCCGCGGGTGTTTATGAAATATTCCGCAAGTTCAAGGCACTTCCTGTCCCCTGTGAGGCGGTACATCTTCATAAGCGCAAGCTCGATCTCGGGGTGACCCGGGAACCCGCCGTGCTTATCTTCGACGAATACCTTATATATATGTGAAACGTTTTTCAGCATTACGTCCAGCAGTTTCCGTTTGCCCAAAGCTTCGCAGCAGGCGCAGGCAGCTTCGATCATGTGACCCGCGCAGTAAAGTTCATGGGCTTCCAGAATATTCGTCCAGCGCTTTTCCTTGTCCTTTATGGTGAAATATGTATTGAGATAGCCGTCCTCGTCCTGTGCGGCGGCTATTATGTCAATGAGATCGTCAACCTGCTTTTCAAGCACGGGATCCGGGAAATTGCGCAGGGAATAGGCGGCTGCTTCGATCCACTTTGCCGCGTCGCTGTCCTGAAAGACCATTCCGTAAAAGCCGTCGCCGGTATCTTCGCCGCGCACCGCTCTGCCGGCGTTTATGAAGTTCCGCACCACATGGCTCTTTTCGGCGCCCTCGGCTTTGTCGTTCAGCACTGCGTACTGATACGGTATGACGGTTTCGCTGACAAGCTTCTGATACTTTCCGATAAAGCCGCCTGAACTGTAAGCAGCCTGACCGGTCTGATGCTGTATTTTCATGTTTTTGTCTGCCTTTCGGGGATATTTTGTGCCTTGTGGGATTTTTGTCTATATAATACCGCTGAAATGCGGTGTGTTGCCGCGTTTGTAATTGCGTGAATGACAGGACAAATGTCGATCAATGTTGTAAATATGTATTGACATTTGCGGCTGCTTTTATTATAATTGTATTGTAAGGTAAAAATCAATGGATAATAATCTTATAAATATGGAGGATAGTCTTGAACGAGATCATATTATCTTCGGCTTGTCAGCCTATCGTCTGCGCCTGTGATTTCCTTGCGGCAGCCGAGCCTTTTTACCACCTTGACAGGGTGCTGGAATTCAACGATCTTATCTATGTTGTTGAGGGAACGATGTATGTTTCGGAGGACGGCACGGACTACGATATCAATGAGGGAGAACTGCTCTTCCTGAAGCACCATGTACGGCATTACGGAACAAAGGAGACGCAGCGCGGCACCAAATGGTATTATGCGCATTTCTATCTCGACGAGCCGGACAGCGGCACACCGCCGTTTGAGCCGGACGCAAGCCCGTTGGTGCTGAATCAGCCGCTTCGGGCGTATGAGGTGCTGCCGAAAAAGCTGAGCGGGCTGAAAAACGGATACATAGAGAGAAGATTTTCCGAACTTGCGGACTACAGCCGCAACGGAGATGATCTGAAACGAATGAGAATGAACGGTATGTTCTATTCGTTTCTTGCGGATATAGCTCTTTTGAAATATATGGACAAAAATGACTATTCGCTGTCGCGGAAGATCCGTATGTGGCTTGAAAAGCACTATGCCGAGCCGTTCAGTGCCGAAAAGCTGGAAAAGGAGTTCTTCCTGAGCTACAAGCGAATGGCGGCGGTTTTCAAGCAGGAGTACAACGTCACGATGCAGCAGTATCACAATACGCACCGTATGCAGGTAGCGGCTTATCTTCTTCGTTCCACGCTGCTTCCGGTAGGGGATATCGCAAGCAGGCTGGGCTTTGAGGACAGATTGTATTTCAGCAGGTGCTTTCATGCGTTCAGCGGCACTTCTCCGAAAGAATACCGCTTTTCTGCCAAATCCGACTATTGACACCGCCGGTTTATGTGCATACAAGTCCGGATAGCTGTATGAGAGCGGAAAATTTGTCCGTACAGTTTTGGGTCAATTGCAGTTTGTGAAAAGTATAACATCTCGTGAGATAATTATCCATATATATTAGACTATTATCCATTGAAACGACGGCGAAAAAAGGTATATAATAAATACAGCGTAAATACATTGTAGAAAAATATTTCTTTCCGGAGCAAAGGAGCAGTAATATGAGAGGCGAAATAATCAAGTTGTTTGCTGCTTTTTCGGCAGTTGTCATTACAATTTCCGGCTGCGGTTCGCAGACACCGGCAACTGCATCGGAACAGACGCAGGCGGAGGCAGATGTGGCAGACAGGGATTACGATTTTACCGTAAGCTATGACGGCATAAAAAAAGGAAATGTTTCCTCGGGAGCGTCCGTGCATGATCCGTCCGTTCTGAAAGCTGACGGGAAATACTATATATACGGTTCACATATGTCCTGCGCTTCCTGCGACGACCTCAAGACATGGAGATTCGTTGCGGACGGGTACAGAGCAAGCAACACGGTTTTCGGACAGATATACAGCGTATATGACGAAGCTTTCGCCTACGCGGGCAGCCCGAAGAGCACTATCCCCACCGATAACGCCAAGCAGGGCGGTGAGCACGTCTGGGCGCCGGACGTTATATACAACAAGGCTATGGGCAAGTACGTTATGTACTACTGCACCACATCGACGTGGAATGCCTCCAATCTCTGCTACGGCATTTCGGACAGCCCCGAAGGTCCGTTTGAGTGGCAGGGCGCGCTCATCTACTCCGGATACGACAAGGAAACGATAAAGGCTACAGATGTTCTCGATTATGTCAGCGAGGACTACGCCCTCGAAACCTACTTCAAGGGCGATGAATACAAATTCGAGGATTACCCCAACGCCATAGACCCCGCGGTATTCTACGATGCGGACGGCAGACTGTGGATGGTTTACGGCTCGTGGAGCGGCGGCATTTTCCTGCTGGAGCTTGACGAAAACACCGGAAAGGTGATACACCCGGAAGCCGATCCCGAAAACAGCGTCGATGCCTACTACGGCAAGAGACTTCTCGGCGGCGGTCATAACTCCATAGAAGGACCGTATATCTTGTGGGACGAGGAGAGCGGGTACTACTACCTGTTCGTGTCCTACGGCGGACTCAACCGAGACGGCGGTTATCAGATACGCGTTTTCCGCAGCGACAAGCCGGACGGCGAGTATGTCGATATGTTCGGAAGAAAGCCGGAAAAGGGACTCAACCACTCTTACTTCGGACTTAAACTCTCCGGCAACTATATGCTGCCGAGCCTGTCAAAAGCGTACAAGGCGACCGGACACAACTCGGCGCTGGTCGATGACGACGGGAGAAAATACATAGTATATCACACGCGTTTCGATGACGGAAGCGAACGTCATTCACCCCGCGTTCATCAGTTCATCGTGAATGAGGAAGGCTGGCCGTGTATGCTCCCGTATCAGACACAGGGAGAGAAAGCTCCTGAGACCGGTTACACGGCTGAGCAGACAGCGGGGCGCTACTACTTCATAGATCAGGGCATGAAGATCGACGCCAAGGTAGCCGAGCCGGTGATACTCTACCTGAACGACGACGGTACAGCGGCAGCGGAAAAGACCGAGGGTACATGGAAGATGACCGACGGCACCTGCTATATGACGCTGACTCTCGGAGACAAGACGTACAGCGGCGTGTTCTGCGAAATGCCGGACGAGGCGGGAACCACGGTCATGACGTTCTCCGCTGTCGGGGACGATGAGAGCGTGTGGGGTGTAAAATACCTTGAAAATGCAGAATAAGAAAAAGCCGCCGAGAGAGGGCTTCCGCAGACGGAAGAACTCATACTACGCCGGAATGACAAAGAAGCAGATAGCTGCGGATACCGCAAAAACGGCACTTCGGTGGCTGCTCATAAGCGCGTTCCTGTTTGCGTACTGGTTCGTGATGCTGCT
>JAGAWN010000283.1 GCA_017941355.1 Ruminiclostridium sp. | reverse complement strand
GAGATACTTTCCAAATATCCCGACTGCAAGGAACTTCTCGAAAGCTACGCAGACGCAATACACATCACAGCAGCATGTGAGGGATTACAGGATTTTGAGAGAGGTTTCAGCCTCGGGGCAATGATAATATTTGAAGTAATGGCATCTGAATAACAAACATCGGCTGAGTATCATAATGGTGCTCAGCCGGTTTTGTCATTTATAGTATAGGTTTCCTGCTCCTTTTCGTAATAAAAACAGCTCCGAGTACAGCGGCAACGATGATTCCAATGCACCACACCGGTGTTTCCGCAGCACTCTCCGGCAGCGAGAATATATGCGACAGCGGGTTTGTCCATAACAGCAGCTCCGCGATGATAAGCGGGACTGATATGCACACCGCGCTGATAACGTTGCCGGTTAGCCCGCATATCGTGTACGCGATAACGGCAGTGCTTATATTCACGATGAACGAGATACCGATGTACAGCGCAATATACTGCCACATATTCACATCAAGCCACAGCAGGTCGTGCGCTGAAAACGAAGTCAGCGGCAGCCCGAACCACTGCGCACATACGTCATGTGGCATTATCAGAAGCACCGCTACTGACGAGATCAGCGACACGATGACCGCCATAAGAACCACCGCCCACATCTTCTTCCGCTCGATCTTCCGTCCGCATTTTGTTGTGTATTGCAGCGGAACGATATTCCGCTTGTCCGCGACTGCATACGGCGCGGCAAATATGATGCACAGTATTGCTGACAGTTCAATAATACCCAGACCAGTACCTTCCCAGCCGTAAAATATCTCTGAATTACGAACGTAGAAGAAGTCATCTCCGAGAGCGTTGACGCGCTCTTTCATGCGCTTTTCATAGTCATCGGGGCTTATGCTGCCTGTTATTCCAACATATCTTTCTTGCGTCATTTCTGCTTTCTCTGATTCGGGTAATTCATCATATGCTGCATCGATCATCTCAAGCCAGTTCCACCTGTATGCGGACAGGGTATGAGACATTGACCTGTCCCACGAATGCTCAGCGTCAAAAATATAAATAGGGTCTTTTGGGGTTTCAAGGTATATTTTTCTTATGCGCGTGCAGGCAAGAAACTGTCGCCATTGCTCATTTATCGTATCTCGCAGGTCTGCGTCCTCGGTCAGTGTAACAGCGTTCGGTACAGCCAATGACAGGTTTCTTAGCTTTTCGCCGAACTGTTTATTCCATTGTTCATTTGTGATACCGATATTCTGAAATTTATCCCAATAGAGATTCCCGAACAGTAAGTAATAACAGAAATACTCGTCCACGATAGTCTTGTCAATGAGTTCTGCAAGCTCAGCTGTGTTATGTACGCCAAATTCCGCGAACTCGTCAAGCGTTCCGAGAAGCTTGTCAAGCTCCGGGTACTCCATTTGCTCTATCGCTGTTATCGTTTCGTCAGTGACCTTTGCGCCGAATGTATCTACAAACCACTTGTATGTATTGTAGCTGTCGGTGCGGTTATCCTCGGGCCACGGAGCAGTCGGCTCCGGTGAAAACGCAGCATCATTCAAATAGAAATTGTTGCTGTAAGCGCCGACTATTGCTACACCCTCGTGTGTGTATAAAAACATGAATATCGCAGTAAACACTGCCGCGACAATGATATACCGCGCCGCAAATATCTTTCTCAATTCATATAAAACTATTCTCAAAATGTCACTCTCCGTTTCTCTTTTGTGATGTAAAATACAGCGCAAGCTACCGCAATAATAGCAATACAACCGACCCACAGCGGAGTATCAAATTCACTGCACGGAATTGCAAACACGCTGTTCAAAGGACTGTTGAAAAGCATGACTGTGCCGTATCCCGCCGCAAGCGAAAACGCGAACGCGCTGATGATACTTTTGCAGAAGCCGCAGACAAAGAATGTTACCACGGAAATTCCCGCTGCCGCGACTGCCGAGATCAGCGCATACAGCAACACATATCCCCACATATTAACATCGACCCAAAACAGTTCCGCTGTGTAGAACGAGTTTACCGACAGCCCGAAATACGGTGCGCACTCGTCAAACAGCATAATTATCATTGAAACGGCAGTTGCCGTTAAAATAAGCAGCGCCGCAGCGGCACAGACTGACCCTATCTTCACAGCCGCGAGCTGTCTGCCGGTCTTTGTGCAGTACAGCACCGGCAGGGTTCCGCGCTTATCAGATAACGCATAGATACCGGCAAGCAGAACTCCCGCGCAGGCAGCAAATACCACAAGCTCCCGCCCAACACTCTCCCATATATACGTTGTTTCATAGGGCTTTATGGTGTAGAATTCCCCTCCGAGCTGCTCTGCGCGGCGTTGTATCCGCTGGTTGTATGCGGGGTCGCGGTGAATGACGATATTAGAGACTTTCGGTTTGTCAGTAGGAACAAGCTCTTTATCGACATCTTCTTTATAGATCCATACCGTCCGTGACTTGTATTGATTTGCCACTGTCATTGGATATGCAGCGTTCGTCATAGTCTCGTTGTACATCTGCTTTATGCCGATGACAAACATTAGTCTGTACCACTGCACTGAGATATTGTCAAGCTCCGGTATCGCCGGATTCTCTATCATTTTTTCGTAATTACTGTGGATATATGAAGCCACCATATCTATGAACTTATTCCGCTCCTCAATTTCTTCGTCGGTGTACTCTATCTCATTATCATTCTCATCAAATTCCGAATACCACACGATGTCACTGTATGCGTGTATTCCCAAAGAAGCAAGGTATTTGTCATGTGAGATATAGTAGTCAAAATACAGGTTATTAATGCTTGACCTGAGCCGGAAAAGCTTATCGCTCATATCCCAATATTCCGCTTCGGTAGAAAAGCTGTCACGCACCTCCTGCTTAATGACATAGTTATGGTCACGTTCGCCCCGGTAATTGAGGTTTTCCATATAAAAATCCTTGAGTTCATCGGTGTTGTAAATGTTCAGATCTGCAAATTCCGGACGGCTTGCTATGAACTCGTCAAGTCCCGGAAAAGTCAACTCGTCTATTTGTGCGATGACCTCATCATCTATCCGATAGCCGTAATTATTGGTGAACCACTCGAATGTATCGAGATAATATGAGCCCAATGATCGGGAAAGCTCTTTCCGTTCAAAAACATTATAGGCATACAGTCCCCGGAAATTCAGATATATCAGCAGAGCTGCAATGACAAGCGCCGCCGCAGACTTTATATCGCAGAATATCTTTTTAAGCTCCCCAAGCAGTATTCTCATATGCTCACCCTCTTTATCTTCCTTATCGCAAGTTCGCAAAGCACCGCGAACAGCGCTCCCCACGCGGCTATAGCATACGCCTCAAACCACGGGAGCGCGATACCGCGCTCGGACACGGCGAACCAGCTTCCGACACGGTTCAGCAACAGTATCACTGGATTTGATATTACCGGAAATATGTGCAGTTCACGGGGCGTTCCCGCATAGGACGCATACAGCAATATCGTGAATATCAGCGCTCCTGCGGCTCCGAGATACAGATTCGCGCGGGATTTCACGAACAACCCGAACCAAGCATAGCCTATCATTGTGAATATGGCGCAGACTGCCCCCGCTGTGATGAAGTTCAATCCGAAATATCCTATGACCGATATTCCCGTCCACGGAATGACCGTTGTGCGGTCTGAGTTTATCAGCATCGGCGAGCCGAGCAGAGTGAAACACGGGCAGCGTATCAGGAATACCGCAAGTGCGGTAACTGTTAGCATTGTAAGTGACATCTCAGTGAGAATGATCGCCGCGAACAGCTTTGTTGAAGCAAGCGAGCGTCCTTTTTTGGTGCTGTATATCACTTGTGTCGTTCCCGCAAAATACTCGTGTCCGGCGCATTTCGGCGCTATCAGCAGCGCAAGCAGCATTGTTTCCACAGCACACGGCAGCAGTAGGCTCACGAAAAGAATACTGTGCAGTCTGTCGCCGCCGTTCAGGTATCTGTACTCGCCGGTGTTGTTTATCTCCGCCACGCGTTCACGGAACTGCGGCAGAGCGAGGTCGTACACCGTCAGCGCGGTATCCTCGGACATTCTCGCGGGGTTTGCACCCAGCACAAGGTATGCGAGCAGCCCGTCAGCGTATTCTTCGGGAACAAACTCACTGTGAGCGTTTTTCAGCGATTCTGACAGCATTGCCGTGAACTCGTCCTCGATCTCCGGCAATTCCGCTCCCGCAATATCCGTTGTGCCAAGAATATCCGCTATCTCGCACTCCCGGAGTATCTGCCGGATATTGTAGTCCTGCGAGATCACAGACAGCGCGTTTATCAGCACGCAAGCCACCGCAAATAGCCAAACAAACGGTGTCCGGAGCTGCTTCAATATCTCGTGTTTAAGCATTTGCAGCGTCCCCCGTGTCGCGGTAGAGATACAGGAATACATCTTCAAGGCTCGCGCTCTTGGGAGTTCCCTCCGAACCGTCACCTACGAACCGCGCAAACGCTGTGCTGCCCTCGAAACGCTCCGAAAGCACGAAATGCTTTTTTGAGAATGTTGGCAGCTCCTCGGAGGGCATTTCCGCTTCAAACACCTTGCCATCAAGCATTGCGCAGATATTCTCCATGCTGTCACAGCGGAATACCTTCTTGTCTTTGAGCAGCACGATCTTATTTGCAATGCTTTCTATGTCTGATACGATATGCGTCGAGAGTATTACGATCCTGTCTGCTGACAGCGACGCTATCAGGTTGCGGAACCGGACACGCTCCTTCGGGTCAAGCCCGGCGGTGGGTTCGTCGAGCATAAGTATTTTCGGGTCATTCAGCATAGCGGCGGCAATTCCCACGCGCTGTATCATACCACCGGAGAATTTGCGGAGCTTCTTGTTCTTCACGTCCGGAAGCGCCACCTCGTCAAGCAGCGTATTCACGCGCTCCTTCGCCTGCTTTTCGGGGATCCCTTTAAGCGCGACAAGGTACATAAGGTAGCTGTACGCGGTGTAGCTGCGGTAAAATCCGAACTGCTGCGGAAGATAGCCGATAATGTCGCGGTATTTCTCGTCAAGCGCGACTATGCTTTTCCCGTTCCACTCCACCGTTCCGTCTGCCGCAAACAGCAGCGTTGAGAGCAGCTTTATCAGCGTGGTCTTGCCCGCACCGTTGGGAGCGATAAGCCCGTAAACGCCGTTCTCAAAGTCGATGCTGATGTCGTCGAGGGCGACTGTATTTCCGTATTTGACTGTAACATTTTTAACGGACAACATAACTGTATTTCCTTTCAATATTTGTGAGAATTTTCTGATATGCCGCAAGTGAGAGCGCTCCGAGAATGAGATACGCGGCAGTGGGGATATTCCGCAGTAGCGCGGTATATTCGGGAAACGCGCACAGTGTGACAGAAACCGCGATAAGACCGGCAGGAACAACCGCGCCCTTGCTTCCAAGTTCTAGCAGCGAGGCTATCGTGACCAGCGCGAACAGAAACAGCGACGAGAACGACACCGCTACGATATTCAGCATACCAACGTTCATTTTGTCAGCCATTATCGCGGCTGCGACGGCATTCACCACAAGGCATATAACACCCGCCGCAAACATTCTGAACGCCGACAGGTGCAGCACCGTGTACCGGCAGGTCATCTTCACCGCGAAGGAGTTTTCGAGCTTTTCCTTAAAATACGAAATCAGAAAGAACACGAAATATGTCACCGGTGACGCCGCGAACACATAGCCGTACAACTCGCCGCCGATCTCCGCGAAGTCCTCGCGCGGCTGTATCGACAGCGATACTATTATTGCCGCCGACAGCGCCAGCAGCACAAACACCGCGTCATACACGCCGTAGAACACATTTTTCAGCCCCAGCCCGAAGAACATATCCCGCAGGAACTCGAAAAATCCCGTTTTTTTCTCGGTTCTCACCGCGTTCAGCAGCTCGTCCGCCTGTTCGATTTGTTCTATTTTTGACCATATCCGTTCTGTGTTCATAGCAAGCCCTCCTTTTTCAGCAGTTTCTTCAGTTTCTCCCGCGTCCGGTGGACTTTCACGCGGACGGCGACATCACTTATCCCGAGCTTCTTTGCGATAGCTTTTACCGGCAGACCTTGCACCGCAAACATATAGAAGCTGTCGCCGTCTTTCTCGCGGAGCTTTTCTATCTCTACAATCAGCTGTGCGCTGAATTCCTTGCACAGATACTCATTCTCCGCAGAGTCGGCGGTCTTGTCGGTATCGAGCAGTTCAAGTATTTCAGCGTCATTCCGGTGCGCTTTCAGCCAGTCGAAACATCGGCGTTTGGCGATAGTAAAAAGGTATGTTTCAAATTCCGCTGTCGGGCGGTAGGTCTTACGGTTCAGCCACAGGCTGACAAAGGTGTCCTCGGCTATCTCTTCGCACGCACCTTCGTCCTGCACGAAGCGCCGGATAAAGCCGGTCAGCCTGTGCTCATAGCGCCCGATGAGCTCCTCGAACGCTTGTTTATCGTCTGCCGCGACCTGCTCCATAAGCTCGATATCCGAAGCCATACCTTCACCTTCTCTCACCTTACATAATGTTAAACGACAGAAAAAAGGAAATGTTACAGTTTTTTGAAAAATATTTTTATAAAACAAAAACTCAATTACAGTATATCAAACCTTAACATATTTGACAAGTAATTGAGCCAAGTATCGTTGTGATTTTTATTTTCCGGCGCTCCTGCGCCGCTTTCACGTGTCGCTTGGAAGTTTCTTTGTTTGCGCTGCATCGTGCAGCGCTTTTATGAAACTTCCTGAAGGCATCCTTGCCTTCCCGCTTCCGCATTTTGGGGTAGGTCTCGGGAGGGCGCTCCCTCCTGAGCAGGTAGTACCGCGCAGTCTATGCAAAGCCCGCACTTGTTCGGGATTTGTATAGCCAGCGGTGCTACCTGCCTATCGCCTCTGACCGCCGTAAATTTATTTGTTTGGCTATACTCGGCGGTCAGCGGCGATGAAAATGGCGGTCGGTATCACTTTTTCGCGGATTTGGTATTGGTGCAGTATCAATTTCCGCGCCGATTGGTATATGGCTTTTTCGGCGCAGAAACGGTGGTATCAAATCTGTACGAAAGTGGTATCATTGGCAGAAAAGCCGGCATTGCCGCAAGCAGTTATTGGTATCATTGAGCAATAGCGAGATTTTTAGCTGAAAATGGCATATTTTCCATCATTCACACAAAATGTGGATAATTCCGATCTTTTGTTTTATTCAAGACCCTTGCGCCTATACGCCACAGTAAACAGCACAACAGCAAGTACAAAATTGATCGAAATAACTACAACGCTTTCCGCAGATACAGCCGTTGTACCTATACCGTTGATAAGCTCGCTGAGCTGCTGCGAGTATGTTACTCTCGCGGCAGTTCTTATTGTGTCGTTGAACATCGAGAGCATAGGCAGGAAAGAGAATATCATCATCACGGGAACGGTTATCGAAGTTGCTGTCATCTGATTTCTGCTGAATACTCCGATGACCGCACCGGTCAGTTCTGACAATATTATTCCTGCCGACATTACGGCTATGAACAATGCAAGGTCAGCCCCGGAATAGCCGCCGACTACAGCAAATACCACTGTTCCCGCTATACACATCACAAACACGTACGCGCCGACACCGAGCAGATATTCGGCAGGCTTTACATTGCTCATCATCAGTACACGCAGAGTATTTTTTTCTTTTTCCTCGGATATTATAGCCGACATACAGGTGAGGGGAGCCATTCCCACAAACATCACGGCAAACAGCCTTGCGAAGAAATGCTCGGGCATATCTTCTATCTTTACCGCGTTTTCCATAATGATGACCAGCACCGGAAACATCAGAAACTGAATAAGTACAGTCTTATTTTTCAATGTATCACTGACTTGTTTCAGAAATACAGCACATATATTCTTCATGCCGAAAGCTCCTTTCCCGTGATCTCCATGAATACCGTTTCAAGGTCGGGCTCGGTGGTGTGTATGGTCTCTGCCTTGCCGTCCGCAATAAGCTCTGCCAGCACCGCTGCCGCGTCCCTGTTGTGGGGGAGCTCCATATCCCGCCCGTCATACAGATGTATTTTCAGCATACGCTGATGATCGTATCTGCGGCATATCTCCGCAGGCATTCCGTACTCGACTATCCTGCCTTCGTTGAGAAGTGCGATGTTATCACAGAGCTTTTCTGCCTCCGTCATGGTATGGGTTGTGAGGAATACGGTCTTGCCGCGCGCTTTTTCGGACAGTATTATTTTGTGTATCTCGTCTGCGGAAACGGGGTCAAGTCCGCTTGTCGGCTCGTCAAGGAATAATATATCGGGGTCTGTCATAAACGCTCTTGCCAGCTTCAGTCTGCCCGTCATACCCTTTGACAGCTTTCCCGCAGGAGTTTTTGCCGCATCAGTCAATCCGACCTTTGCAAGCGCGCCTGAAATGCTGTTATTCGGCAAGCCGTATATGCGCGCAAATATTTTCAGATTTTCGGTGCAGCTCAACCGCTCATAAAGTCCGAAATTGTCCATTGTTATCCCGAAGCGCTTATGGTCTGCACCTGTGAGCATTCGGGTGTCCTTGTCGCCAATGTACGCAGCACCGCTATCCTGAGAAAGCTGCCCGGTAAGTATCTTTATCAGCGTTGTCTTACCTGCGCCCGATGGTCCGAGAAGTCCGAATATCTCGCCGCTATGGATATCGAGGTCAATGCTGTCAAGCACTTTTTTAGTTCCGAAAGATTTGGAAATATTTTCAGATTTTATTGTGCAGCTCATATCAGTTCTCCTTCTTTATCCGTTTTAGTGCTTCATCGAGCCTGCGGTTCTCCTGCCGCTCCGCCGCTGTGGATATTATCACACTGACAGCGCAGCTTACCGCGAAGCATACTATAAACATTAACCACGCAAGCAGGTCGGTTGCCGGGAACCAGCCAAACAGAAACACAAATACAATTATCACCGCAAACACACTCACGAACATAGCCGCAATACGCGCTCCGAGCGGCATCTTCTTTATCAGCATATCCGTCATGAACACTACTCGCAGGATTATCACTATCGTTACCGCAAGCAGAAATTGGAGACTCGTTGCCACGCTAACACCGGTAGTTGCAAGTGAGAATATTGTCGAGTAGCCCACAGCTTCATTGCCGAACAGCATACAGAAAATGTTCAGAAGTCCCGTCGTTATGCCGTATATCATG
>JAGAWN010000282.1 GCA_017941355.1 Ruminiclostridium sp. | reverse complement strand
GGCGGATTACGGTTGGGGAAAGTGGGAGCTTGAAACGCTCCCGCTTATTCCCGAAAAATTCGGTTTCTTTCCGATAAAGGGTTACGGCGGGCAGATAAAGATGCTGAAAGAGCTGTTCAACCGTGATGATGTTACGGAGATAATCAATGCCTGCGATGCCGGACGCGAGGGCGAGTGCATTTTCAGGTATATATACAACTACTTCGGCTGCAAAAAGCCGGTCAAAAGGCTGTGGATAAGCTCACTGACGGACGAGAGCATAAAGCAGGGGATGAAAAATCTGCTCAAAGGCGAGGACAAGGCGGCACTTTATGAAGCAGGATTTACCCGTGCAAAAGCGGACTGGATTCTCGGTATGTCGCTGTCCCGTCTTTACAGTATCGTGAATAATGATACTCACAAGGTCGGCAGGGTCAAAACTCCGGTGCTGAATATCATAGCAAGCCGCGATGATGAGATAGAGAACTTCACGAAAAAGCCTATCTATCATGTTTTTCTTGAGAATGGTGCGGAGTATGAAAAGACCTTTGATACCAAAGAAGCGGCGCAGGCTGTTGTAAGCAAGTGCATGGGCGGCATAGTGATCGTAACCTCGGTCAAGACAGATCATAAGACGGAGAACAGACCGCTTCTGCATAACCTTACATCTTTACAGCGCGAAGCCAATGACATTTACGGTATCACGGCGGCAGATACGCTGAAAGCGGCTCAGTCACTTTATGAGAAAAAGCTGCTGACATATCCGCGCACAGACAGCAGTTATCTGTCTGATGATATGATACCGCTGGTGGAGAGCATTGTCAAGTGTCTTTCCGACTATGACCCGGAGCGCATACAGCATTTGCAGGAGCAGGGACTTAACATCGACAAGCGCGTTATTGACAACAGCAAAATATCCGATCATCACGCGCTTATCCCGACAAACCTTATTGGCAGACTGCATGACGCGGAACTGTCAGAAAATGAAAAGCGTATAATGGAGCTTGTGATAAACAGGTTTCTGTGTGCGCTTGATAAGCCGTATGAGTATGACGAAATGCGGTATGAATTTACCGTAAACGGCGAGGTGTTCAGACTTTTGCAGAAAACTCCTACAGTTCTCGGTTGGCGTAAATATGTGAATAAGGGCGGTGCGGAGGAATCCGAGAATGTTCCGAAGTATGCCGTAAATTGCCGGTTCAATGCCGATAACATTTCTATCGTTGAGGGCGAGACTACACCGCCGAAGCGTTTCACTGAGAGTACGCTGCTGTGGGCAATGGAGAACATTGACAGGCTTATTGAGGATAAGTCGCTGAAAGGATATGTCAAGGAACGCGGGCTCGGAACGCCTGCAACAAGAGCTGCAATTATTGAGGAACTGATCGCGGCGGGATATGTCCGCAGGGATAAGAAGCTGCTTATATCCACCGATTATGGCAGGGAGTTTGTCAGGTCACTTCCCGAAGCAGTTAAGTCTCCTGACCTTACAGCACATTGGGAGCTGATGCTTGGTGACATCGAAAAGGGCAAGGCTGACCCGAATATTCTGCTTGATGAGATCGTCGAGATAATCCGAAATACCATTGACTGTGAGAAAGTCGTCAGGGAACGTGTCCCGGTAACACGAAAGCATGAGCTGGGCAAGTGTCCGCGCTGCGGTGCTCCAATATATGAGAGCGCAAAGACTTACTATTGCAGCGCCGGACGAGATAAATGCGGGTTCTTTCTTTTCAAGAACGATAAACGCATAGGTCGTGCTTTTACCGCCGGAGAACTTGCGGAGCTGCTTGCAAACGGAAAGGCAACATTCAATAACTGTATCTCCTCAAAGGGTAAAAAATACAGCGCAGTGTTTTCGCTCGAAGAAAAGGACGGATATATAAATCTGAAACTGGAGGAGTTCATCGGGGACAGGAAAGGAAAAAAGGATACGCCGGATTAAGGCGTATCCTCGGTTGGGTCATCAAAATCAATAAATGATTTGCTGAAAAGAATTTGATCATAATCACGTTTTCCGTATATGATGCGGTTTATGTACACAGTGTCATCATTTATGGCATAGAAAACGAGATAATTACCGCTTACCAAAAAGCAGTATGGGGTGTCAATATTTAATTTGGATTTAAGGCTTGTGCCGATGTATGGCGAGTCTATAAGCCGCAGGTAATCAGATATTATACGCCTTACGGTTCTATCGGCGGCATCCGGGTTTTTTAGCGTTTCGGATATATACTGCTGTATTTCTTTCAAGTCTGTAAGTGCAGCGGGGGTTACTCGAATTTTCATTTCAATCCTAACTCCCGTTCAACTTCTTCCTCGGTTAGCCAACCTTGCTCTTTTGCAGATTGTTCTCCTTTTGCAAGTTCAGACAACAGTTTGAGGGTCGCACGATTCTTTTCATATTCTTCAATATCCATTATAGCGTAGCGTCCTCTGCCGTTTTTGGTGAGGAAAACGGGAGAATCAATAGCTATCTGGCTGAGTACATCGTTATAGTTCCGTAGATCGGAAACAGGACGGATATTCGGCATAAGATCAGCTCCTTTGCTGCAATATTTGTTGTAATAATTGTAGCATAATTTTAAGTAAAAGTCAATACGCTTTCAGAAAAATATATGAAATGGGGGTAGGAAATTGAGCAGATACAATACCGTCCTTTACAATTGGACGGAAATAACAAACCGTCTGATGAAGAATAAGCAGGAACTCGCACAGTTCCTGCGATTTTCGGCGGGAATGTACAAGCAGTCGTTTTCGGATGCGGCGCTGATATATTATCAGAATCCGAATGCTACAAAGGTGGCAACGCTCGAAACATGGAACAGGCTCGGAAGGCTCATCAACAAGGGCGAGCACAGCATTTCAGTGTTCGGTGAGGGTACGTCCGCAAGGCACTTGTTCGATATTACACAGACGAACGGTAAGAAGATACCTGACCTCTGGAAGATAACCGAGGATATTGCCGGGGATATTACGGAAGTCATAAACGACAAGTATGGGAAAGACTGCAAAACCATTCAGGAGACCATTGCGACAATATCCGTTGACAGTATCAAGGGCAGACTTCCCGATGTGCAGTATGCAGCGGAACAGATGAAGCTGTCGAAGGAGCAGGTAACGAAATATCAGCAGTCGCTCGTTTCGGCGGTGCGCTTTGTGGTCTCCAACCGCTGCGAGATAGAGGGCGGTATGAAGCTGTCGGGCGGGATAAACCTTGTTGCTGCGGATATGTTCAAGGATACCCGTGACCTTATCCGTTTTTGCGATATAGTCCAGCGATCGGCAAAGGACGCTTTGCTTGAAATAGAGCGTGAGATAGTACAGATTCAGAAAAGAAAGAGGGAACAGACTTATGAGCGAGAAAATGAACCCGACAGGTCAGATCCTGTCAGAAACGGAGTACACACGCAGTCCTCAGATCGCGGCACTGCTGAAAAGACCGATAGGTCGGTGGGGCAGAATGTGGCAGGAGTGGATAAAGCTGGAATATCCGCAGGAAGTACAGATATACATAATGGAGGGCAAGTGGCAGCTGATACCGCGACAGATAGACGAAGAAGCGGAGATACGGTTTCAGCAGCTCGACCGGCAGTACCGGAAGGAAAATCCCCGTCCGATGACCTTTCAGGCAATACGGGAGTGGGAGAAAATGCGCCTGCTGACAATAGAACATCAGGTGATGCGGGAAGTCGTATTTCAGTTGAGAATGTAACTCCCGAAATTCTGAAAAAGATGCGGCTGGACGCGGATTTCAATCGCAGACTTGATAATTATGAGATCGCAGGCTGGGCGTTCAGTGACTCGGAGGGTACGAATATTACCCCCATTGAGTTTTTTAATCGCTTTATCGCTGACCGATATTCCGTGATACAGCAACAGGAAATCCGCGATATTATGGAAGCTGCTATACGAAACGAAAAACGGTTACAACAGCAGTCTGTAACGGTTGAACAGGCTGAAAATGAACTGGAGACAGTTCCCGATGAACAGCCGGAACCCATATTTGAACCGGAAGCCGAATACACGGACGAGGACGAACCTACGGAGTCCGAGCCGGTCATAATCAATAACAGCTATATTGATACCGGGCTGTTGCCGCCTATGACGGATGAATTCCTGATCAATGCTATCATAAAGAACGACAGGTTTTTCAAGGTCAAGAAGGACGAGATTGCTGCTTTCTTCGCTGAAAATCCCGAACCCGACAAGCGTGCGGAGTTTATGAAAACAGCTATAAATCCTGAATACAGCGAACTTGACATAGGAAGCGCCCGTGTTGGTTACAAAACCTTTGATAACGGTCTGAATATATGGGAGGGTAACTACCTTTCCCGAACAAAGGAATCCGGTCTTAGCTGGGATTTGGTGCAGTCGCTTGCAGCGTCCCTTATTGAAAAGGGCGAGTATCTTGACACTGAAAGAACGCAGGATAAAAAGCCGTCGCGTTCGTCCACAAACCGCACTAAAGATGACACTCTTGTTATTTATTTTTTCCGCATGGAAGAAACGGAGAACAAGATATATGCAAGCTGTGAAGTTAGCGGCAGGAAGTTTGAAACTCCGGTTGGGCGAACGGAAGATGATATAGCGTACATCATGGACGGACAGAAACCGTACAAGCTGAACGATTATCAGACCTACGATCTGGAGCAGTTTGAGCTTTACCGTTCGCCTATCGTTCACGACAAAAACGGCTACTTTGCCGATGATCTCGATGAGGGCGACAATATCCGCCTTGACGGGGAGATGTGGAAGGTCGAGAAAAAGACCGACAATATGATACATCTTTCCCGCGAAACAGACGAAGGCATACTGGACAAGCACATTTATGATAACTGGCAGGAAGCATTGACACAGCAGGGATTTGAGTATATCCCTGAAAAAGCTCCGGTCATTGATACGCCTGCACCTGCGAAGAAAAAGCAGACTGCAAGGAAGTCTGCACCTGCGCCCATATCCGGCGGTGAACAGCTTTCGTTCTTCGGTGCGCCTGTGGATATGGCAGAGCCAGCAGAGCCGGCAAAGCCTAAAAAGCGTGAAAAATTGCGCCTTGTATATCCTGCAACAAATGTAACGCCGGAAATGATCGACTATGCGTTAAGGGGCGGCAGTGGAAAACCGCAGAGCCTTGAACGTATCGCATATCAGTTTCAGCTCGGCAAGAGCGATACGGAAAACGCTGAATTTCTCCGAAAAGAGTTCGGTACGGACGGTCGCGGATATTTTCTGCCCGATGAAACTCAGTTGTCGGCGTGGTTCGATAATGACGGGATAACGCTCGGCGTGGGAGTAACCGCTTTCAACATTGTTACCAAAGAGCATATCTCTTGGGAAGATGCCGCAAAGCGTATAGGCGAAATGCTTGCAAACGGTGAGTATTGTTCGCAGGACATCATCGACAGGTCGCCGCAGAACGAAATAAACGACTTGGCTGCACAGCTATGGTATATTCATCAGGACATTGACCGCGATTCCGGTATAGAATATTTCATACCCGAAGAAATGTTCAGGGGCGGTTATCCCGATTCCCACAATCGCATTATGGCTGATATTGCAGACCACGAAACGCTGTCAAAATATATCTCCGGCATGGAGGACTTTATCCGGAAATATGAGGAAAATCCGGATATTATGCGGTTTCGTTTTCATAAGCCTAAAGAAGCGCTTTTCCGGCTGAAAGACCTGCAAAGGCAGCGTACAGAATTCCTCACGAAGTCTGACTTTGAGTATGTACCGAAGCTCTTTATTACAGAAGATGAAAAAGATAAGCTCTTGCTTGAGCACTACGGTTACAGACATGGTAAGTTCAGTATTGCAAAATATTTTGAACAGCACGAGGACGAAAAGGAGCGTATATCCTTTCTAAAACAGGCTTATGGTGACGGCGGCTCAAGCAGTATGGGCTATGACGAATGGCACGATTCAAAAGGAATACGCTACACCAAAACCGATTTTTCGCTGGACAAGGTAAAATGCAGTATTCTGATGAAGTGGAATGAAGTCGCGGAGCGTATAGAACGCTTTATAGCCGAAGGAAAATATATAACGCAGGCTGAAACAGAAGAACGCATAAAGGACGCAAAGCGTGACCTTGAAAGATGTGACCCGACGGATTTCCTTGAACAGTACGCCTTTGAGCAGGCAAAGAAAGTTCTCGATGAATACGGGATCGACTATTCGGATATTCTTGCTAAAAAGGCGCTGACGGCTGAAAATGAAAAGCCTGTACAGGAAGAATCGGAGCCGGAGGTCACGGAAACTGCTGAAATAGAGCACGAACCGGAAATGCCCGAAACAGTACAGTCTGCGGCTGTCGAAACACAGAAACAGTCCGCTGTCTTTGTGAACATCGAAGATGACAGTTTCATATATATCGGTAAAACCGATACGGGGCTTGAATACACGATGTACGCGCCTGACCTTACTCCGGTTGACGGCGGAGTTATTGACAGATCAGGCTTGGTTGACCTGCGTTATGAAGCTTCATTCATACTTGACAACAGTATCAACGATCTTGCGGAGATACAGGACAAAGAGCAGTTCTTTGAGCTTACGGAACTGGAGTATGAGGGCGAAGTTCCCCGAAGGCTCGCGGAGCTGAAAGCAGGCGCACTCAACAATATGCCCGACAGCATAGAAACACCGGAACCGGTATTCCCTGCGGAAGTCGAAGAGGAAGCCGCTGTATTCATGGACGTTCGTGACGAGACCTTTATTTCCGTAATGCAGGTCGATGAGGGCATAGAGTACACACTGTATGCTTCTGATTTAACGCCCATTGACGGTGGTGTATGGGAAATGGACGAGGCTATGGAGCTTTCCGAAGCGGTTGCACAGCTTTCGGGCTCGGAAATATCGAATTTTGTTGAAATAACCGACTATGATATATTCTTTGAGATAGCAGGTATGAATACCGAGCTCGATGCTCCTGCGGAGCTTGCAAAGTTGAAGTCTGCGGCATTTGAAAGCATTTCACAGCAGACCAATGAATCGGTTACGAAAGAAGCGGCTGAAAGAGCGGTATTCATGGACGCGCAGGACGAGACATTCATTGTGCTTGAACGCAAGGACGGCGGTATAGAGTACACCGCTTACGAACGTGATCTCACGGCTGTGGACGGCGGCTTATGGGATACTTACGGCGAAACGCCTGAGCTGAAAGCTGTTGCCGCCGAATTTATGGCGACTACCACAAATTCAATTATACAGATAAAGGACACCGAACAGTTCCTGAAATTGTGCAATGCTGAGAGCATAGACGAGATCGCGGGTGAGCTTGAACGCTTGAAACTGGATTCATTGCCCAGCATTTTAGATAATACCGAAAAGACTAAAACAAAGGAAAACGAAGTTGAAGCACCTGTTGCAGATGAAATATCGCAGACCGAGATTGATACTCCTACTGCCGATATTCCGTCGAAACCGACTCCCGAAAGAGAGGAAGAAAAGCAAACAGAGCCGGCTGCGGAAGAACAGTCCATAGAACCTGCGGCAGAAGTGCAGAAGCAGGAAAAGCCTGCTGCAAGTACACCTGTGGTCAATGTTCCCGAAATAATGATGACACCGAAGAAAGCGCTGAAAACCGGAACTCCGGTCACATATCATTACCATGAGGGCAGCGAGATCAAGGGTGCAAAGGCAAAGTTCCGCGCTAATGTCGCGGCTATTGAGACTTTACGCAAGGTCGAAGCGGAGAACAGGTTTGCAACTCCCGAAGAACAGGCTATAATGGCGAAATACTCCGGTTGGGGCGGCATTCCGCAGGCGTTTACTACGGATTTAGTCGCAGACAGAGCGGGCGGAAGTCTCGGTGAAGCGGCTCCCGATAGTTGGGCGGCAGAACAGGCACAGTTAAGGGCTTTGCTTACTCCCGATGAATACAGTGCGGCGCGCGAATCAACGCTCACGAGCTTTTATACTCCTCCGGAAGTTACAGACTGCATTTATCAGGCTCTCGGACAGTTCGGCTTTGAGGACGGGAACATTCTCGAACCGTCTATGGGTGTCGGAAACTTCTTCTCGAAGATGCCGGAAGAAATGCACGAACATTCAAAACTGTACGGCGTGGAGCTTGACAGCATTTCCGGCAGGATAGCACAAATGCTGTACCCGGAAGATCGAATACAGATTAAGGGATTTGAGCAGACGCGGTTCAATAACAACAGTTTTGATGTAGTTATCGGAAATATCCCGTTCGGAGATTACCGTG
>JAGAWN010000281.1 GCA_017941355.1 Ruminiclostridium sp. | reverse complement strand
CGGTGTTTTCAGAAAAACTATAGCGTTAGCACAGTCTGCCCGCAGCGGCGGGCGGCGATTCCGTGAGGAAGTTTCCTGCCCCGCGTTACTCTCTTCCTCGCAGCACGGACTTCACACATACTTTTGTAACACGATCACACACTATTGACATTTTCCCGCCGGATGTTATATAATTAATATGTCCTCGATCGGACGGAAGCTAAAAAGGAAAGGAATACCGCAATGAATATAATCAGGCTTACATTGTCACCTCTAGCAACAAACTGCTATATTGTCCCGACGGGCAGCAATGAGGCAGTTGTAATAGATCCCGCCGATGACGGTGAGACAATAATGGAAACAGCGAAGAAAGCAGGGCTTGCAATAAAAAAGATACTGCTCACCCACGGACATTTCGATCATACCGGCGGTGCGGCGTACATCAAGGAGCAGACCGGCGCGCCGATATACATTCACAGCGCGGACGTTGAACTGCTGTCAGATCCGGAGAAATCTCTGAGCTTTTTCGCACCGGGCAAGCCGTTCGTCGTATGCGAAGCGGACGTTCTTCTGAAAGACGGAGATACGATCACGCAGGGCGGTACGGAATTTCGTGTCCTCTGCACTCCCGGTCATACTGCCGGAAGTGTATGCTTTCTGTGCAGTGCGGACGGCAGTGATCTGATGTTCTCCGGGGATACGCTTTTCCGGGACAGCATAGGCAGAAGCGACACATATTCCGGAGATCAGACTGTGCTGTTCGGGTCGCTTGAAAAGCTCAGCGCCCTTGACCGCAACTACACGGTGTATCCCGGTCACGGCGAAATGACGGATCTGTTTACGGAAAAACGGTTCAACCCGTTCTTGTCGGGGTTGTTCTGAAAAGTCCGGCGGCGGGAGCGGTTGAGCAGCTCCCGCCGCTATTCGCCGGAACTATGACCCTGTATCATTTCGCATCCCGTTTTTGCATATTAAACATATATAATTAATATGCAATGCTTATTTTTATGTATTCCGACAATTGCAAAAACGGTATAAAATGTGCTATACTTATTAAAACGGTAGGAATACTGTGAAATGACAGAAACGGAGTAATGCAGAATGAAAATATCATCAAAGGTAGAGTGCGGAATAATCTCGCTTGTGGATATCTGCATATATTCAAACGATGATGTTGTAACCGTAATAAATATATCCGCGCGGCAGAACATATCCGCGAAATATCTCGAACAGATCCTCCCGCAGCTGAGACAGGCTGACATAATCAGGAGCGTCAAAGGCGCAAAGGGCGGCTACACGCTTACCCGTCCCGCCGAGAAGATAACACTGCGCGATGTGATAAACGCGCTTGACAGCACTGTACTCGGAGATGTCACATTCATAGGCAAGGAGGATTCGCTGATCGCGGACGCGCTTTCGGAATGCCTGTGGAGCAAAATGACGGCGTATCTGCAATCTTTCGCGGAAAACGTAACTCTGCGCGATATTGCCGACAGGTACAACAAGCTTTCGGGCAGTGTCTCCGAGCCTATGTATTATATCTGATCCCGGTTCTTTCACCATTGAAGCGAAAAAACTGCATAAAAACAACGGGGGACTGCACAAGTCCCCCGTTGCATATTCTCTTTTAAAGTTTGGAGTAACCGAACGCATTGACAAGAGCGTCGATCTTCTGCTTCGCCTTGCACATCGGGCAGTCAGCGGCACCATAGCTGTTGTATTCCGGGATATCGGCGGGCGTGAAGATAGCATCGACTTTGATCCCGATGATCTCGTCGATCGCGCTGAACAGTGCGGCTGCACCAACGAGCTTACCGCTGTAGTAATCCAGGCAGCGTGCGAATCTTTCGATAGACCAGCCTGTGGAAGCGGAGGAGATAAGCAGAAGTATCTGCTTGTTCCAGATCTTCTTCTGTGCGTCGTCGCGGAAGATCATCTGACCGTTGGAGTTTATCTCGGGAGTCAGTATATCTATATCGTTGCCGGAATTAACGGAAGCGATCCCCGAATCGGCAAGCTCCTGCGCGAGGAATGCACCGAGAGTTTCTGTTCCCTCAAGGCAGATTATGGTATCTATATGCGTAGCGGTGTACTTCTCGGCTATCATCTTTGCGGTTTCTCTTGCCATGCGAAAGCTCGTCTTGATAGAATTCAGATCGACATAATGGTTGATATGTGAGTGGTTGGTAGCGAAATGACCGGGGATTATCCCCATCTGGATCTTTTTGTTACCCTTGGCTGAAATAATTTTTTTTCTGCTTTCCATATATGACCTCCGTTTTCTGTGGAACGTTGACCGTATTTTCATTCTTTAGTATATCACATTGAAGAGCATTTTTCAATATCGCGGAAATAAAAATATTGTCTGTATTTTTGGCAATTATTACAAAGGATCCGCTTGCTCCGGAGGTTTTTGGTGGAATTGCAGCGCGTGCGGTCACATCTGACGCGGCTCACATGACTATCTCGGCTTCACGCTCGGCAGGCGGCAGTTCCGTGAAACCGGACAGCTTTACCGACAGGTTTCCGCAGTCTGCGCTGAACATCACGGGAACGCTGCCGCTGTCAAGTTCCGCCGTATAAGCGCCGAGTTCCGACGTACCCGAAAGCGTGTAGCCTCCGTCGGAGCCTGCCCGTATATCCGAAACGCCCACTGCGGACTCATAGACAGCCGCAAGCGCTCTGACCGCGCTGACAGCATCTCCGCTCACATCTGCGGAGCTTTCGGAGCCGAACATTTTCAGTGTTGTGCCGCTGCCGTCCGTTGTCATCACAAGTCCCTCAAGTGCGTAGGGAGATGTTACGCGCAGTTCCCAGCAGCCCGTGCCGCTGCGGATAACGTCTGCCGACAGTTCGGTGCCGCAGTAGGAGATCTCCGCCTGTGCGCTGAACGCGATGTCGGGGACGGCTGCGGAAACGGGCTGTTCCGTGCTGCACGCCGACATCAGCAGGATCGCCGGGACCGCACAAATTATTGTTTTCTTCAAAAAAATCACCTTTTTCTTTCCGAAATTAAGAAAGAAAAAGGTGACAATTTCTAAGCCTGTCTGTTCAGTGATCTGATATCCCGTTTAACTCACCAAAAAGCGAAAACCGGTGCAGCGTCACGCTGCCGCAGGTCAAAGGCACGCAGCCCTTGTGCCGTCTGCAAGGACAGCGCGCAAGCGCTTTGCCGGGTTATCCGGGCAGTTACATTCAATAAAGCTTATTTTTTGAGAACTTCCGGCAGGATCTCCGGGATATCCCTCGGCAGAATGCCCGCAAGCCCCTTTGTCCTTGCAAGATGATCCGCCGCGAGTCCGTGCAGATAAACGCCGAGAGCGGCCGCGTACAGCAGCTCTGTTCCCTGCGCCGTAAGCGAGGCTATCATGCCCGCAAGCACGTCGCCGCTGCCGCCTTTGGCAAGTCCGGCGTTTCCCGTGGTGTTCACGAACGTCTGACCGTCGGGAGCCGCAATGACCGTATTTGTGCCTTTCAGAACGGTCACGCAGCCGTATTCCTTTGCGAACGCCTTTGCCATGCCTATCCGGTCGCGCTGTATCTCCTCCACGGTCTTTCCGGTCATTCGTGCGAACTCCGCGGGGTGCGGGGTAACGATTATCCCCTTTTTGCTTTCTTTCAGTACATTTATATTCCCGGCCGCGGAATTAAGACCGTCCGCATCTATAATTACAGGACAATCGGCGTTTCTGATGACGATTTCTGTCAGATCGGCGGTGGTTTTGCGGTTACCGAGTCCGCAGCCCAGAAGTATCGCGCTGTAACGGCTCTTTTCCAGTTCAACCATTATCATATCAACCGACTTGTCATTTATAAATCCGTCAAAGTCCTGCTCCAACGGCAGATATGTGGTTTCCGGGACAGCCGCGGCTATAGCGTTTATGACCCGTGTGGGAGTCGCAAGCGTACACAGCCCCACGCCCATACGCAGAGCGCCGTCGGTTGACAGCAGAGCGGCTCCGGTATAGAACGCGCTGCCGCTGATATTGAGCATATTTCCGTATGTCCCCTTGTGAGAAACTCTCCTGCGCTCCGGGATAAACTCCCGCAGCACTTCGTCGGTAAGCACAGCCTCGCAGCCGTCGTAGCAGTTTGCCGGGATACCGATATCCGCAAGCATTATCCCGCCGCAGCTTTCGTAAGCCGGATGAGAATACAGTCCTTTCTTCATAGCGGCAAGAACAATGGTGAAATCGGGTCTGAACGCGCCTTTTGCGATCTCTCCGGTATCGCTGTCCATTCCGCTCGGTACATCTACCGAGATCTTTATGCCGGGGCAGTTCTCTTCGGTAAACTCAAACAGATCCGCCATGCTTTCTTCCAGTTCGCCGTGGAATCCTGTGCCGAAAACACAGTCGATCACAGCATCGCAGCTTCCGATCGCCCTCTTTACAACATCCTTGCGGTGAACGTACAGGCAGGATTTAACAGCCTTTTCGTAAATCGAATAGCACTGCCGCGCCGTTTCCGACTTCGGAAGATCCTGCACAAATACAAGAATAACGCTTGCCCTCGCTTCCGTAAGCATATTGGCTATAACGATACCGTCGCCGCCGTTGTTGCCGCGTCCGGCAAGTACCACGAAAGTCTTGTCCTCAACTCCGCCGAGTATTTTTGAAATACGTCCGAAGCAGGCTTCTCCCGCATTGCGCATAAGCCTCATGTACGAGATGCCGCTTTTGTCGGCGGCAGCCTCCGCATTCTTCATCTGTTCGTTTGTTACGGTAAGCCGCATTTTATTTCCTCCTGCCGCCTGTGCGGACGGGAAAGATCAAGTCTCTCCCGTTGTTTTGTAATATCAGCCGAACGCGTGAGTTCCGCGTGTGAATACGGCGGTCTGTGTTTCTCTGTTGTCGTCGAAGCGCATGACGCAGGTAAGCTTTTCCGTTTCGCCGTCGTATATACAGTCAAGGAACATCGACGAGTCGAATGCTATCTGGATCGAATCTTCGGTCGGGTTCTTGACAGTCCAGACCTGCTCACCCGTTGAATCACTCACGACAACTCCGTATTCGCCGATATCGAGGTTCATAGCAAAGTCATCGGGTGTGGAGCTGTTCAGCTCGCACCATTCGTCCACAGACATTCCCTCATAAGTCTCCATCGTCCACGAGCCTGCGTAATCAAAGCGCGCGGGCGCGGATTCTACGCGTGTCATGATGCGGTTTTCGCCTGTACTGTCGTTCACGACGGCGAGAGTGTCGTCGCCGCTCATGTAAGACACTGTTCCTATCCGGTCACCGTCAGAGTAAATGCCGTAGCCGTCAGCTTCAGGATTCAGCAGATAGTAAGCGTAGTTGTCAAGCCAGTATTCGGTGTAGGGGGTGAGCAGATAGTTTGTTCCTATAGTAACAGTCTCTTCGTTACCCTCGGTGCCGTCATACCACACACCGGCGATAACGTCGATATCCGCGTATTCACCTTCGTTAGAGTCGGGGTCTTCATCGTTTCCGCCGTTTACAGGCTCATCTGTGCGCTCAAGGGTGTAAGTCGCATCAATGTAAACATCAACCAGACGTATCTCGTTTTCGCTGTCAAATACCAGATAACCGGAGGGTTCGTCCTCGCTCTGCTGCTGAACATCAAACAACAGTGCCGCCGCAGGTGTCCCCTCATATTCCTTGCCGTAAACCGCGGTCATCTGAGCGCCCGTGCCGCTGTCGTCGGTCACAAGTGTAACGGTGTCGCCGCTGATCGTGACATACAGATCCATCTCGATAGGATCCATTCCGTTCTGTTCCATGTAGTCGGAGAGAGAGAGTCCGTTAAATGCGGTAATGCTCCATGTGCCGTCGTAACCCGTCTCGTCGTCCGAGGGCTGCGGATCGTTGACAGGCTCGTCCCCAGGCTCCGGAGAGGGGATCTCCGTGGTTGTGGGCGTACCCTCAATGAAATATGAGGAGAATCCGACTACATACTCTCCGAGATATCCGTCATTTATTGTCGCATCCGGGTAAACATTGTCGATAAAGTTGTAGATCGTGGGCAGTCCGTCGGGAATATCGGCAGGGTCATCGGTGAATACCACGTTAGTGCCGACTGCGCAGAAATCCCATACTCCCTTTGCAAAGAACACTTCGGCATAAACGCAGTCCAGTTCCTCATTCTCGTAGTTTATGCCCGTAACTCCGCCGTCGTCAAGGATCTGTGCTTTGCCGCCCTTGAAGTAAAGCTTTACCGTACCGCTGTCAACGCCGTTTTCCATTGCGGCAACGACAGCTTCGCGCAGACCGTCGTTGATCTGGTATGCGTATGAGCTTGCGTCGTAGATCGACCATTCGGTGTATGCACTGTAATGCTGCAAATACTTCTTATTCTTCTCTGCCGCTTCACGGGATTCTCTGTAGCCCTCCGCAAGCGAAGATGCCGCCTGCGAGATAAGTCCCTCGCCGCCGTCGAGCCTGCCCGCAAAGTTACCAAGCCAATCGAAAGCATCCGAGACAAGTGCTTCCGCATTTTCGGCGCTGTCACCGAGCCGTATTGCACCGGAGGTATCAGGCATTGACTCGGTCTTGTCCGCTCTTGTCATGGACGTGGTATCGGTGATCTTTCCGATGTCGCCTGCGGAAACGGTCATCACGGTGGTATATGTATCGTTTTCGAGTGAAATATCAGCCGAAACGGTAAGCTTTTTAAGCTCGTTTATTATCGAGTCGTTTCCTGCGATCTGAGCGGAATCGGCACTCATAAGCCCGTAAATGCTGTCGGAGCCTGAGATCCCGGCGGTGCCGCCGCCCACGGATACACCCTCGTTGTAGTCGATAGGATAATCCGGTTCGGGACGATCCATTGACGAAAGCAGTTTCTTGAGTGTTTCTCCGAACTTGTCGGGATCTGCTGCCGCAAAGCTGTACTGACCGGTGCGGATCTTCCTGCCGAGGAACTGCTTTTCTTCCATGTTGTGACAGCTGCACTTAAACATAAGGTCAATGCCGCCGTTTGCGCCGGAAACCAGCTGAATGAGTTCCGTTGCTTCTTTCTGAGTCGGTTCATTTTTGCCGATGTTCAGAGTGAAGTCATTACCGTCTCCGCTCTTTACTGCGGTGCTTACGAACGAATTATTCCCGCTCTTTGCGTAATCGGCGCAAATGCTGTTCTTGCTGTCCGAGGAACTTAAATTGTAGCTTGTGGAAAGCACATTATTGTGAACGTCAACGATATGTGACACGGTGAGCGTCATATCGAGCTTTCCGCTGTCCTCTTTTTTCTCGAAAAACTTCTTGTATTCATCGGCGGTAAATCCGAAAGTCTTTGTGAAATACTCGGTGAGATACGCGTCGCTGCCGAGTTTTTCCATGACCTTATCACACATAGCCTGGAGATGCTCGCTGTCGAAATATGTTTTTACTTCCATACCCTTGACAGAAACCGAGATCTCCGTGCCGTCGCCGCTGACGATATTGTTTTCGTAGGAAGCGCTGTCGGTATATGTTATTTCAGCAGTTTCAAAGCTGTCCGCGTAGATATCCTTTATTTCACTGACAACGCGCTTCAACTCGTCGGGATCGATCTTTTTCGAGCCGGTTGTTTCGATACCGGACTGAGAGCGGGCATTCTTTATATCCTCCTCGGATACATAGATCTTCTGCTCGGATATACCCGGGAATGTAAGAAGAATGCCGTCGTCCTGCCTGTAGATCTGAACACTGCCCTCGGTGCCGTCCTTTGTCATTATGCCGAGGCGGACGAAATCCGTTTCGCTGTTTGTTGCCGACTGCACAAATGTAAGATTGTTGACCGCGTCGAGGATACTCTTGACGGATTCGTCGTTAAGGAACGCGAACACACTGCCGGGTTCGATATTAAGGTTTGACTTGACGGTAAGCTCGGTATTGTCGGGCAGGTTTTCAAACATCGAGCCCATAGAATCCGGATCCATAAACATAAGAAGCCGATCAATGCCGTTGCTGCCCTCGCTGTCCGGGTCGGTATTCGTTGTTTTCAGCAAGGATACCGCGTTCACCGCGGGTTCCGAAATGCCGCTGACTGCTTTTTCCGTGTTGCTTTCCGTGCTTTCGAGTTCGCTCAGCGCGGAACGCTCGATCATCTGTGCGTATTTGATGTCACCCATAACAAGCTTCGTTATCTTGTTATGGAATCCGAAGTAACCTACTCCCGCACCGCCTATAACAACTGCAGCGGCGGTCAGACCGGCGATAAGTCCGCCCTTGCCTTTCTTCTTGGGTTTTACGGGAGCCGCAGGCTGTGTATTACCGAACGCAGGCTGAACCGGCTGTGTAAATGTCTGCTGAACCGACTGTACCGGCTGCTCAAATGTCTGCTGAACCGGCTCAACTACGGGAGCAGCAGCCTGTTCAACTGTCTGTCGAACCGGCTCAACTATGGGAGCCGCAGTCTGTTCAACTGTCTGGTGAACCGGCTCAACTACGGGAGCAGCAGTCTGTTCAACTGTCTGCCGAACCGGCTCAACTATGGGAGCAGCAGCCTGTTCAACCGTCTGCTGAACCGGCTCAACTACGGGAGCAGCAGCCTGTTCAACTGTCTGCCGAACCGGCTCAACAACGGGAGCCGCAGCCTGTTCAACCGTCTGCTGAACCGGCTCAACTACGGGAGCCGCAGTCTGTTCAACCGTCTGCCGAACCGGCTCAACAACGGGAGCAGCAGCCTGTTCAACCGTCTGCCGAACCGGCTCAACAACAGGAGCAGCAGCCTGTTCAACCGTCTGCCGAACCGGCTCAACTACGGGAGCAGCAGTCTGTTCAACCGTCTGCTGAACCGGCTCAACTACGGGAGCCGCAGTCTGTTCAACTGTCTGCCGAACCGGCTCAACTACGGGAGCCGCAGTCTGTTCGGTAATGCCGGTGGGGGTACCGCACGCGGCGCAGAACTTAGCTCCGTCCTCTATCTTACTTCCACAATTTCCACAAAACATAATGTTTTCCTTTCTCCAAAAACAATTCCGGAAAATATACCATTATACAGTATAACATTAAAGCGCCTTTATGTCAAGAAAATACCGCACAAAGTTTGTGCGGTAAAACAATACATTAATTGAAAAATACGTTAAAGTATCTGCTCCATTCCTATTTTCTGCGGTTTCAGTCCCATTTTCTCATAGAACCGCATTGCGCCCTCATTGCACGTCCAGACGTTCAGAGTGACATTGTAGCAGCCCGCTTCCCGCGCAAACTTCAGCACATACTCATACAGAGCCTTGCCGACGTGCTTTCCGCGCTCGTTTTCATCTACGCACAGATCGTCGATGTACAGAGTCGTGATATCGGTAAGGATATTGTCGCCTTTGTGACGCTGAAACACGCAGAATGCGTATCCCACAAGCCTGTCGCCGTCGAACGCCGCGAATATCGGGCGCTCGCCGTCGTCGATGATCTCCGCAAGCTGTTCATCGGTGTACTTCTTGACACCGCCCTTGAAAAGATCGGGTCTGCCGTTATGGTGTACTTCAAGCACCTGCCGCAGCAGGGAGTTTATGCTGTCCTTGTCGGACTGTGATGCGCGTCTTAATTCCATAGTTTTATCCCTTTCTTTTGTCCTGTTTTGCCGGACAGCATTTAACCGAGTGCAACATCAAGTATCATCATTAGAACGAAACCCACCGAGAACGATACGACGCCGATGTCGGAATGCTCGCCCTCGGACATTTCCGGGATAAGCTCCTCCACCACAACGTATATCATCGCGCCTGCCGCAAAGCTCAGCAGATAAGGCATTGCCGGGATTATCATTCCCGCCGCCGCAAGTGTCAGCAGAGCGCCTATCGGCTCAACCGCGCCGGACAGGGTGCCGAAAATGAACGCTTTCGCCTTGCTCATTCCCGACGCG
>JAGAWN010000280.1 GCA_017941355.1 Ruminiclostridium sp. | reverse complement strand
CGTCGTCATCATCATCGTCAGGTTTGCCGAAGCTGATGCCGAAACCTTCCTCCTGATCCTGAACGTCATCGGTATCAATTTCCACATTCGGCATATAGCCTGCTGCCGTGTCTGCCGTCTCGTCCGGAATGTGCTGATCGACCGAGTAGTCGGTAATTATCTGAGTAACAGAAAGATCCGGTTTTGCCGCCGCAGTATTGGAACCCCGCTCAGACTTTTCCGTGATCTCAGGAGCTTCCCTAAACTGAGGCTCAGGCACCTTGAAAGTGAGTTTTTCCGGCTCATGGTGACGTTCGGGAACGTAAGCGGAATCGGGATCTGCGGCTTCCTCGGCTTCTATTGACGAAATATGCTCACCGATCGCGTAATCTCGGATTATCTGTGTAACTGACGGGGAATCTTTGAGAGGAACAGTCTCAATGACCGTTTCCTCCTCGGCAGTGTCATGTATATCATACAGACTGTCGGCATCGGCGGCAGTCTGTCCGAAACCGCTGAGACCGCTTGATCCCTGCGCATCGGCTTTTTCGCTGTCATGCCCGGTATCGGATCCTTTCTCATACGGTTTTAAACGGTAATCCTTCGCATCGGGCAGCACCGTTCCGGAGGCGGATCCCGGATTTATAATGTCAAACTGTTTGGTTGTGATATCTATCGGAGCGGTGCGTACAGCGTTCAGCTCCTTTGTCAGTGAGATATCTTTCGGCGGCGGCGGAGCGGATTCATCATGGCTCTTCTTGTCTTTCAGCCACTCGTCCTGCTGAACGTCGATCCTGCCGGGTTTGATCTGCCTGCCGGTTTCATTTGCAGCAATCGCCGCGAACGGATCTATCGGCTCATAGTTTCTGTCGTCAAACAGATCGTGCAGCGAGCTGTGGCTTAACGGATCGTCTGTATCGTCCTCTTTCATAGAATCACCGACAGCGGATTCAAGCGTCAGCCTGTCCTCATTGGGGCGGGTGATATGATCGTGATAGTAACCGGGGCGTTTGAATGTACCGGACGCGGTTTTCAGCTGAAAGTCCGTGTCGTCCTCCTGCACCCTGCTCTCTTCAAATGTAAGCGGCTGTGCCGGCTTGCGCTCTATGCCGATAGCAAGTTCCAGTTCGGTTTTCGGCTTTTCGCGCCGTTTTCTTCTGTATTTTTCGCGGCGGGAGCCGTCGTAAAGCCCGGCGCGTTCGTGAGCGAGCCTGCTTTCCTCTTTTGCGTCGATCACGCTGCGGCGTTCGCGCACGGCAGCAAGCAGTTTGTAATAATCGTTTTCTGTAAGCGGAGATTCTTCAAGAAGCTGAACGAGCCGCTTCTTTGTAAGGTGAGGATTCTGTTCTATCTCACGGTATGCGCTGTTGCTGATACGGGTATTCCCGATAAGCCGCAGAAACTCGCTTCCTTTCATCTTCTCGCCGGATACCACAGCAATGAATGTTTCAGCATTCAGAGCCATTCCCCCAAGTTCGTCCTCTTCCCGGTTCTCATCGGCAAAAGCTTCCTCGTCCTCGAATACGCTTTCTTCATCGGTGCTGTCGTACAGCGTCCCGACATCATTAGTTCCCGATCCGTCGGAGAATACTTCTTCATCGTAGTAAAGTCCGATATCGGCGGATCCCTCCTCGGCGGTACGGCGCTCGGCTTCCGCTCTTGCGGCAGCTTCTTCTTCGGCACGACGGCGCTCGGCTTCCGCTTTTGCGGCGGCTTCTTCTTCGGCACGACGGCGCTCGGCTTCCGCTTTTGCGGCAGCTTCTTCCTCGGCGCGGCGGCGCTCTTCACGCTCAATTCTTTCCAGAGCATCGTCAAACCCTCTGTAACGCTCACGCAGTGCGGCAGGTGCAGTCTGTGATGAAGCTGCACTCAGAACACTGTCATAGGCGCTGCCGAGATGTTCTTTTGCGGAATCGAGCTTTTCGTTTATCGTAGTTTCCGACATTCCCGTCAGGACAGACAGTTCCCGCGATCCGTACCCGAAAGATGCGTACAGCGAGAATACAAGCCGTTCAACGTCCGGCATTCTGCCGGTATCCGCAAACGCACCGGACGCGGTGTGTGCTACACCCTCCGCTTTGAACTCTTTCAGCTTATCTACAGCATTTTTAGTAAGCTCATGCACGAGCCACGAGCGGAGATGCCGCTCGTCCTTTATCCTGGAAATACCGGAGTAACCGTCATTTATCGCAGACGCGGTCACGCCTGCGGCCTCGGTGCTGCTTTTCAGCGCAATAAGAGCTGCGGCGTAAAGACTGTCCAGCGAGCCGAGACAAACCGACTCATACGCAGAACGGCTTCCGGTTTTTGCCCTGTTAAGCTTCTCCTCAAATGTCATACTTTCATCCCCTGTGGTGATACAATTATACATAATCGAATATATTATATCACATATTATCGGAAAATAAAAGATGTTTTTGCAAAAAAACTTATTTTTAGGGAAAAACACCGGTCGATCCGTACCGGCACATTTGCCGCCTTACCGCATATACTGTTAAAAAGCGGAGAACACCGGAGTGGCGCAGCGCGCCCGTGAACAGCTCCGGTGCGGCTTTGTCCCGGGACCTTAACCGGCTTTTCCGCTTTATATAAAAAGACTGACGGCGGGAATACCTGCCGTCAGTCTGATTATGTGCAATTACTCTGCCGCTCCGGGAGCCGCTGTTTCCTGCGGGACGACCGTTTCTGCCGCCGCTTCGGGAACAGTCTGTGTTCCGAGGTAATCCGGGAGTTTCATACCCGCCTGATCGAACATTTCGCCAAGAGGCGGTACCGACTTGAACAGACCGCTTATGAAGTCCGCAGTCGAGCTTTTCCCGTCCTTGCCGGAGGAGCCGCCGTCCCAGACAGTTACCTTGTCGATCTTGATGTTCTTGATAGCATCGACCTGAATACGCAGCAGGTCTTCCATCTTGTCCGCGATTATCAGCTTTACAGCATCATCAGCGGTTCCGGCGGTATTGACGAGTTCACGCATACCTTCCGCCTGCTTCTGGAGTATCTCGCGCATACCGTTTGCCTGAGCTTCCATTTTCGCGTAGATAGCGTCAGCTTCACCCTTTGCCTTGCGGCGGATAACTTCCGCTTCCGCTTCCGCGGCGATCTGAGCCTGCTCTTTTGCGATCTGAGCCTTTACGATGATATCAGCCTGCTGAGTTGCCATTTCGAGGTTAGCACGTTCCTGCTCCGCAAGTCTCTGCGCAGCGTATGCTTCCTCGCGGGCTTTTGCCGCCTGAACAGCTTCGGCGGCGGTAGCTATCTTCAGAGCTTCCGCTTCCTTTTCGCGTCTGTTTGCATCGGACTGAGCAACCGCGATCTTGGCGGCGTTTTCACCCTCGACTGCCTTAGCGTTTGCGGCAGCGACCTGTACACGCTGATCGCGCAGAGCGTCAGCCTGACCGATCTCACCGTCTCTGCCGGTCTGTGCGATAGCTATCTTTGCGTTGTTCTGTGCCTTTGCGTCAGCCTCCGCCTCGCGGAATCTTCTGGAAGCCTCGGACTGTGCGATCTCTACTTTTGCGGCGTTTTCACCGTCGATCGCGCTCGCGTTTGCGGCAGCGACCTGGATACGCTGGTCACGGTTCGCGTTTGCTTCACCGATAGCACCGTCGCGGTTCTTTTCCGCAACGGATTTCTTCGCGTCGTTGATAGCCTTTGCGGCAGCTTCCTTACCGAGAGCCTCGATGTATCCGGACTCATCGCGTATATCGGTTACGTTTACGTTGATAAGGCGCAGACCGATCTTGCGAAGTTCGATCTCAACGTTGTTGGAAACTGCGATAAGGAACTTGTCACGGTCTGTGTTGATCTCCTCGATCTCCATTGTAGCGATAACGAGACGCAGCTGACCGAAAATGATGTCCTTTGCGAGTTCCTGTATCTGCTGCATTTTGAGTCCGAGCAGACGTTCAGCCGCGTTCTGCATAACTCCCGGTTCGGTGGAGATACCGACTGTGAAGCTTGACGGAACATCTACACGGATATTCTGCTTGGAAAGCGCGTTGCGCAGATCGACATTGATCGAAATAGGTGTCAGATCCATGTACTGGTATGACTGGATTATCGGCACGATGAATGCCGCGCCGCCGTGTATGCAGCGTGCGCTCCTTGCCTGACCTGCCTTGTCGCTTCCGACCTTACCGTAGATAACGAGTATCTTGTCGGACGGACATTTGCGATAGCGCGAGAGTATTCCCGCAAACAGTGCAAATACGAGAATAACACCGATCACTATTGCAACGATGATGATAGGGTTTTCCATATTGTTTCCTCCTTGTAATTATATAATACAGCCGACGGCTGCAATTATACCATTGATGACCGATAATGCTTATGAACGTGCATTTTCCGTTATCCGGACATTGTTCACTTTCATTACATAAGCCCCGAAGATATCAAGCTTTTCTTTCGCGGTGTTTTTGAACAGCTCCGCAAATGTCTCGTCGCCGGCAGAACTGTCGTAATGCTCAAGGGCGTCTTTCATAGCGGAGCCGAGGGCTTCTTCAAGAGTTTCGGCAACAGAATCCTGCGCTACTCCGTGGAATGTAGGCGCAAACACCTGAAGCTTATTCTCCGGGAAGCACACAGTCACAATTCCCACCGCGCGGTAACTTTTGCCGTCGGGCGCTTCCGTACCGTCGCATACAGCGGTAAGTTCAAACGGTGCCTTGTATATGTAGAAGAACTTTCCGCGGAGCGAGAACGTATTCTCTCCGTATGTCGGCTTTTTGTGCGTGACCGAGTAATTTCCGTCCCGATACATGATCCTGTAGCAGTTGGCGTACTTATCCTCGTAGTCATGCTCTTTCGGCAGGAATACCACCAGACAGGCAAGACCGCCCAGAACGACAAGGGTTATGAATCCCCAGAATATGAGATCAATAGTATCTATTTCCATAAATCACCGTCAGACTTTCTCAACCACAAGCACATTGCCAGTCCTTATGTCCGTTACTCTTATGGGGGTCCCGTCGGGCAGGGCTTCCGCACCGTCGGTTATCGCGTCGAACTCCACAAGTCTTTCGCCGCTGGAGACGCTCACCTTTCCCTTGCCGTTCCCGTCGGCGGGTATCACGAGATATACTGTGCCGTTCGCGCCAAGCAGGTTCTTAACATTCAGCGTTCCGTTCTGTGCCAGCTTTTTGGAGAGCTGCATCACTTTCGCCACACCGTACATTGCCGCGATACCCAGCACCAGACCGATCACCACCGCGAGAACCGCTAAGCCGCTCAGCGTATATGTGACGATCCCCGCCCAGCCGAACACGCAGAAGAATGTGATGATACCCTGGACCGTGAAGAAGTTCATGGTTCCGATGTCCGAGGGGGTGCTTCCGTCGCCGTAGTTGATATCCGGAACATCTCCGTGACCCGCGCCGGTGTCGAAATCCGCGCCCGAAGCGTCGGCATCGACGCTTATATCTATGTCGCCGCCGTGGTCAAAGGAGATATCGGAGACATCGCCTCCGCCGTCAAAGCCGGAGGTATCGCTGGGATTAACGCCTGTGCCGTCATGCCCGAAGCCCAGGAATATCATAATTGTCTGGATTATCAGGATCACCGTCGAGGGCAGAGCCACGCAGTACAGCACCTGTTCAATTGTATCGAGTTCTTTCCACCATGTCGTGAACCATTCCATACAAACACTTCCTTTCATAGCAGAACAACGATTATGTAAATTCTATTTACTATCATTATACCACATTTTCTGCTCATGTCAATGATTTCTCGACTGATTTTTCAAAATCGTGATACTGCACAATCAGCAAAATGCTTTTTGAGCATAATGCCGAAATTGAAAAAAAGTCCGAAAAGCTATTGCAATTTAGAAATTTGTATGATAAAATCGTAAGTAAATAATATTTACGCATACAGCGTTAAGCGAAAGGGGCGAACATTATGCTTTTAGTTACCACCGAATTTGTTCCGGGAAGAGAAGCCGAACCGCTCGGACTCGTAAAGGGAAGCACGATCCAGACCGTAAACTTCGTGAGAGACTTCGGCGCAAGCCTTAAAACGCTTGTTGGCGGAGAACTAAAGGACTACACCGCGATGATGGACAAGGCGCGTGTCGTAGCTACCGAAAGAATGATACAGGAAGCACAGAGACTCGGCGGAGATGCGATAGTCGGAGTGCGCTTCGCAACATCGGCTGTTATGCAGAGTGCCGCCGAGATCATGGCATACGGCACCGCCGTAAAGCTCAGGAATTGATAAACCTGCCTACAGAGAGACAAAGAAAGGGGGTGCGGCTATGGATTCCGCAGAACTCGGAAAGCGCATAAAAGAAGCACGTCTGGCGCGTAAGATGACACAGGCTGACGTTGTCGGAGACTTCATAACCCGCAATATGCTCAGTCAGATAGAGAGCGGTACGGCAAACCCGTCGGTAAAAACACTGACATATCTTGCGAAAGTGCTGCAGCTCCCGGTAAACTATCTGCTTCCGGACGAGCTGGAAACGATAGACGACAGTGAGAACGCGTCAAACAAGGACGTTGATGCGCTGATCCGAATGAAGAACGCGTACAAACTCGGCAATTACGAGCTTGCCGTTGAAGTTGCACAGCAGTTTACCGACAGCGGAAATCTGGTTTACGATGAAGCCTGCTCGGTTCTTGCCATGTCATATCTCGCTCTCGCAAAAAAGGCTGCCGAACCGCGGGAGGGTATGGAGCTTGCCAAAAAAGCCGAAAGCTTCGCGGATAAGGGGATCTTTGCAAAGCGCGAGGTAAGAGCGTCCGCTGTTCTGCTTTACGACGAGCTTTCGGAGAAGCTCTGATACAGCTGATCCTGTCTGCAAAAAACCCGGTACCGGATTTGCGGCATAGCGCTCCGCTGCAAGAACACAAAATCAAAAACAGCAGACCGTTTTTTCCCGGTCTGCTGTTTCAGTCTGTCCTACGCGGACAGCGCCAGCGTAACGCTGGATCCGTACCGTAACACGGAGATTCGGGCATCTGCGAAAAGAAAACAGACTTTATTGACAGTCTGAATATTATCCCGTACCGCGTTATCGGAAGAGTCTGCCAATGCCTTTATTTTACTATCTGCGCTTCGCCGTCCTCAGGCTGACCGTCCTTTGTCATTCCGGCGCTGTCATCGGTGTACACGGTATCGGGTACAGCGTCCGCCTCGTCCTCATCATCGCTGATCGAGATTATCTGCGGAATCTCCTCATACTGCGGATCCGTATATGTACCGCCCGCGCCGTAATGCTCCGCAGCATACACGAGCGTGAGATAGCACTCCGTAAGTTCGTTATAGGAAGCCTCACGAACCGCATATATTTCCGCGTCGGATAAGAACGATTTTATTTTGTCTATCAAACGTACCTTGCCGATAGATGAAAGATCGTATATCTCCTGCACCGTAAGATTCATTCGTATCTTCTCAAACGCGGAGTCGAGATCGGCATTGCTCTCGCTGTATATGATCGGAAGTGAAGCCGAAACCGCCGGGCGGTACTGCTGAACTCCGTTTTCGTCGATAAAGCAGTTGTCGGAAAACAGCAGATCCTCCGTGCGCACAAGCTCCAGTCCGCGCTGTTTGAGTTCGGTCACCAGCGCCGGCAGAACGTCCTCCGTTACCGGGCAGTCGTTATGGAAAAGTACGATCACACCGGAGCCTGCACCGTCAAGCACCCGCTTCTTAACAGATACCGCGTCCGGATCGTCAAGATCCCTGCTGTCGGCTGTCCATTGCACCGGTCTCAGCCCCATTCCCTCAACGGTTGTAAGAGTCTTGTCGTCCCAGTCGCCGAACGGAGCGCGTATAAGAGACGGTTCCTTTCCGGTAAGGGTTCTGATCTTCTGCGATGCCGATTTGATATCGTCGATCAGATCGTTGATGTTCATTCCCTTTATATGTATGTTCTTGTCGGTCAGGTTCTGCACGGAATGTCCCGCCGAACTCATTTTGCGCACAGCGTCAGGGTGCGCGTCGCAGAACTCACCCGTTACAAAGAACGTAGCCGCGGCTCCGCAGTCGGACAGCTTTCCCAACAGTCCATCAATGTCGCCCGTGTCCCACGCGCAGTTGAAAGTAAGCGAGATCTTGTTGTCCCCGCGTTCGACCCTCATAACCGGCTTTTTGCCGGAATCCGCAGAGGCGGTGACCGAGCCGAACACGGCAAATACTGCGATCAGCAGCACCGCAGCGATCGTAAGAACTATCAGAATTACGCGAAGTATCCGCTTTTTTGTTGTAGTGTATATTACCATAGCCATATACCCTTTCGTAAATAATCTTCAATAAGATATTATTCACGTTGTCCGGACAATATGCAGGATTTGTCCGATATTACGCATTTGCAGATTATACAAACGAAATACCGGAAATATGCATATTTTATACTGTTGAAATATGTAGAATTTGTTGAATTTCTAAGCAAACCATAAAATATATTAATTACCTATTTACATATCGGCGGTTTTGTGATATTATAGTGTCAGCGGAAGTTCTCCGCTGTATTACGCGTTTATCTCAACAATATATCCAAACCCGGGAAGCTCCCTGTGCGCAAAAGTGCGCGGGGAGCTTTCCGGGTTGTCGGCATAACAAAACAAAATGACAGCGGCACAGGAATTGCTTCCCGTGCCGCTGCCGTTTGAGATAGAGATATTTTATGAGAGGTGTGTCACTTTGAAAGGAGGTCGTAAAGCACCTTGATCGCTTCGCCTCTTGTAAATGCCGCTTTCGGGCTGTACTTATCACCGTTTCCGGTGAGCATTCCCGACGCGTCGGCTATCATAATGTAGCCTGCATACTTGTTTGTGTCGCTTACATCGCTGAACTTCGACTTGAAGATACCGGTCATATCCGGTATGGCAGTACCGTACTTGCTTGCAACAAGTATGTATGCCGCAAGACGGCGGGTAAGCTTGGTATCGTCCTTTATTTCACTGTTCTGACCTATAATATAGCTGTCAAGATCTGCCCATGATATAAGACCACGGAAATCTGCCGCTGTTATGGTTTCGTTCTCGTTGAGCCTGCCGTCCTTGTCCATGAGCGTGATACCGTACTTCTGCAGCTTCTCGGCATACTTCTTGTACTTGCTGTTTTCAAGGTCGGTGTAATTTCCGGTCTCTTCCGCTTCCGTTATGGGCTTGCCGTTATAGTCGGTGCGCTTGCCGGTGAACGCGTCGATGTACAGGCTGCTGTCGGCAGCATATACGAGTGCAGTCACGACTTTCTTCGTGTCTGTTCTGTACGCGCAGCGGTATTTGAGTCCAAGATCGACCTGCTTGAAGAAGTTCTTGTATGCCTTGTTCTGGGAGATTATCTTTTCGGGTGCGGGGTACTCGATATCATTGTGGTACTCGCTGCTGAAAGATGTAACATATCCGTTGTTCGCAAGTGTCAGCGAAGCGTACTCGCTCACGCAGGTGATACCGTTCTCAACACGGTTGGCGTTGAAAGAAATAGATGTGATACGCGGGGTACCGACACCTCTTCCGGTGTTGGGGTCGTACTTGTTGTAAACCTTATTGCTGTACTGAACGGAAAGCTCTCCGAAATGCTTTGCGGTCTCATCGCCGAGTATCTTCTTCAGTATCTCAGTTGCCTTTTCGGTGCTTTCCTTTTCGTCCATACCGGACTTGTTGTCGGGGGCGTAGCAGTAGAAGTATTTCAGGTCTCCTGTCTCAGCATTGATCGCAAAAGAGCCCCATACGTCATTGTCACCCTGTCCGAGCGTGATATCGTTCAGCGGTACCACTTCACCCTCGCCGTTCGCGTCAACATAGGTAGTGCCTGCGTGTGCGACGAAGTTCACTTCTCTGTAATAAGCCTTGTCGAACTCGTTGTAGTAGCAGTTCTGATACTGCACCTCGCTGACTGCGGGAACGTAGAATATACCGTCCTTTTTAAGCTTATCGAGAGCCGCGTCAGCCTTTATCAGCTTGTTTTCAAGCTCAAGCTTTTCGATCTCAGCCTGCGAGAAAGTGACCTCCTTCTCTGCGGCACCGTATGCACCTGTGCCGGGATTGGCATCGTCAGCATCTTCTTCATACACAGTTACGTCGTTTGTAACCACATCGTCATCGCCGTTGTCATAGCTCTTGTAATCGTCAAAGGTGGAGAGTTCGCCGGTAAAAGCGTTTATCTGTCCGTTCTTGGTCTGGCGGTAAACGAGGTGAGGGGTATAGGTGCGGGTGTCCTGCCAGTCGTAATCGAGGGTATAGACAAGCTCCACGGGGAACAGCTTCTTGTATGCCTTCTGCGCGTCCTCGACAGAGATAGTGTCCTTGGTTTCGGAGAACGTCGCGCCGTTCACATAACTCTGGAAGTTATAGTTTACAAGTTCGCCGGTGTCCTTGTTCACAATGACACTTCCGGTCTCGCCGGTAACAGGCAGACCGTTGGCGGTGCGGTGGAACGAGAGGTTCGCGTTCTGACCCCAAAGTGAGATACTGAACGAATCCTCGTCGATAACGATATTTTCATAGATAGTCGGGTTTATCTGCTTTATGTACTTCTTAGCTGCCGCGAGAAGCTTTGAATCCGACATCTTCGCAAACGATGCGCTCCATTCGTTCTGTCCGTTTTCGGGAACAGAGATCTTGTCCTCGTAATAGTCTGACAGGTAGGTGTTATGGGCAATGTTCACGCTCTTGATGACTTTTCCGGTGATACCGACGGTGATCGAGTCGAGGACGTTGCCGGAAGTCTCGCTCTTGCGTGACCATGTGAACACATACTTTGTGGAGTTGTAGTCGGTCTGTGTACGGTATGAAAAATCGGAGTAGCTTTCCGGGATATCTATACGCTGCTTAACGTATGTCATCTCTGTTTTCATTTTCTGATCTTCCTCTGCGAACGCATACACGCCCATTGATGTCGCCGACAGCACAGCAGCGAGAGCGGCCGCGCCTGCACGTTTGAATTTCATTATTTATACTTCCTTTCACAATATTAATGGAGGGTGCCGCCCGTGCCGAAGCACGGACAGCGAAATGGATTTAAGCATAATGCCATGTTTGTAGGGGGCATTTTTTGTGCTTCTATAATATAAAACGAATTTCCGGTATAAAAGGTGACACACTTTTTTAAGATTTTTTAAAAAAATCCGCATATTTGTCATATATGTACAATTCGGATCCTGCACACATTCTCCGTTTGTACAATATAACAACTAAACCGGGAGTCTGTCGGCTCACGGTCTTGTTGTTTCAGCGAAGCGGGTAAAGCCCTTTGAAGAGAGGGTCAGGGGGAGGAACTTTCCCACGGGAAAGCTCCTCCCCCTGTATCCTTTAAGTCATCTGTAAGAATCTCTTGTACTCCGACGGATCCTGGCATCTCGAAAGCGCAAGCTCATTGGAGATACGTCCGTTGCGGACAAGGCGAGCGAGATCCTGGTCAAGCGAGAACATTCCGTCCTTGCGTCCCGTTGCGATGGAACTGGGGATCTGGAATATCTTACCCTCACGGATCATCGCGCGGATCGGGTCTGTAGCCGCCATGATCTCCAGCGCAGCAACACGTCCCTTGCCGTCGGTGGTAGCGCAGAGTGTCTGCGAAACAACGCCGACCATGGAGTTTGCGAGCTGGGAGCGTATCTGACCCTGTGAGTGCGGCGGGTAAACGTCTATGATACGGTCAAGGGTATCGGCTGCACCTGTGGTATGTAATGTGGAAAGAACGAGATGTCCGGTTTCGGCAGCGGTTACGGCTGCATTTATAGTCTCGAAGTCACGCATTTCTCCGACGAGGATAACGTCCGGGTCTTCACGAAGAGCCGCACGCAGCGCGCCCGCGAAGCTGTCAACATCGACACCGATCTCACGCTGGTTCAGCATGGACTGCTTGTGGTTGTGCAGATACTCGATAGGATCCTCTATCGTGATGATGTGGCAGTTCTTCTGACGGTTGATGTGGTCGATCATAGCCGCGAGGGTTGTGGACTTACCGGAACCGGTAGGACCTGTTACAAGCACAAGACCACGGGGTTTCAGAGCGAAATCGCCGAGGATATCCGGCAGATAGAGGTCTTTGAGCGTCGGGATATCGTTTCTCAGGAGTCGCATTGCGACTGCGTGATAACCGCGCTGTCTATATACGTTTACACGGTGACGGTGACCGGAGTTGGAAACGTATGAGAAGTCGGCATCGAGACCTTTCTGAATGGTCTGCTTATGCTTGATAGAGGTGATCTGGTTGATTACGTTTACGATGATCGGCTCTGTGCAGTCCGGATAACCCGAAACTTTCTTGATATTGCCGTGGAGTCTTACGATCGGGGGAAGACCGGCGGTGAAGTGAAGGTCGGAAGCTCCCATTGCTCTCGTTTCGTCGAGGATCTGGTTGATGTCAATTGTGTTGTTACTTGCCATAATAATCTCCAATCATTAAAATTATCCTTGAAAGGTTCACTTCCGATTATACCGAGTATGTTGCCTTTACAAGCTCATCCATAGTTGTTCTTCCTTCAAGCACCATGTCCGTAACGTTGTCACGCAGCAGTCGTGTTCCGTTCTTGCGTGCCTGGATACCGATCTGTTCTGCTGTCGCGTTTGCCGCGATAAGTTCCTTGATATCGTTGGTCGAAACGATGATCTCGTGGATAGCGGTTCTTCCGCGGAATCCGGTGTTGTGGCAGGTACGGCAGCCGCCGATGTGGTGCTGGTATATCTCTACCGGCTGATCCTTGCCGACAAGCTTTAAGTCTGCGGGGTCGGTAAGCAGGACCTTTTCACGGCAGTCCGGACAAAGAAGCTTAACCAGTCGCTGTGCGATAACGCCTACCAGCGAAGAGGCAACCATGTACGGTGCAACTCCCATATCCACAAGACGGAGTATCGTTGAAGCCGCATCGTTCGTATGCAGTGTCGAAAGCACAAGGTGTCCCGTGATAGCCGCGCGTATCGCGATATCGGCAGTCTCACCGTCACGGATCTCACCGACCATTACTATATCGGGGTCCTGACGGAGAATGGAACGAAGAGCCGCCGCGAAGGTCATGCCCGCCTTTTCGTTCATCTGACACTGGTTTACGCCGTCTATCTTCTTTTCGACAGGGTCCTCTGCCGTAACTATGTTTACGTTCGGCTTTGAAAGCTCGCCGAGCGTAGCATACAGAGTGGTGGACTTACCGGAACCGGTAGGTCCCGTAACAAGCATAACGCCGTTGGGGCAGCGTATTATCTGCTTGAACATCTCGTAGTTGTAATCCGTCATACCGAGGTCGGTGATCTTTCTCGCTTTCTCGTCGCCGGTAGCGAGAAGACGTATAACGCACTTTTCGCCGTAAACCGTCGGTATGGTGGAAATACGAAGATCCTGTGTAACTCCGTCTATGACTGCGGAAGAACGTCCGTCAAGCGGGATACGCTTTTCTGCGATGTTCATACCGCCGAGGATCTTGATACGCGTGATAAGGGAACTGTGAACTGCGGGCTTGACCGCCATTTTCTCTACGCACTCGCCGTCTATACGGTAGCGGATACGGGTCCTGTCCTTGAACGGCTCGATATGGATATCGGAAGCCCTGTCACGGTATGCGGACTCGATGATCGTATTAACGAGTTTAACGACAGGCGCGTTATCAATACGCTCCTCGGAGCCTTCGGTCTGCTGCTCCTGCATAAGAGCCGCGTTGGCATCGTATTCCTTTTCGATATCGCCCATAACGTTTGTAACCTGCGCGGCAGAGTAAACCCTGCCTATCGCTTCGTTTATGGACGAACGGGTAGCCAGCTGGGCGTTTATTTCCATACCCGTCTGGATCTTCAGTTCCTCGAAGATATAGAAGTTTACAGGGTCATTGGTTGCGACGTAGAGTCTGCCGTTGTTGATCCTGTACGCGATAACGCAGTTCTTCTTCGCTACCGCCTCCGGTATCTTCTTTACTGCTTCGGTCTCGATTTTGGTTGTCGTAAGATCGATAAACGGAACTTTCAGTCTCTGCGAAAGCGCCTGAGCAAGCTGCGTCTCGGAAACGTAGCCCAAGTCAAGAAGCATATCACCGAGCTTCTTACCCGTCTCCTTCTGCTTTACGAGAGCGTCCTCCAGATGCTGCTTGGTGATATAGCCGCTTTCAAGCAGTATCTGACCTATAGGTATGTTTTTCATTTGCTGACCTCCGGATTTATTTTATACCGCACGGAACTGATATCTGCCGTGCGCACATAAATTTTATTGTAAAAAGGTTGATATTGCAGACAATTTGTGATAAAATGGATTAAAGACTTAATCGAAAGGATCTGATACAATGATAAGTGTACTTGATGAACGCTTTCCTGTAATGTATTCTGTACTTTTCATCGCGCTTGTATTCATTCTCGGCGCTGTGATCGGAAGCTTCCTGAACGTGGTCATAATCCGCGTTCCGCGAAAGGAGCCGATCTCCGGCACACACAACCGCAGTCACTGCATGAGCTGCGGACATACTCTCGGCACTCTCGATCTCGTTCCGATATTCAGCTACATTTTCTTAGGCGGCAAGTGCCGTTACTGCAAAGCGAAGATCTCTCCGCGCTACTGGATCGTCGAACTTATAACCGCGCTCAGCTTCACGGCTTCCGTGCTTACTGTCGGAATATCCCTGAGTCTGCTGTTTGCGTTCGTACTTGCGGCAGCCCTTGTGGTAGCCAGCGGTATCGACATTGACCGTATGGAGATCCCCTACGGGTGCAGTCTCGTGATAGTTGTCCTTGGTGTTATCGCAACCGTGATATCCGTGTTTACGAACGATATGCCGTGGTACGATCATCTTATCGGTGCAGCCGCGGTCTCCGTCCCCTTTGCGATACTCGCGCTGTTCGGCGCAATGGGCGGCGGCGATGTGCAGCTCATGGCTGCTGCCGGACTGCTCCTCGGCTGGAAGAACATAATCCCCGCTGCGGCTATCGGTATATTGCTCGGAGCAGTCGGCGGTTCTATCGAATTGCTTTCCGTCCCGAAAGGAACCAAAAAGCTTGCAAAGGAAAAGTCGCTTGAGATAGCGGAAGCGTGGTACGCTTCACAGAAAGAGAAAGACATCTACGTTCTGCCCGAAAAGACCGAAGCCCTGTACGGCAGCATTTTCAAGGGGAAATCCGACATCGAGAACGAATGTGTTGACCCGAAATGCTGGAACGGCACTCCCGATATCGCGGCGCTCAATGAAGCGCTTGACGCGGAGCTTTCCGAAGTCTCGAAGTTCGGTATTTCGATCGTCATTACAAACGAAAAGGTAACCAAAGTCTCCTGCAAGCGGCAGGTGGTTTTCGGACCGTATCTGTCGATCGGAATAATGACATCGTTCCTGATCGGTGACCGGCTGATAGACTGGTATCTGAGCCTGATGTGATATCTGACTTGTAATATGCCCGGGATCATATTCCCGGGTATTTTTTTCGGCAGTGATATGCGTACAGAGCCGTGAATGCCCTGTGCGTATATCACTGCCCGCCGCGCTGAACGGCGAGCAGCAGAGAATTACTTATCCTTGCCTATTCTGTAGGTTCTTACATTGTAGAAAACGTAAATGTCGGTTCCGTACTTGTAAGAGGTGAGCGTATCGCCGGTGTAGGTCTTGTCGCCGCGCACAAGCTTAACGTTCTTGGGATTGCTGATGTTCTCCAGCGAGAACGAAACATTCTCGGAAGCAGTCTTTTCGTAAGCCATATCGTCCATCGGATCTATCAACTCCGTAGCACCGGCATCGAGAATTTTATCAACATACTGGTGATACTTCTTGATATGATCCGCATTAAGACCGATCACATCGCCTGTTTTTGTAACTCGCTTATCTGTGGAATCTCCCTGACAGTAGTACGAATCTATACGGAAGTTCAGATATGCTCTGTTACGCACTGCATTCGACTGTATGCCGATATCGTCCATGGTCATGAAATACTGATATCCCGCGTAGAAATCGTCCTTGAACAGCTTATACTCATCGGTGCAGAGGGTGTTGAAGTCCGAGGGGGCTGTAGAACCTGCCTTTATCGGATAATCATAAACAACGTAGGTCGCCTGAAGCTTATCTGATGCAGGAGTCAACGGAGCAACAGAAGTCTCGTCAACAAACTTGAAGATCATTACTCTCGGATTGTTGATCTGATTATCGGTAGGCTTTGTACCGAGCTGTGCGTACTTCTCCATGTCCTCGTAGGACTGCTCCATCTGGTCATACATATCGCCGGAGCCGGGATTGTACGGTGCTGCGACATAAATGTCGATATCGTTCGCATACGCGAGTCTGTGTTCGATGTAATCGCCGATTATCTTATTGATAGTGTTGGTGTCGGATTTGGCATTGGTGTTTCTGATGACTGTGCGGACAGGTCCCGCAAATGCTGCGACTGCCGCCATGAGGAACGCCACGATCGCTGTTACAACTATTACTTCGGTGAGCGTGAAGCCCTTGCGGTGTCTGCGTTTAGCAAAAAATCTTATCATAGCTTACACCTCCATTAACCGACACCGCCAGTACTGATTATACCGCCTTCACTGTCTGAAAAGTATGAACTGAAATCTCCGCTTGTTGAAGATGAACCTGATCCGCCGGAATCTGAACCGCTGTGGATCGTTGTAGATCCGCTGCCGGAACTTGTGTAGCTTGTTCCCGCAGCAAGTTTGGGATCAAGGGAAAGAGAACTTTCTGTACGCGGGAGTGATATGCTTGAACTGCCCGCAGCGTACCAAAGCTTGCCGAGAGCCGTCTCTCCGCTTACAGACGCGCCTACGCCGGTATCCGCTCTGTAGTCGTCCTCAAAGGAGTTGTTGTTCTTGTAGTTTGTGAGAGTGAACTTAACTACAAGGTTGTTGCAGGAGGTATTTGTGATCTGCTCGATCTTGATAGCGCCTGTATCTGTCTCTTTCGGAGGATCGTTCGCAAGTCCCTGTGCGGAAGCGAGAGCCTCTCCGGAACCGCCGTTGCAGTTTCCGCCGACTATCCTCGGAATGTAGTAAGGAGGAGTCGAGAATTTAAGTCTTACCGTAGTTGAGGAATCCAGTCCCGAAACGTTCGGTATTTCCAGCGTATAAACGCCGGGAAGCGTCGAACTTGCTGCGGGTGTATAAGTGATCTTGGGTGTGCAGGTGCAGCTTGATGTGGAACCCTCGACCGTCAGAGTAGTGAGATCGAGTATCATAGCCTTGTCGGTGTACTGCTTCACCGAGCCGTATCTGAGCGCGTTAGGTGTGATACCGCTTACCATGAACTTCGATTCCGCGGTAAGGGAATCCGAGATCGGGACTGTCTTGTATGTGCCGTCGGGCTGCTTTTCGCTTATCATCTGAACGATGCTTTCACTCTTGCAGGTCTTGCACACATAATTGCCCTTGTACCTGTTGTAATCGAAAGTATTGAGCGTACCGGAAGCAAGGCAGGAATCACATCTCGCGTCTATCTCGGAAGCCTCGAATGTGTAACCGCAGTCGGGACACTGATAGTGACTTGTGTAAGAGTCCTGTCCGAGCCAGTAGCTTATCTTGTAATTGTTCTTGTCCGAAGCCGGAGTCCAGTTTTTGTACGTCGTCGTTTCATAAATGTAGTTCATGAAATCGAGGTTGTTGTATTTTTCGCCGCAGTGCGGACACTGAATAAAGTTCTTGTAACCGTCAACCGTGCTGTAGGTCATGCTGAAATCTGCACCGGAAGTACCGAACTGTAGTTTGAGCGTGTGAGAGTCGTCTCCGTAAACGCGGGTCGCATTATCCTGAACGACATTCTGAACAACGTTGTTCAGATCGCCTTCCGCGTCCGTGGATTCTTTTGAAAGCTTGACAGTCTGTCCGATTATCATCAGAACCATAGAAGTAAGCACGGCAAACACCGCAAGCGCGATAACGCACTCAACCAGTGTAAAGCCTTTACCGCGGCGCAGGCTTGTTATTTTTTTCATAACGCATTATCCTTTCTTATGCTCCCGCCCGTTTTGCCGGACGGGAGTCGCCGTTGCTTAACCTAAATAGTTCTTACCTATATTTGCACCGTACAGGTACCATGTACCCTCTTCCGTGCCGCCTGTCTTGCTGCCGCCGCCGGTGGGAGTAAGTCCCTCGAGCATCTGCGCAACGATAGTCGGATCGGGTTCCGCGTACATATAAGATGCCATAGCCGAAACCATTTCGGAAACGATCAGACCGCCGAAGATCGGAACTTTCTGGTTGCCGTAGCCGTTTCCGTACAGTCCGTCAGGTGCGTAGATGTAACCGCAGAGCATTTCAATGTCACTGTCGCTCTTGTACGCGAATCTACCGGAGCCGACACCCTTTGTGTCCTTGCTGGAGATTATCATGATCCTGTTTTCGTACTGAGGATCAACGTCACTTCCGTTGCCTGAGGACTTGTAAAGATCTTTTACTTTTCCGTCCTTACCGTTGTAGTCGTCCTTGCCGCCCTCAGCCAGTTTCGTTGTCTGATTGAGTGTACCGACAAGATCATGCGAACCCGCATGATAGGTTACTGCGTCGAGTGAAGAGGATTTGCTGAAAACAACGTAATTGCCGGAGCTGTCGATGTTACCCATTTCAAAGATAACGTTGCCGCCCGCACTTGCCTTACCGCCGCTTACAGTACCCGCACTTGCAGTACCGTCCTCATTTACAACATTTACGAAAGTGATAGCGCTGGAACCGTTTGCTCCGCTGCTAGGTGTACCTCCCGTCCATGAGAAAGCGTTGTTGCCGTCCTTATCGGTCGCGCCGGGAGCGCCGTCATTGAAGTTTGCCATGAGAACTATTGGCATAGTTCCCTTATATCCATTGTCAGCTGTTTCGATTTTTTCAGATGTGTGGATATTGTAGGTAATAGAATTATTGCCGCCGTTTGACCATGACTTGAATTTATCCGTAGAGGGCAGATCAAGTACATATCCGTTTTTATCGAAAGCAATATCTATGATCGTTGAGTTTGTTGCGGAATCCCACTTTACAGTAGTAGGATTGGTTTTGGAAGCGTCGCTCGCGGAGTAGAAGTAATAAACCGCGTCGCCGCCGCTTTCCTTGGTAGCATGAACCTCCTGACCGCTTGATGTGGTGAAGTCCATTACGGCAGGTCCGGTTATTTTACCTTCCTTGTCAACCGGGAAATCCCAGCCTGCGTCGCTGTTTCCGTCAAGAACGTCACCGTCAAGCTCGATGCTCAGCAGGTTTTTCATTGTGTTGTCCTTGGCTGTGTAGGAAGTCCAGTCGTTGGGCTTTGTGATACCGCTGTCTGTATCGAACAGATCCTTGATCGATCCCGACTGTGCGCTGTAAACATAGTCGTTGCCGCTTGCGGTAAGTGTGGAATAGTTTACGGTAGTTGAAGCGGGATCATAATCACCCTTGTCTGAAAGCGGGATATACTTGCTGACAGAACCGCCGTTTGCAAGACCGCCGACATAGAGAGTCAGGTTGGAGTCGTTGAGTCTGTCCTTGATACCGATGTCACCGCCGGCTTTCCATGCTTT
>JAGAWN010000279.1 GCA_017941355.1 Ruminiclostridium sp. | reverse complement strand
GCTCCCGAAGGCAATAATGTTGATGAGTATGAAGGAGGAATGACCTATGTTACTGCCTACAATTTTTGGTGAAAGCTTATTCGATGATTTTATGGACTTCGACTTCCCGAGATTTGCGGATATCGAAAACCTCGACAAGAAGCTGTACGGCAAGAAGGCTTCGAGGATAATGAAGACCGATGTGCATGAGCACGATGACCACTTTGAAGCGGATATCGACCTTCCGGGCTTCAAGAAGGAGCAGATAAAGGTGCAGCTTGAAAACGGCTATCTGACAGTCAGCGCAGAAAAGGGTCTCGACAAGGACGAAAAGGACAAGAAAGGAAAGCTTATCCGTCAGGAACGCTATTCCGGTGCAATATCAAGGAGCTTCTATGTCGGTGATGCCATAACGCAGGAGGATGTCAAGGCTAAATTCGAGAACGGTGTTCTGAAACTGGAAATACCGAAGAAAGAGCCGCAGAAACAGCTTCCCGAAAGCAAATATATAGCAATCGCTTAAACAGAACAACAAGGGCTGCCGTATCGTAAAAGGTGCGGCAGTCTTTTTATTCGCTTTATGAATTATTTCAAGGAATAATGAGTTAAGTGGATAAACACAATGCCCCTGAGCACTATTGAAACGCGCAGGGGCAGATCTTTTATATGAGTATTCGTCTTTTGGCACGCGGTATCATCATTACTTCAGGCACTCATTCACCCAAGCGATGAAATTCTCCGTGCTGCTGCCGGTGCGCTCGGCTTCAACGTGCTGCTGACCCCATACGGTAGCGAAATCCACGCTTTCCACGCCTTCATAGTTTTCAAGTGCAAGAGCAAGGTTCATCTCGGTCGTTACCGATGTGTCGCTCTGCGCGATACCCGTTCTTATGCGCCAGTATTTCGCGACTGTGCTTGTGCCGTAGCCCTCGGAGCTTTCAAGCAGGTAGTAGAGCGGTGTGTACATCTTAAGTCTCTGCTCTGCGGTATAACCGGCACTGTCGGTCTTTGCGAGGTCGGCGGCATAGCTGTCGGCGTACTCGCTGCCGAGGTCGGAAAGTATCTCCGCAAGTGTGCTGTCGAAGTGCGCGCCGCTGCCGTCACCGTAGCCGAACAGAGTGTTCTCACCCTGTCCTCCGTCAAGCTGGTCGAACGCGCCGAGGTTCTTTGACGCGGATTTGAAAGCCTTTACGAAGTCGGCAACACTTGAAATAGTCGCTGTATTGGTGTCTGCATCATAAGTCACCCACTCTCCGTCAGCGTTCAGCGCATCGATGTAGTCCTGTGCAGTCTCGTATGTGCCGGAAATGCTTATACCGTTTGATGTGGTATTGCGTGTGATGTTGTCAACATCTTCTATCGCAGTGCCGCCGTTTTCGCCCATATCACCGGGCATTTCTCCGTCAGGCATACCTCCGCCGAAATCGCCGTCCGGTGCACCGTCAGGCTTCTCACCGCCGAAATCTCTGTCCGGAAGCTGCCCGCCGCCATTCGGACCGGCACCGCCCATACCGCCGTGACCGCCGCCGGAAGAGCTGCTTGCATTGTAAGGGAATGTAGTATCGGAAAGGAAGTTGTTGAGGGACTGCTCTATAACGCCTTTCAGATAGTCGTAATAGCTGCCGGACTGGTAAATACCCTCGGAGGATTCTTCAAGAGTTAGGATAGTTCCATTTTCGTCCTTTATCTGTGCGGAATTGATATACTCCGCAAAAGCTGCCGCAAGCGCATCGGAGATAGCCTGTTTATCATCGGAAAGACCGCTCCTTGTAACTCCCATCATCCACTCATAGGCTTCATCTGCGCTGTCAATGTTGGTTATCGGGCACCAGTCCATAGAACCGCACACCGCGTCGCTTACACCCTGCACGGCTCCTATCGCTTCAAGGTAAGGTGTGTAGAGGTCGCTGTCTCCGGTAGCTCCCATAAGCGCCGACTGCGCACCGCCGCCGCTCATGCCGAATGTGAAGATACGCTCGGCGCTGCCCGGTATAACATCGTCACAATACCGTACATAGCGCACTGCCGCTTTCAGGTCGGTAACACCTGCGGGAGCACCCGCGTCACGCCCCCGGCAGCCTGCGTGTACATACACAAAGCCCTCGCTCGTGTAGGTCTTTACGCTGCTTGAATAATCTGCAAGCGCCGCCATTGCCGAATATCCGGGTGTGTTTATCGGCATGACTATCGGCGCTGTCTCGGCAGTGTAGCCGTTTACAGTTCCGTCCGTAAGCTCACAGGTGTATGTTCCGTCGCCGTTTTCTGTCCCTTTCATATATGCCCCCGGGACAAACACTGCCAGCGTCTCATAGCTTTCATCGGCGGGAGTTTCACAGTAGGAAATACCGATTTGATAGTAAACATCATCATCGGCGTTATACTGCCATTTTGTCATATCGAGCTTTTCAAGGTTTGTCACCGGCTGCACCTCCGCTGTCTGTTCCTCTGTTGTCTCTGTTGCTGCCGCTGTAGTTGTTCCGACAGTAGTTTCAGCTGTTTCCGACAATGCGGGAGTTGTTGTGGTTTCTGCGGCTGTTGTCGTTCCTGCTGTCTGGGTATTGCCGGAGCAGCCCGCCGCAAGGCAGATACACATTGCTATTATAGGTATAAGTGCTTTTCTCTGTTTCATAAGTGATACCTCTCAATTGTTCGTTTTTCTTATTATATCACTATGAACTTAAAATGAAATTAAAGTTTTCTGTATTTTTTTGAAAGGCACTCATACATATTCTTCATACATTCCCGGATATCATCAGTCCTGTTCTCCCTTATAAGCAATTCAAGACTGTTTTCATTATAGCACATTCTTCCTGATTCAAAATCGGTAAGTATCGCATACAGATAAGGAAATACTTTCCGCTGTTCTTCCGTAAACGGGCGCAGACTTTCATACCCTGCAAGAAACGCCGACAGTATCTTCGTCTCTCTTTCCGGTGAAGCTTCTTCCTTATAATCCATAAGAGTTGCTTCAAAAACTGCCTGCATTGCCGCGTCATAAAACAGCACATTGTCGCCGCTGTTGTTGAAGTCGAACACGCCCAGTCTGCCGCCCGAAATGTACAGGTTGCAGTCGCTTATGTCGCCTTGTACGGCATATCTCGGCTCATTCCCGAACACAGCTATCTTTTCCATACAGCTGTTCTTTAATTGCTCGATCTCATCATATAAAGCCGGGGCTATACCTCTGAGCTTGTCTTTGTTTTCTGTGAACACCGACAAGTCAAAAAGATCGTTTCTGTCGAGAGGGTCAAACAAGGTCTTCATGCCGAGACGCAGGTTTTCACGCTCCGAGATATCGTGCATTTTTGCAAGAAGTTCTCCAGTCATGCGTGCAGTCTCCACGTCAACGGCTTTCACCTCGCCCTCGCAGAAATCCTCCACTGTTACAATAACATCATAGTCGTTTATATGATAAGTCATTGCAAATCTGCCGCTGTTGCTGTAATTGTGAGGTGTGGGTATTCCGTTTTCAAACATAGTTTCGGCAAACTTACTCTGCTTTTCTATCATCTCTTCGGTGATATTTTTCTCATTTTTGAAGCGCATCACAACAGGCGAATGTTTCTCAAAAGTCACTTTTATGATAAGCCGGACTTCCTTTGAGCTTTCGTCGCCTTTATCATAATCATAGCGCTGCAACTCCGAAAAATCAGCAGCAGTATCGGTGATGTCATAATCACTCAAAATCTGCTGTATATCCGATAAAGTCACTTTTAACATTTCTGATCTCCTATCATTTTTATCGCTCTCAATGCTTTGAATACCTGCTCCGCCGTGCCGGAAAGATTTTCCGCAGCGTTCACGGGGTTCATTGCGTCCTCAAGGCTGCAAACAGTACGAAGTATAGGAAAATTAGCGTCAATGCCGCACTCGTTAAGGGCCGCGGCATCTTTTGTTACACTTCCGGCAAAGGCTATGACAGGTTTTCCGCGCTTCTTTGCAAGTCTCGCGACACCTACGGGAGCCTTGCCCATTGCGGTCTGTGCATCGAGCCGTCCCTCGCCGGTGACGACGATATCGGCGTTTTTAATGTATTCTTCGAGGTTTGTCTCCTGTAAAACAAGCTCCACACCCGGAAGAAGCTCGGTATTTGTGTAAGAACGGAATGCAAAGCCGAGACCGCCTGCTGCACCCGCTCCGGGATAGTCGGAATCGGCGTCCGGATTTATCGTTTTGGTGAGTTCGGCGAAATGTGCAAGCCACTTATCCATTACGGAAAGACTTTCCGGAGAAGCTCCTTTCTGCGGGGCGAATACAGCAGAGCAGCCGTTCTCACCACACAGGGGATTGGTTACATCACAGGCGATACTGAACCTGCACTCCGACAGCTCCGGCAGTACATTATCATTGGTAATGCGGACAAGCCCGGAAAGGCCTTCCGAACCATAGGGTATCTGCTCGCCGTTCATATTGAGCAAACCAAACCCGAGAGCTTGCAGCATACCCGCCCCGCCGTCGTTTGTGGCACTCCCGCCGATACCGACTATGAAGTCACGGCAGCCGTGAGATATAGCGTCTCTGATCATCTCGCCCACGCCGTAGGTGGTAGTTTTCATCGGGTCACGCTTATCCGGCGGAACAAGAGTAAGCCCAGCAGCCGCCGACATCTCCATAACTGCGGTATTGTTCTCCCTGATAATGCCGTATTTTGCAATCACGGGCTTGCCACAGGGGTCGGTCACTTCGACAGAGCGAAACTCACCACCCATTCCGGACACGAGTGCGTCAACAGTACCCTCGCCGCCGTCCGCAAGCGGTCGGATTGCAACATAGGCATCGGGAAATACACGCTTTATCCCCTCCGCTGCGGCGTTGCCTGCCTGCAATGAGGTGAGGCTGCCTTTGAATGAGTCAATTGCAATTACGATGTTCATATCTTAACTCTCCATATTATCCGGTGCTGAGCAAATCAACTGACATCATTATAATTCAGAAAACTGGATTTGTCAATTCATTGCAATAATAAAAAAGGCTGTATTATACGACTGGAGAAACTTTACTCAAGATTATCATTGTACCTTTTTATATCTCCCATTCTTATGTATAGTTATCTGCTGCTATCGTCTCACATATTATACCTGCAAACCATAAACGGGTCAAATATAAAAGCAGGTTTTACCGCTTAAATAAAGGGCTTTGCGGTATTTGCCCATTGTAAGTGTACCGGAAAGTCTTTCCGCTATACATTCACATTGGATATCGTTGTGTATGCTCGGAAAGTCTTTCCGCATTACTCCTGACCGGCTGTGAATCTATGTAATCGGAAAAACTTTCCGCCCGCAATATGGTTAAGTCTTATCAAGGTCAGACAGTAACGAAGTCGTTCACGGAAATATAGACAAACCCCTTGACAAATCCACTGGTCAATGATAAAATAAAGTATAACTTTGGATTTGCCGAAAGCAGGTGATAATGATGTATTCTATCGAACGTCATATAGCTCCCGTTATCGAACGACGAGCAAAAAACAGTAAAGCTATACTATTGACAGGTTCACGTCAGGTGGGAAAATCCACATTGTTCAGGCATCTTTTTAACAATGTGAATCAGGTGACATTTGACGACGACCTTCTTCTTGCGCAGGCGACCGATGATATCGGTCTGTTTCTTATGAACAATCCTTCTCCGCTGATGATAGATGAGGTGCAGAAGTGTCCCTCGATCTTCAACAGATTAAAGATAATACTTGATAATACTGAGGAACACGGAAATTTTTTCCTGACCGGCTCACAGAAGCATCACCTTATGGAGGGAGTAAGCGAATCCCTTGCCGGCCGTATATCGGTAGTGGAGCTTGACGGGCTTTCATTAAGGGAGATACACGGTGTTGAATTTAATAAGCATTTTGTACCCTCGGAAGAATATCTGAAAGAACGAGAGAAAAAGCTTAAGAAATACGACGGTGATATCTGGGCAACTATCCACAGAGGAAGCTACCCGGAACTTTATGCCAATCCAGAAAAGGAATGGATCGACTATTACCAATCGTATGTCAAGACCTACCTTGAGCGCGATGTCAATAAACTGATAAAAGCCAGCAATCATCTGACTTTTGTGAAGTTTATGACTGCCGTTGCAGCAAGAACGGGTCAGATAGTCAATTACGCCAATATTGCAGATCAGGTAGGTGTTTCCGAGGTTACGATAAAGGAATGGGTATCCATTCTGGAAAAAAGTGATATCATATATATTCTGAAACCGTACACCGCAAGCGCACTCAACAGAGCGATAAAGACCCCGAAAATGTATTTCAGGGACACAGGACTTTGCAGTTATCTGACACGATGGCTCACTCCCGAAACACTTAAAAACGGAGCAATGGCAGGTGCGATGTTCGAGACCTTTGTCATCAACGAGATTCTGAAGTCATACACAAACGAAGGTCTTGACTATGATTTCGACGTATTTTTCTACAACGGAAGAGATAAGAAGAAACGCAAGGCGGACGGAGGATATGAAGAAACCGACGGAGAGATCGACCTGATAATTCAGGAGGGAGATGTCCTTCACCCCGTAGAGATCAAGATGTCCACAATGCCGAAAGCAATTATGGCTTCCGAGTTTGATATACTTGACGGCATTCCCGATAAAAAACGCGGTTTGGGCGCGATCATCTGTATGATCGACAGAAAGCTTTATCTCAGAGATAATATTATCGCTCTGCCTTTATCGTATATCTGAACTCTTCCAGGGCATCGAAAAGTCTTTCCTCCGGACAATTGACAACTTCGACCTGCAACATCGTGAAACAGAAGGTTTGTGATCTGTTTTGGAAAAGTAAAGCACACTCCCTTTTTTAGGAATGTGCTTTGAGAAGAAAATACTTCCTGTTTCCCAAAACCGAAGAAGAATTATTTTCGGGAAACACAGCCGTATTATACTCTTGTGAGCCAGTCAGAAAAATCAACTATCCTTATGCCTTCGTACTGATACTCGTCATGTCGTGTTCTTGCTATGATCATTTTTGGATATGCGTCCTGAATTGACAGCAGCGGAGACACCTCTCGCTGCAATGTCTTGTCATCGGTGATATTGTCGGAGACTTGAATATACAGCTTTTCATCACGTTTGATGGCTACAAAGTCAACCTCTTTCTTATAGAGAACGCCGACATATACCTCATATCCACGGCGCAGGAGCTCAATTGCAACGATGTTTTCAAGCACTCTGCCATAGTCCATATTCTTAGTTCCGAGCTTGGCATAGCGGAAAGAATGGTCGCTGAGATAATACTTTTCGGTAGTCGCGAGATATTTCTTTCCTTTGATATCATATCTCCGCACCTTATAAAACGCAAAGGCATTACAGAGATACTGCATATATGAACCGACGGTCTTGTGATTGATCTTGTCCCTATGGCTGTTGAAGGTGTCTGCGACAGTCCTTGCCGATGTGAGATTTGAGATATTATCCATTAGGAAGTCGGAGAGCCTGTCCATAAGCGCGGTATTGCGTATCTTGTATTTCGTGCGGATATCTCTGACGATCAGCGTATTATATACCTCTGCTATATAGTCATATTTCGCTTCTGTATCTTTATACACATAGGAACCCGCCATACCGCCCTCGCTTATATACCTGTCGAAGGCAGCGGGGAGGTCGGTATATCCGAAATATTTCACATATTCGGCAAATGAGAAAGGATAGACTTTTATCTCAAAAGTCCTGCCTGTAAACAGCGTGGCAAGGTCGGAGCTTAAAAGGAACGCATTAGAGCCTGTGATATATATATCGAACTTCTCAGATGCGTGTAATCCGTTTATGGCTTTCTCAAAATTATTGCACATCTGTATTTCATCGATCAGTACAAAGTTATCCGCGCCTTCTCTGTACGCGGCATTGATATAGTCATAAAGAGGACGGTATTCTGTCAGTTCATCGAAATCCGGCAGGTTGAAGTTGATGTGGATAATATTGGCGTTTTCGATATTATCGGCAACATAGCGCTTGAATGCTTCAAGCAGTTTTGACTTACCGCTTCGGCGGACACCTGTTATTACCTTTATATCGGGTGTGCCGACAGCATTGATAACTTTATTCAGGTAATCATCTCTGTCTATCAGTTTCATTCGCAATCACACTCCTTTATTACCATTATACCACATCTGTTTCCCAAAATCAAGCATTTTTGAATTTCGGGAAACAGAATTTGATGAAGCAGATACGCTTTTCCTCTTTTTTCGTCACCTTCGCAAAGAAATAATTTATTCGTAAGATCTGATTGACTATCTCTGCACTATATGGTATAATAGTATTGATAAATCGAATAACGGAGATAATACAGCTTTTGAGATCCTCATTATGGTGTCCTGACGTATGTCAGTCTGTCTGTAAATTGTAATACAGCTTTCGGTTGTAATAAGGTTGTAATAGCAACGGTTCGACTGAAACCCGCAAACCCTATCTGTTAAGCCAAAAAATTCGCTGATGACCTGATTGTTGGTAAGGATGAGGTCGTCGGTTCGATTCCGACTATCAGTTCCACGGCATTCGCCGTTTATCCGCTCGTTACTTTTCGGTAACGGGCGTTTTTTTTTGCCTCGCTGTCCGGAGTTATCAAAAAATCTAAAGCGTTCGGCAGAGACACGGCGTTCGCCGTTTATCCGCTCGTTACTTTTCAGTAACGGGCGTTTTTCTGTCCCGCAGTACGGATTTTTCAAAAATCAAAGGCGTTCGGAACAGACATAGAAGAAACCCTTGCAACTGTTTTAACCAAGGCATTTGACAAGGACTATTTTAGGTTATAATAGTTTCGGTATATGATTCAAAGATTGCTCAGTGCAATTCTCATCATTCGGCTTTAGGTCATATTGCTCATAAGCTCGTCAGAGTTATTTTCAAATTACTCAACGATAACGCCCGGTTCGCTCTTGCTTAACTTTAAAATTTTCTTTAGTAGGGAAATCGTTTTTGCTTTTTTTAAAATTGTGTGAAATATCTTTTTTCTATTGACTTTTCATAGCTGGTCTCCTGTCAGATCTATCTCTTTTCAAATTCATATATCCGGTATATGCTTTTCGCAAATCGTCCTCCGAACATAGTCCTGAAGCACATTCTTTCTGCGCCTTTAAGTTCGTTTATCATATTCTGCGGAGTCATATCATGTTCCCGTAAAAACGAGAATCCCGGAATAGTCTCAAGAATTTTCGGATCATCAATACCATATACACTGTCAACACCGACATCGTTTATCGGATTTTTAAATTTTGTGGCAGCTGCTCCGCGCTCGGTATAGCAGTCCATAAGAAGCTTCACAGTGCCGAAATG
>JAGAWN010000278.1 GCA_017941355.1 Ruminiclostridium sp. | reverse complement strand
GTTTCAGCGTATGATAACCGAAAGCAGCAAGGGGCTTTTCGAGACCGTGATCGTGTGGAAGCTCGACCGCTTCGCCCGCAATCGCTATGACAGCGCCCGTTACAAGATGTTGCTTCGCAAGAACGGTGTCAAGGTGGTGTCTGCGACAGAAGTCATATCCGAGGGAGCCGAGGGCATTATCCTTGAATCCGTGCTTGAAGGGTATGCGGAATACTACTCCGCGGAGCTGTCAGAGAAAGTCATCAGAGGAATGACCGAAAATGCCCTGAAAAAGCAGTATAACGGTGGTAATGTGCCGACAGGCTACTACATTGACGAACAGAAGCACTATCAGATTGACGAGCTGGTCGCGCCGTTCATTCGTGAAGCCTTTCAGATGTACATTAACAACCGCCCGATAAAGGACATTGTGGCGTATCTTAACGAGAACCATGTTACAACCTGCAAGAACAAGCCGTTTACAAAGACATCGGTCTCGGCAATGCTTCAGATTCGCAAGTACATGGGCGAGTATAGATACCGCGATGTAGTGTTTGAGGACGGTATTCCGGCAATTATTACAAAGGAGATGTTTAAAATGGCGCAGGAACGCCTTGAAAAGAACAGGTATGCTCCGGCAAGCATGAAAGCTGATATAACCTATCTGCTTACTACTAAATTGATTTGCGGTCATTGCGGCGCTTTCATGGTCGGGGAGAGCGGTACAGGCAGGGACAACAAGAAGTATCACTATTACAAATGTGTATCGGCGAAGAAGAAAAAAGGCTGTCCAAAGAAGACCATTCGCAAGGAATTTATTGAAAACCTCGTGGTTGACAGCGTTGTGAGAAATTTGTTTAATCCCGACACGATTGATAGGATTGCGGACGCGGTTATGGCGGAGCAGGACAAGGAAAGTACCGTTATCCCGCTGCTGGAGCGGGAATTAGCGGAAACACAGAAGACGCTTGACAATGTTATGGCAGCCATTGAACAGGGTATCATTACGGAGACCACCAAGCGCCGCATGAGGGAGCTTGAAGCCAAGAAGTCCGAGATCGAGACTAAGATCATACGCGAGGAGATCAAGGAGCAGCGTCTGACGAAGGAACAGATCGTGGCATGGCTGACTAAGCTCACCAAGCTCGACCTCGCGGATGAGGGGAATAAACTCAGGATCATCGAGACTTATGTGAACTCGGTGTATGCCTACGATGATAAAATTGTCGTCAATTTTAACTGCAGGGAGGAGCCGGAAACGGTTCCTCTCCCGCTGAAAATCGTTACAGATGTTTCGGATTTGTTCAGAGCCGGGGAGCCAGAAATCCCGCTAACCATCACGGTTGGCGGGATTTTGCTTTGATTTGACACTTATTTTGGCTCTTATGGTCGTTGTAGGGGTTGCACATAAAATATGGCGCTGTTATGTACATACTGCACATTCCTGTTTAGTTCGAGCGCTTGCTATTGAAAAATTCTATGATGTTAATATTTTAATATTATCTTTAATATAACTGCTGCACATAGATCAGATTTTTGACCGATTTTTCATGTTAAATATCTGGGTGATAGTCAGCCTATCAATTTTCGGCTGATTTTTGGTACTTTCCTGCATAGTTCGAGCGCTTTCGCAAAATTCGTAACATAAGATGAAAGTATTACCATAAGTCGATATTCGATAAATGTGCTAATGTTCAAATTTTTATAGTCAAAATCAAGTGTCCCGATTTTGATGTTGAGTTTTTAGGCGGAATATGCTATATTATGTATGTATCTCGATAGAATAACAACAAGACCGGCTGAGTACGTTGTGATACTCAGTCGGTCTTGTTGTTATTCGGTTGTCATTACTTAAAGTGCTATCAGTGCTCCAAGCCGGAAGCCACAAGCAAAGTCAGCCTCGCTCTCTAACTGCGCCTCGGTGCGGAGCACGTCGGTGTTTCGGTGTCAGCTTTATATGCGCGCGTCGTGCGCGCTTTTGGCTGACACCTTTGATGCCTATGCAAATTCGCAGAATTTCATGAAGAGAGAGAAGAAATGAGATAGTTCAGGCAAGTAAAAGGGAAAAAAGTAACCTACGACCTCGACGAATGGGAGAAAGTCAAGCGTAGAAAAGCGCACAAACCGAAAGTCTGTGCGCCTGTCGCTAATCTTCTATTATCATGGAATCGTCGAGCTCGATATACTCATTTCCTATCTGTACTGCGGCGACATTGAACGCGTCGATCAGATAATATTTCTGAACAAGCTGCCATGTGCAGTGAAAACTGCCGTCATTATTTACAGTCAATGCTTTACGGAATCCGCTGAGATTTTGTTCAATAACGGTCTCATTGTTCATAGTCAGAAATATCGGAGGTGCATTCAAGTAGATATTGTCGGTGTCTTTAATATCACCGTATAGGTTAAAATCAAAATCAACGATCACACCTGATGGGGAAAATGTAACAGTATTTAAACGTGAATACCCATAACCACCCAAATATGCCTCAGTATCAAGAGCATATTTTTCCGAAAGATCACTGACTTCCGGCAACTCAACCGTAAATTCTCCGCATTTCGGATAGCTTGTGAAGCTAGAACTGTCCGTATAGGCGTGACCGATATTAAAAGTCAGCTTTTTCAGATCATAATTATCATCGGCTATAGTATATTTGGTACCGGAAACGCTGCTTGTGTCGATACCGTTTCCATTTGAGCCGCCTATCCATCCATGTTTCGAAAGATCATTTCCGTTGATGTCATAAAAACTGTAATTGAAATAGTGATCTGTATCTCCGCATTCATATATATCGGAAAACGTTCCTTCTTTTTTGCCGATAGTATAATTTATGCCGATAATATAACCGTCATATATGATCCCGTGCACTGTTAAAATGTGTTCATCGGTCTCAAATGTTTTTCCGACAGGTATCGTAACTCTGTCGAGAAGGTCAAGTTCTTTTTCGGAAAGCTCGTGATAAATTTCTATACCTTTCGGATATTTTACTGTGCCTTCATACATAAAAGGCTCTTGTTCTCTTCCTGCACGGTATTCGTTGACTTGTGACAATTCGTGTCTGCTGCGCGAATAATCATTCATCAGCAGCGATTTAAAGTCCCAGTTGCAGGCAGCGCCGACCGTTACGGTTCCGGTTATGAAAACTGCCGCTGTTATGGCAAGGGCTGCATATACTTTTCTGATCGGCTTTTTTACGCGTCCTCTTTTTGCAATTTCAAGTATTTCCTCACCTGTCAGGGACGACTGCATTTTGTCAAGATACTCTTTATATACACTCATATTGACCCTCCTCATTCAAGGTATTTTTTCAGCATCTCACGAGCGCGCTGCAGCCTTGATGTTATCGCAGAGGTGCTTACTTTCAAAATAGAAGCTATCTGCGATGTAGTGTAGCCCTCATAGTAATACAGAAAGACAACATCTCGGTATTTCGGCGGCAGTTTTTTCAAAGCTTCCCGCAGAGCGATCTTTTCATCTGCTGTAACATCTTCTCTGTATTCGGCATTGCTGTCAAACTCGCGCCTACGCTTGTTCCAAAAGAGGCTCGTGTGATCTCTGCATTTGTTTATCGTTACCCGTATCAGCCAGTATTTCTTGCTTTCTTCGTTCGGAAAAGACTTTCGGCATTTCAAATATTTCAGAAAAACATCCTGAACTATGTCGTCACAGCAGGATATGTCTCCCGTGTTATTGCAGGCAAGACGGAACAGCATATTCTTATACTGCTCGACATCGGATATGAATTCTTCATCGGTCACACTATCACCCCTTTCCACAGTTTTGAACGCGTTCTGTATATAAAACGGTTGAGAAGAGCATTTTGTCTCATATAATCAGTAATTATTTTATCATATCATTATAATTATTGCAACAATATATTTGGCTGTCGGAAAGGCAGGATTAAATGAAAAGACAGTCAAAATATACCGTCATCTTCGGGAATAAAATAGGGGTGAGGATATGAACATCATTATATCCCTTTCCCTATCATTTTCTATCAGAACACAGCATGCATCATACCCATTTACATTTGTAAGTGATAAATTAGGACACCATATCCAAAACAGCTTAAAATCGGTAAAATAACAATGATGTTTGAAATGACCGAAAGGACGGATTATGATGATTGATGCACTTTACAACTATCGCCAGGGTGATATTCACTCTGCT
>JAGAWN010000277.1 GCA_017941355.1 Ruminiclostridium sp. | reverse complement strand
TCTTCGGAATAAGCGGGTATGCGTTCACGGGCGCGAACGGTTCGCGTGACTTCTCAATGTTCGGAGATAGTATGGGACAAAATTAAAACTGATACTTGCAAAAGAAATCTAAGAAAAAAATGAATTAAAAGGAGGATAATAACTATGAAAACAGCAGTAATTTACTGGAGCGGCACAGGCAATATGAAGGAGCTTGAAGCCAAGAAGTCCGAGATCGAGACAAAGATCATTCGCGAAGAGATCAAGGAACGCCGGCTCACGAAGGAACAGATCGTGGCATGGCTGACCAGACTGACCGAACTTGACCTCGCGGACGAGGGGAACAAGTTGCGGATCATCGAGACCTACGTCAACTCGGTGTACGCCTACGATGATAAAATTGTCGTCAATTTCAATTGCAGGGAGGAGCCGGAAACGGTTCCTCTCCCGCTGAAAATCGTTACAGATGTTTCGGATTTGTTCAGAGTCGGGGAGCCATCATAAGTATCCAATTTAGATATTCAGCCCACAAAAGGCTTGGTAGTGTGAGTAAAATAAAGATGTTTTCTTCAAACAAATCATGAAGACAAGCTACAATGGATTATATAAACATTATACCCTCTTGTTATTATCGGTTATCGCCCCCGTCGGACAGACCAGCATACACAGGTGACAGCCGACGCATTTCCCCGCGTGCAGCCTTGCCTTGCCGTCTTCAACGGTTACAGCCTGATGTCCTGCGTCGCTGCAGGATATATAACATCTTCCGCAGCCGAGGCATCTCTTCCTGTCGAATTTCGGGAACACCACAGTTGCACGGTCGAGCGTATCAGCCGGAACTATATTCGGCAGTGCAGCACCCACAAGTTCCGATATTTTCTCAATACCGCGGGACTGCATATACGCTTTCGTACCCGTGATGATGTCGTCGATAATGCGATAGCCGTACTGCATCACCGCTGTCGTCACCTGTATATTTTTGCAGCCGAGCAGGATAAACTCCAGAGCGTCGTGCCACGTTTCGATACCGCCCATTCCGCTGAGCTCCGTACCGGCGAGCCTGCCGCATTTCGCAAGATCGTGTATGAACCGCAGCGCTATCGGCTTGACCGCCTTTCCGGAATATCCCGAGACCGAGCACTTTCCGCCTACCGACGGACTGCTTTCAAGCGTTTCTGCATCTATCCCGAGTATGCTTTTTATAGTGTTTATTGCCGCTATACCGTCTGCGCCTGCTTCGACTGCCGCAATTGCCGGGACTTCCATATTTCCGATGTTCGGAGTCATCTTTGCAAGCACCGGAAGATGTGTTGCACTCTTTACAAGCTCGGTATAGCGGTTCACGAGAGCGGGATCCTGCCCGACGTCGGATCCGAGCCCGCTGCCGCTCATGTGAGGACAGCTGAAATTGCACTCGATGATATCCGCGCCTGCCTCGGTAACGAGCTTCGAGAGCTGCACCCATTCCTCGTCATTCTGCCCCATTATCGACGCGACCAGCACCTTTCCGGGGTAGTTCGCTTTCAGCCGCCTGAACACACCGAGATTGTATTCGAGCGGGTGATCGGAGATCTGTTCAAGATTCTTGAAACCGATGAAGGGTGTTCCCTCTTTTCCGATAGCGCCGAAACGCGGAGACACCTCCTCCGGTATCAGAAAGCCTACCGTCTTGAATACTGCACCCGCCCAGCCTGCCTCGAACGCACGGGCGACCATATCATAGTCGCCCGCAACGATAGAGGAAGAAAGGAAAAACGGATTTTCGCACCGAACGCCGCAGAATTCTATCGAGAGATCGGGTCCGGAACTGTATTCCACAGGTTCCGGAAGCTGCGCCGCAATACTCCGTATGCGTATGTGTGTGTCATAATGTATGCAGGCGTTTTCACATCTGCCGTCACATTCCGCACACTTTGCGGCATCTGTGAAGCTGCCGGCGCAGGCTTCGTTCTCAAATCGTACCGCACGTATCATTCTTGCAGGGTCAAAGCCCTGCGGACAGGCTTTTGTACAGGCGCCGTCCGCGCACAGCAGACATCTTGCCGCTTCTTCTCTGATCTTCAGCATCGTATCACCTTACTTTAAGCTGCACTTTACGAATTTGCCCCAGCCTTTTTCACCGACGAACTCGCCGTTGTCGTAAACGAGTCTTCCCCGGGAGTATGTCTGAACGGGATAGCCGTGAACTGTCACGCCCTCCCATATCGTATGGTCGCAGTCGGAGTGCATCTTCTCATTCGTTATCGTAAAATCAATTGTCGGGTCATAGATCACGATATCCGCGTCCTTGCCGACAGAGACCGCGCCCTTGTCCTTGCAGCCGAATATCCTTGCGGGATTTGCCGAGCACAGCGCCACAGCCTGCTCAAAGCTTATCCGCCCGGTATTCGCTGCCGACAGCATATACGGGTACATATTTTCAATGCCAGCACAGCCGTTCGGTATCTTCGAGAAATCGTCCTTGCCCCAGTCCTTTTCATACGACTGGAACGGGCAGTGGTCGGTAGCAACGGTGTCGATATCGCCGCGCTTTATAGCCTCCCATATCGCGTCCTGACTTTCCTTGCCCTTCATAGGCGGTGAGCAGACAAAGTTCCTGCCGTCCTCGCGCTTATATACTTCACTTGTAAATTCGAGGTACTGCGGACAGGTCTCCGCATAGATCTCATATCCCTCGTCTTTTGCCTTTGTGACAGCCTCTACGCCCTGCTTATCCGCAAGGTGGACTATGTAGAGCGGAGCGCCGGTCGCCTTCGCCCACTGTATAGCGCGTTCGTCGGCCTCACCTTCGACAAATTCCGGACGGGACATATAATGATACCAGGCGCTTGTCTTGCCCTCGGAAAGATACTTCTTTGTGAGTGTGTTCACAAGCTCGTTGTTTTCGGCGTGGACTTCGATCAGAGCGCCGACCTCCTTTGCCTTTTGCAGCACCTGAAAGAATACGCCGTCGGTAACTCCGAAATCGTACACCATAAACACCTTGAATGACGGAACTCCTATATCGACACATTCGCCGATGCCGTTGATAAGTCCATTCTCGACATCTTTTACCGCAACATGGAACGAGTAGTCAACTGCCGCAACGGGCGCGCAGAGCACATCACGCCGCTTTACGGTATCGGTCATCTTCTCGCCGAAATCCTGCAATGCAAAATCAAATACCGTGGTAGTTCCGCCGCACGCTGCCGCTCTTGTTCCGGCAAAGTAATCGTCCGAAGATACTGTACCTCCGAAAGGCATTGCAAGGTGGGTATGCGCATCTATCGCACCTGGAAGCACGAGCTTTCCGCTTGCGTCAATCACATTCTCACAGTCCCCGATACTTATGCTGTCGGCGATACAGACGATCTTTCCGTTCTCTATGCCTACATCTGCCTTGAAGGTTCCGGAAGCATTTACGACTGTTCCGTTTTTGATTATCATATCCATATACTGTTCTCCTTATTTCTTATACACGAGTACCAGACCGGAACGCTGATATACCTGCGCGATCTCAAGCAGATCCATACCGCCCGCGTTTGCGGATATAAGGTTCGATACCCAAGTTACACCGAAATCAACTGTACCGTTGTTTACCGCTGTTGTTTCACCGATGTCACCGCCGCCCGAAACGATAGTAACATTCAGACCGACTTCATCGTAATAGCCTTTTGCCTTTGCGACGAAATATCCCATGAACTGCGCCTGCGGGAGCCATTTGAGCTGAATTGAGACATCTGTCTTTTCGGGAGCGTCAAAGCTGCCTGCCATAGCGTCTGTCCAGTATGCTGTGCTGCGGATATCGTCAAGGGTGAGCGCCTGTAATTTCTCAGCCGCTGTGCTGTCATCGAGGGAGATGTACTGCTTTGCAAGATCGAGAGTCTGCTGCATTGCCGCTTCGTCCATCTTGCCATAATCGGTCACGGTGCTGCCGGTCGTGTCTGTTTCAACGAGCTTCTTTACCTCCGATGCCATATATGCCTGATGATCGGAGGAGACGGAAGAACCTGCTTCAAATACTATCTGTGCAGCCTCCTCCGGGTTTTCGCAAGCATATTTCCACCCTTTCATAGAAGCAGAAATGAATGCTTTCACGGTGTTGGGATTTGCTTCCGCGAATGCCTTGGTACAGAACAGATTGTCTTCGAGCATAGCAACCCCCTCGTTGTTCATGTCTATGATGCCGACGCTGTCGCCGTAGCCGTAACCGCCCTCATAGCTGTTCTGCACAAGTCCGAGCTCATTGTAGGTCATTGCGGACGCGAGGGTTATCGAATCATCGTCAAAGCCGTCCATGTCGAACGCCTGTGACAGGAACTTGTTCTCCTGACCGTATTTTGTCAGAAGCGCGAATATCTCATACTCGTTGCCGAGTCCCCAGTTTCCGACTTTTCCTGCCTGTGCGGCGGAGATTATACGGTCACTGTCGCTCATTGCGGCGCCGCTGTCAGACGAGCCTGCCGCTGCTGCGGCTGTTGTTGCCGCTGCCGATGTTGCTGCGGCTGCTGTTGTTGTTCCGGCACTTCCGGAAGAAGATCCGCACGCGGAAAATGCCGATACGATCATTGCGGCAGCGAGCATGGCTGCCATTGTCTTCTTGGAAAATCTCATAGATTTTGCCTCCTTTTTTCCTTTGTTCTACATATTATTTTTATATAAGTGCAGTTACCTGCGCTTTTTCAGGACTATTGTCTCTATTACCATGAGCACCGCATACATCACGATACCTATGATACAAGCTGTAACGATATATGCCCAAGCTGTGGAATACTGCGCTATCAGTATGTTTTCACGTATCTGCCGACCTACGCCGATGACGTACTCGGCGAAATACTCGCTGACAAGTGCGCTGATAACGCTTCCCGGGACGCTCACGCGCAGTGCCGTGAAGATGTACGGAACGCTGTTCGGGAGCCGGAGCTTTGTAAATTCCGTCAACTTGCCCGCCGCGTACGTTTTCATCAGATCGTCAGAGAATACGGGAAGCTCTGTAAGCCCGCGGTAGGCGTTGACGCTCATAGATGCCATGCTTACGACAGTTACGACTATCACCTTTGCTACCGTGCTTCTCACTTCCGCCTCGGAGCTAACATCCTTTGTCCAGTTGATTATTACCGGCGCGAGCGCAACTATCGGTATTGCGTTGAATGCGGAAACTATCGTAAGTCCGCCGCTGCCGAATTTCGGGAATGTCGCCGCGAATATCGCTATCAGGTAGCCGAGCAGCGACCCGAATATCAGTCCAAACACCGCTACCTGCACAGAAGCCCAAACATTTGTCATTATTTTATCGCCGTTCTCGCCCATTATCGTGAGTATGCGTGTAGGGTATGGCAGAACATATTCGTCGGTATTCAGCAAGATATGCAGGAGCCCTGTCTGCCATGCGGCGATAAGGGCTATTCCGAAAATGATCGGACAGACTACCGACTGCACAGCGCTTCGCCGCTTCTTGTTCACTTTTGCAGCCATACGCTCAGCTTCCTTTCTTTTCGAGTCTCTTGTACGGACAGAGCAGCGTCTCGATGAGCCCCATTATGTAAAAGCTCAGTATTCCGATAACTGCGCTGAAAAATACGATATCCCAGAACACATATCTTGTCATCGCACCTTTGAGCGACTGCGACAGCAGACAGCCAAGCCCGATGCCGCCCTGAAGTGTATCGACAAGTATAGATGCCGTTATCGCCATAGGAGCCGATATTTTCAACCCCGTTAAAAAGTACGGTATGCAGGCGGGTATCATCGTCTTTGTGTAAAGCTGGAGCTTGCTTGCAGCGTAAGAGTACATCAGCTCATGCGCTTCCCGTCGTACTGCCTTGAACCCCGCAAGCGTGTTTGCGGCGACAGGATAGAAAGTGAGTATCGCGGCTATCACGATACGGCTTACTGCAATATCGCCCGTTATAGCGTTGATTATCGGTGCCATTCCGAGTATCGGTATAAACTGGATCAGCATAAGATACGGAAACGCGATCTTTTCGATGATATCCGAAAGACTCATCAGCAGAGCAAGTATGAATCCTGGCGCTATTCCGATGACATAACCCACCGCCGCCCGGGAAAGAGTTGCGCCCGCGTTTTCAAGCACCATTCCGAGTGCAGTCTGCGAACCGTTTATCTTACGGTCGCTTGTAAGTGAATCAATAACGCCGCTCAGATGCGGAAGAACATTCTCGGGAGTTCGCTTGACTTCGGCTACCCGCGCCGCGCAGATCTCCCATATAACGATTATTACCGCTATCCACACGAGAGTTATAAACAACTTGCTCCGTATTATCTTTTTTATCACTTTCATTCATATCAGCCCCTATACTCCCTCAAAGCTGTTCCTTACCTTTGCCACAAGCGCGGTAAATTCGGGAGTGTCTCTTATCTCCATAGTTCTCGGACGCGGCAGGTCAATGTCGATCACCGCAGACAGTCTGCCGGGATGGGGTGACAGTACGCATACCCTGTCGGAAAGGAATACCGACTCGGAAATGTTGTGTGTGACGAAGATTATCGTCTTGTTCGTCTTTCGCCAGATTTTAAGCAGATCTATGTGCAGCTTTTCTCGCGTGAACTCGTCAAGCGCCGAAAACGGTTCGTCCATAAGCAGTATCTCCGGCTGCAATGCCAGCGCCCGTGCTATACCAACTCTTTGCTGCATACCGCCCGATAACTGTCTCGGATAATGGTTCGCAAACTCCGAAAGACCGACGAGATCGAGCATCTTTACCGCGCGCTCGCGGCGCTCAGCCTTGCTTTCATGTATTATCTCCAGCGGCAACTCTATGTTCTTTATCACAGTCCGCCAGTCGTACAGCACCGCACTCTGGAACACCATTCCGTACTTGCGCTTCAGGCGGGCTTCTTTCGGAGTTTCACCTCCGATGAGCACCTTTCCCGAGGTTGGCTGCAAAAGGTCTGCGATTATGCGCAGAAGCGTTGTCTTGCCGCAGCCCGACGGTCCGAGCAAAGAGATGAACTCGCCTTTTTGTATATCCATTGTAACGCTTGTGAGCGCCTGTACTTTCTTGCCGTCTGCCGCATCGTATGTCATTCCGACATTGTCAAGCATAATTTCTGCATTTTTAATTCTTTCTTCATTCATAATCGTTCACCTTCTGACTTATGCAAAAGAGAACAACAGCATTGACGCCATTGTCCTCTCGCTTTCTATGTTTCAATTATATCAAGTCGATTTGTGGTTGTCAACACAAACGGCGATTTATGTGATTTCTGTACAAACGAATCAACATCGAGCAAATAAAAACGGGTAATTTATGAATAATTAAAATTCTAATCTTGCAAATATTAGGCTCTGGCACAGTCTTTGTGTCGGGCGAATAAGGCAGCAGCACAATTCTTTATTGACAAAAATTTTTCCGTATGCTACAATATAAAAAGGCAATGGCGCTGAAAATAACGAAAATGTTATTTCAGCGCCGTTTTATGTTTTTGTGGGGTTTGATATGGCAGCATTTGACAGGATAAATTCGGGCATTCCCGAAATGGATACGGCACTCGACAGCATACGGCTCGGTGATAATGTAGTATGGAGGATTTCGGAGTTATCAGAATTTAAGGCATTCGTGACACCGTTCATCGCACAGGCTATGCGCGACAAACGCAGCATCGTTTATCTTCGTTATGCGGACACCGAGCCGCTGACCGGTTACTTTACTGAAATAAAAAGAGTTCTGATACCGCTTTCTCACAGATTCGAGACGTTCGCAGCGGACATTCATAATGTCATTGAAAAGGAAGGCAGAGAGATCTTCTATATTTTCGACTGCCTTTCCGAATTGCAGACGGCTTGGGCAACAGACCTTATGATGGGCAACTTTTTCAAGGTGACCGCACCGTTTCTGTCCTCGCTTGACTGTGTTTCGTACTTCCCGATAAAACGTGGAAAACACTCGCTCGGTTCGGTCAATAAAATACTCGGTACAGCACAGATCTTTCTTGATGTATATTCCGACAATAGGAATTACTATATCGGCGGCGACATACCGCAGAACACCGGGAAAGCTGTGGTACTGTTGCAGAATGCTGCCGACAAGCTGAGTACAGCGGCTTACGCTCTCGGTAAGCTGTATCTGTTCGGTCGTGAAATTCCGCAGGACAAGGAGCTGGCAGTCTATTGGCTTACACGGTCGGCAGATGCCGGAAATGAGTTTGCGCAGAGCCTTCTTGAACATATGGAAAGTTACGATCAGTCCCGTGTACAGAATGCGTACATGAATATGTTGCTTTCGCTTGTGCGGTTGCTGAATGAGAATTATAACAAGACAGACCGTAGCGTTAGAATGCACATCGACAAAAAACAGCGAGCGGAGATACGCAGGAAGAAACAGGCTCTCGGAGTCAAGGAAGATCATACGATCAGACAGGGGTGATATATTGCGTTAACAAGGAAAGATATTTATTGCTGTGATTTACAGCACAGGGCGGTCGCGGTGTACTTGTATCTCTGTGATCGC
>JAGAWN010000276.1 GCA_017941355.1 Ruminiclostridium sp. | reverse complement strand
TTTTACAAGTTACATCTTTTGCGGTAGTTTAAAAGGCTTGACAATTCCGCATAAATAGGCTATAATATACTAAACTACGCAACAAAGAATTTTAAGAATTGCGGTTTTGATGATTAAAAAAAGGAGCGGTTTATGGTTTATTTCGGTTATTTTTTCGAGTACAGAAAAGGAAAAGCGCACATCGGTATCTCAAATGACACCAAAGTGCGTGAGTTTAAAGATTATAAGATTTCAGACATCGTGCGGCAGATATATGAGCTCTCGGCAAACCACGAAGCGCTGAAAACCGGAGTTGAGAATTTGTGCAATGCGCTGACAAGCAGCAAGGGCGAACGCAAGGCTGCTATGGAGCCGCTTGAGGCGCTGTCAATGAATGACAACATCTGCTTGCAATACATCATTGATCGGTTATTTGACGATTTCGGGAACGCAGAGACCGATTTCGGGAGCGGTAAGCAATCCCTCACGACCCTCATCAACGGTCTGACGCTGCCAATGAACATTGAAAAGAAGCGGAAGAAGTGGCAGTCCGAGCTGATGAATACCTTTACCAAGCTGACAGCGCCGTTCGTGTCTATTGCCGGAACGCTTGCCAATCCCGACTGCACCGCGACTGCCGTTATCTGCGGAGATAAGCAGTACACGGTCTGCGAATCGCTGGGTTTCTTCATCTGCGACCTGCACCGCGGCTGCGAGAAGCACGACATTAAGATCACGCGCTGCGAGATATGCGGAAAGATGTTTGCGCCTGCAAACGGACGTGTCAAATATTGCTCCAAAGAGTGCGGCGATAAAGCGCGGAACGAAAACATCAAGAAGATACGGGATAACACCGCCACCGACCCGATCAAGCACGAGGTCGAGCGCTCTATCAGCTATATGAAGAACTACGTCAAGAAGGTCAAGGACGAGTTTGGAGCCGACAGCAGGCAGTATATTGAGTTTCACGACGAATTCGTGGAGTACAAGGACGATATACGAAACAAACGTGATCGGCTGATACGCGATGTTGAGTGGGATAAAATAGACGTGCCGGACGCGGTTGAGGTTATGAGCGAGTTTGATAAAGAGCGCGAGAAGAAGCTGGCAAAGAAAGCGTCTGTTCTGTTGGTAGCTGCAAAGGCGTGACAGCGTGATAAGTGAGACGCGGTTGACAGTGGCGGACGGTGGTGGTATAATAGCGGTGATAGCTGAAAAGCTAAATCGAGATTTACAGGAAATGTTAATATGGAAAAGATAAGAACTAATTACGAAAAATGGTATTCTTCTGATGATTATTACTGGGGAACTAAACCCGCTGGTTTTTGCGATGAATTAATAAATCTTCGACCAGTTTCAATTGCCAAAAAGGTGTTAGATATAGGCTGTGGCGAGGGAAAAGACGCTGTTTATATGGCTCAAAAAGGTTATTCAGTAACTGCGTTCGATATAACAAAAAACGGAATTGAAAAGGCAAAGAAACTTGCTGCCCGAAATAATGTAACAGTTGACGCATACGTTGATGATATTAATACTTTTCAGGTAAATGATACTTTTGATATCATCTATTCGACTGGAACTGTTCAATATTTGTTTGATGAAAACAAATATGCTTTCTTTGAGAAAATTGCTAAAATAACGAATTTAAACGGAATAGTATATTTCAATGTTTTTGTTGAAAAGCCATTTCTTCAATTGCCGCCCGATTGGGATATAGAGGAAAAGATGTGGAAGTCCGGAGAACTTTTTTGCTTTTTCTCTGACTGGAAAATACTTAATATCAATGAAGTCATTTTTAAAGATAATAGTGGTGGAATTCCGCACTTTCACTGTATGGATACAATCATTTGTGAAAAAGTTAATCAAGACTATAAATTTTGATTTTCAAGTTTAAGGATATTTGAGGAGTATGCGTGACAGCGTGACAAATGTGACAGTTGACCTCAATCACGTTCTCGGCGTAGCTTTGCGCTGTCACGTTCGTCCGTGACAGTAATGTGACAGCTCCTGCTGTCTTTGTTCGGCGTTAGCCGTTCCTGCCGCCCCAGTTATTAAAGGCGGCATTACCACGCTCCCACACAAGTACAGAGGGGAGCGCTTTAAGGGAGTCCAGAGGGAACGGCTGGCGCAAGGGTACTTTTGATAGAAGGCTTGCCGCACTGTCAAAAGTACCTTTGCGTTACTTTCGCAGAAAGTAACAAAGGCGAGAGTGCTTTCATAGGAGAAGATAGTTGTTCATCAAGGAGTTAGCAGAAACTATCTGATGTGCTGTGTCACGCCTGTCACACTGTCACGGTGTCACGCCGGTATGGTTTCTCGGTTGTCGCCGGGTGTCACGGCTGTCACGTTGCTGTCACAGGCGAGTGTGACAGCGGAAAGCCTTTCGTGGAGCAGGATTGAGAGCTGCTGTCACGTTTGTCACGCTGGTATGGTTTCTCGGTGGTCGCTGGGTGTCACGGCTGTCACGCTGCTGTCACGGGTGAGTGTGACAGTGGAAATCCTTTAGTGGAGAGGGATTGATGGTAACTGTCACGTTTGTCACGCTGTCACGCGAATAGCGCTCCGGTCATTAGGCTTATTGTTGCCTGCACCTGTGATGAGAATGGACGAATCCGGGAATATAAAATTACTTTATTATCAGCAGCACCGTCAGTGTAAACTCTCCGTCCTTGCTTTCAATGTCAATACCGCCGCCGTACTTTTCGGCGGTGTTTTTAATATTCAGCAGCCCGAAGCCGTGATTTTCGCTGTCGGATTTGGTGGTATGCGGAATTCCGCTTTCACTGAGCTCAACATTACCAATACAGGTATTCATTACAGTTATCGTGAATGCCTTGTTTTTCTTGTATGAACCAATGCTTATTTTTCGATTATTTTCGGGACATATCTCAGCTGCTTCAATTGCATTATTCAGCGCATTATTCAGTATAATACTCATATCGAGCGCACCGGACGAGAAGCCCTCCGGATAATGGAAATCGCAGTTAAATTCAATACCACGTTTGACAGCCTCCGACTGCTTTTCGGTGAGGATAACATCGGTCACGGGATCACCGCTGACTATACCACTGTCGCCGCCTATGTGCTCCTGCACCTCGGCAAGATAACTGTCAAACGCCGCTTTCTCCCCCTTGTCACTCAACCTTGCGAGTACCGAGAGATGATTTTTCATATCGTGTCTTATTGCGCGTATATCACGGTACAAGCTCTCCGCACCACTGATATAGTCACGGATATTGTCAGTCTGCACCGAAAGCATTGCAAGCTCCTTTTCCTTTCGCTGTGCGGCTTTTATCTGTTCATAGAAATAAATAACGACTATAAGCACTCCGTAAGATACGATGCAGAATACAAATGAAACCCAATTATAGGGCTTGATGAATGCTTCCTGTGTATCGATGCTGTTGAAATAAAGCAATATGCGATAATTGAACACTCCGGAAATGCTCGGTAGGATAAGCAGAAGCGCCTCTCTGATACTCATTTTCCCGTCCTTGCTCACATAGACCTTGTGAAATATTTTTATCATAAAATACATTACCGCAGCAAAAAAACAAATGCGAATAGTATAGAAAACCGTAAATATCGGTATCAGTTTCATCTCGTCAAATAAGAACGTGTCAACGAAGAAACCGAGCGCTGCTTCACCGAATCTGACCCATACAGTGTTGCTAATTGCTGCGGCGATCCAGCGCAGCGAAAAGAACGAAAATGCGAGAAACAGCTTCTGTGGATAATTTCCTCGGTCAAGGAGTGAGAAAAACGCAAAAGAAACAATAACTCCCGCTCCGTAGGCTGCCAAGTTGTCAAGATCATACGGCAGGAAATACAATACTGTCATCGTAGCGGCATACGCCGCGCCCACTCCCCACTTTGTAGCCTTACTTTGAGTAAAGGGCGTGAGAAACTGCACAAGACCGACTGCATATACGGAAAATGTTGCGAGATTTGTAAGCATTAGGCTTATTTCCATATATGTTTTAAACACATTAAGCATCTCGCCGCCCCTCCGCTTTCATAAATTGCAGATATGATTTAACAAGCTCGGAGTATCGTTTTTGTGCGAGAATAACTTTGTCGCCATTAGTCATTGTGATCTCGGATGATGTGTAGCTGTCAACGAATCGCAAATTTATCAGAAATGAGCGGTGACAGCGGAAGAAGCTGTTATCTGCACATTCTTCAAGCTCTGATATTTTACCGTAATAGTCGATATTGCCGCCCTTTGTATGCAAAACTACAATGCGGTTGAATACCTCTGCGTATATTATCTCCGAAAGCGCAATTTTGGTGCTTATACCGCCTGTCCTGACTGTAATATAACGGTCGTTCGTTTCTATTACAGGCGGCGCGGTGCGGCTTTCTATCGCCTGTTTCAACACTTTGCAGAATTTTTCGATCACTATAGGCTTTACAAGGAAATTGAACGCGCCGACTTCAAACGCATCAAATACTCTGTCCTCAAAAGCGGTCACGAAAATTACAGCGGAATTACAGCCCTTGCTGCGCAGCTTCTTTGCCGCCTGCATACCGTCAATGCCATTCATTCCTATGTCAAGAAAAATAATATCAAATATATCGGTGCTTGCGATAAGCTCCTCACCGTTTGAAAATTCATAAATATCTGCTCCCGGGCTAAACAGCGCGATCTTTTCCGATATATCCTGCCGCATTTCGGCTTTGTCATCACAAACTGCAAATCTCATTACAAATCACCTCATATTTAATATCGGAAAAATCGTCATAATCTTTAATCATTGTTGTGAAATGCGGATATTTTGTTGTGAAATATTATTTTTTTCTTTCACAACAAAAAATCCGGCGTTTACAACAAATTGCTGAAATTTGCATATACATAGCCGATAAAACAAGTGAACAGCAAGGAAACCTGATTGTTCGATATGATTATATGGCAAAAGCTATGTAAAACGAAAGGAGCAGATTTTTATGAAAGCAGGAAGTATGGAAGGATTGATTGGTGCAAGTGCGAACTTGAAATTGACGAGTACACCGATGCGGGTCTACAAGGAAGCGGAACGCAGGGGCGATACCGATACTATGGAACGTGCAATGGGATATGTTACACATTTTCAGGAGAAAGCTCACGAGTACAGTGATAAGGCACAAGATGAGCTTTCAAAGGAATTGAAGGAAGAACAGAAGGAACTGGAGCTTAAACGCGAGAAAGCTATTGAAAAACGCAAAGAAGAAGCAAAAGAGCCTAAAGAGAAATTGCAGGAAAGCAATAGATCCGATACTCCCAAAACAGATGTCGTGGAAATCAGTGAAATGGGAAATGAGATCCTCGCAAACAATGTACAGACAGACGAGTCCGATTTGGAGTCTCCTTCGATGACAGAAACTGCCGAACCGAAAATTTATACAAGCGAGGGTAAGCCGGTATCTATAGAACCGGTAGCTGTGTCCATTGATAAAAAAATATAACAACCGAAAAATCCCCTCAACTTGCGCCAAGGGGATTTGATAGGATTGATGTTACTCGATAGGCTGCGCCAGTTCCGCCGCGATCAGAGCACCGAGCCGGAAGCCGCGCTCGAAGTCTGCTTCGCACTCTAACTGTGCTTCAATGTGGAGCACATCGGTGTATGTGTCAAGCAGCTCCTTGCAGTCGGGGAACTTTTCAAGCAGCTTGTTCTCGGTGGAGCATATCAGCTCGCGGTTCTCGACGTAACGCTTTGTAGCGGGTGCAGGCTTTTCGCTGGGATTGATCTCCCCGTAATAGAGCTTGTTAAGAATGTTGTTCATCTGTTAATCCTCCAAAATAATATTTAGACAATAAACAGATATGTGCTGCGGCTTGGACATTGTTTGGACATTATTATTTTCGATAAGTGGCAAAAAATCGCCACAAAAGACTTTAAGAGATTTAATGCTAATTGCCGATATTCCGCATTATATTCACATTTACCTAACTAAACAGCAATTTGCAAAAAGCTTTTCGGTTACTTCAAGTCCCGTCACTCAGACCATAGAAATGCGATTGTAGAGCCATTTGCGGGCATTGCCTGTTAGTGGCTCTACATTCTTTTTGCCCGACTTCTTCCACTTTTCTTCCACTTTATTTTTTGTCCCGGAAAAAACTACTTG
>JAGAWN010000275.1 GCA_017941355.1 Ruminiclostridium sp. | reverse complement strand
CTTTAGCACAAAATAAAAAATTCCTACAACTTTGTTAAATATGCACAAATGTGCGGCTTTGCGTTGTAGAATATGCACAATTATTTGTATAATTATTCCTCTTTTGTACTAAAAGAGTACGAACAAAACCAAACGGGCTCGCCGTAAAGGAATTATGGCGAGTAGAACGATACCGACCCACGGTATCGTTCGGAAAATCAAGGAGGAACAATTATGGGAATGGTAGTACAGCACAACATCAGCGCTCAGAATGCAAACGAAGCTATGCGCAAGAACGTAGCAGGTCTCAAGAAGTCCACAGAAAAGCTCTCTACAGGTTACAGCATCAACCGTGCAGCGGATAACGCAGCAGGTCTCGCTATATCTGAAAAGATGAGAAGCCAGATCCGTGGTCTTACACAGGCTACAGCAAACTCTAACGACGCTATCTCGCTTATTCAGACAGCTGAAGGCGGCCTTCAGGAAACTGAGGATATCCTCCAGAGAATGAGAGAGCTGTCCGTACAGTCCGCTAACGGCACATACACAGATGATGACCGCGAGCAGATCCAGTACGAAGTTGACGCTCTTAAAGAGGAGATCGACAGAATTTCGCAGGCTACAGAGTTCAACGAGATGAAGCTTTTAGACGGCTCCCTCTCCGGAACAGGCTCTACAACAGAGTACGGTCCTCGCTATGGTGCGACGATCACGGCTGGTGGCGCTGAAGCAGGCGGATTTGCTACAGGCACAGTAATTACTGCAAACATAAGCGGCGTTGAAGTTCTCATGACCACTAGTGCTTCCGGCAAGGGCGGCGAGAATGCGGCTTGGGATGCAGCTGGTAAAAAACTTACTATCAACCTCGTTGCAGGTCAGAGCTATACTCAGGCTGATTTCGATAAGCTGATCGAAGGCGCTAACAGACAGAAGGATGGTCAGACGGCTAATCTTCCCGAAGTAAGTGTAAAACTTGCTAATGGCATACAGGCTGCTGTTAACTCAAGCGATAACTCTTTCAAGACAGTCGGCGGCGTAAGAGCAACAGCTACAGCGGCTCTTGTAAGTGCTCTCGTAAGCGGCGTTTCGACAGAAGGATATGCTGATGCTATAAGATTTACATCAAATTCTTACGGCGAAGACACAAGAAAAATCGAGATAGCTTTCGATGTAGCGGCCGGTAAGGAAGGCGTAACAGCAAGCTCCGTAAATGCGGATGAAGAAACTGATTACAAGAGAAACGGAACCTATACTCTGCACCTTGCTACAGGTACAGAATACTCTGCTAATGACATTGAGAAGCTCCTCGCTAAGGAGGGACTTGATTACTCGGTAGAGTTATATGATAATGATAAGAACGCTCCGGATGGGGATGTCAAGCTCTATGCAAATACTGCAGTTACAGGTATTATGGCAACACTTGGCGCTGAGATCAGCGGTGCTGGTGTTTACAAGGATGCAATTACATCCACAGGCGAAGGTCTTACATTCCAGATAGGTGCTAACGGCGTTGAAGATCAGAGACTTACCGTTAATGTTGATGACATGAGTGCAGGCGCACTTGGCGTTGACGGCATCAATGTTTCTAAGCAGGATTCTGCTAATGATGCGATCAACAAGATCGACGATGCTATCAAGGCAGTTTCTACTCAGAGAGCTAAGCTCGGTGCGGTCCAGAACAGACTTGAACACACAGTAAACTCGCTGAACACAGCTAATGAGAACCTTTCTGCTGCTGAATCTCAGATCCGTGATACTGATATGGCTACAGAAATGATCAAGTACACAAAGTCGAACATACTCCAGCAGGCTTCACAGTCTATGCTCGCGCAGGCTAACCAGCAGCCTCAGGGCGTTCTCCAGCTCCTCGGCTAATAAGTTTAACATTTATTTTCGGAGTGCCGCCGTTTAAAAGGCGGCGGCGACCTCCGATGAAAATTCGGAGGTAATATGGCTGAAGAAGAAAAGAAAGACTCGAAGTCAAAGATAATAATTATTGTTCTGATAGCGGTCGTTTTAGTACTCGCCGCTGCAGTCACTCTCGTTTTTCTTTCACAGAACAATAGCGGAGTTGAGTCTGACGGAAATGAGACGGTATTATCCTCGGCGGCGGTCACGTCAACCGAGGATAAGAACCCTCTTATACTTGATTATGACGGTTCTGCAATTGCCTTAAATGCTGATGATCTGAACAAAATGATTGATCAGCAAAAGGTCGATGTTGGAGAGATCGCACTTGAATATCAGAACATAGCACTCAGCGAAAACGGAACGGACTTCAGTTGCCACTTGGCGAACTCGGAAAAAAATACCGAGGATATGTTCATAGCAATTTATACGGACGCAACGTATGCTGAAAGAATCTATTTATCCGGTCTTTTGGCTCCCGGCACAGTCATTGAGGATTTCAAGTCCGAAATTAGCTTTGAACCCGGAGTACACGAGGTCGTGACGGTGTTTACCACAGTCGCTGACGATCATCAGACTATGACGGGTCAGATATCGGTGGTAGTCAAGCTTGATGTCGGATAAAAAGAAAATTATTACCATTAAATTTTCACTCATGGAGGAAAGACACAATGAAAAAGAGAATCATTTCTGCTACACTCGCAGCTATCATGGCGGTTTCCGCTTTCGCAACAACAGCTTTCGCGGCTGACGTAGATCTTAAGGGTAACTCTTCTATCGCTCTCAAGGCTACAACACTTATCCCTACGCTTAAGGTAACACTTCCTAAGACCCTTGCTTTCGTAGTTAACCCCTACGCTATGGAGATCGACAAGACCACAGGTAAGGCTTGGGTAGCAAAGAAAAATGCTGAAGGTGAAGTAACCAACAGCGGCGATAAAGCGACAACTACGATCGTACCGACATATGGCACAACAACAAACGCCGATAAAACTGTAACAGCTAACACGGCTTGGCAGGTAAAGAACGACAGTGGCGTTGCCCTGACGGCAGCACTTTATGCTAAGGCAGTTAATGCAAGTCCGGCTATCAAGGTTGGAGATGAAAATGTGGTTATGCTTCAGATACTTGACGGTAAGGATGAGACTCCTAAGGATATAGACGGTACAACTGCTGCTGCCGCTACAAAGAAGCAGCTTACACTTGCTCTTAAGGCAACTCCCGTTAATGATGCGGGTGAATCTGGCACGGCTGTTAGCGTTCCTATAAGAGACGCTGCTCCTGCAAGCTGGGCTGCTGATACAGTTGCTAAGGTTACAAAGATACCGTCTTCGGGAACGCTTGACCTTACTCTTGATACAACTAAGTCAACAGCTAAGAAAGGCGCAGATTGCACAGAGGCTTGGACTGCTAAGGATACAGCTACATTAAACGTAGTATTCAACTTCGATTTCTGGGTAGCGGCTGACTAATTAAAATCGGTTCTGAACCCAAATAGTGCACAACTATTGACCTAAAATTGGATCGCCCCCGCGGTAATAAAAAGCTTCGGGGGCGGTTTTGGGATATTTAGCGAATTAGCGTTTTAATGCGATCTTAAGACAGGGAGGTGTTGGCGATATGTTTACGGGTAAAAAAATTATCGGCTTGATTTTATCGCTTACAATGACAATAGGGATATTGTCGATCGATTCGTTTGCCGAGGAAGATGATCCCGCTGATTCTCTCACTGCAAAGGAAACTGCTGCTATTTCAGAATCCAACATGAACGGCGGACTTACTGCCGTAGGATTTGAAATAACGGAGGAAGAAGCCGAGTACATAGAACAGTCATTGGAGCGGGACACTCTCGCGGCTCAGAGCCGACGGTGGTTCACGCCAAACGCGGCGGCGTATGCCAATTCCGCGGGTGATGGCTCTACGGATTTCTTCTACCGCCAGCTGAACAGCAAGGAAAAGGCGCTGTATGACAGTCTTTTGTCTGCCGCTAATGAATTTCTTGCTTCATATATTGATGTTACCGATGATTATTTCGCGGTAGTTCAATTTGAACCTTCAAGCTTTACACAGGCGGAGCTTGACAAGGTATATAATCTTTTCTATCACTCCAATCCGAAGTTTTTCTTTACGTTCGGAGGTTACAGTTATTCACTTACAGCCGGAAAGATAGGTCCTATGATAATGGACAAATTCAAGTCCGCGTCTGTAAGAAATTCATACAAATCACAAATCAGCAATGTAACGTCCTCATGGATGTCTGAAATAAATGCGGCTTCCGGTGACTTTGCAAAAGAGGAAGTCATTTACACAAAACTAATAGAAAAAATAGTTTATACACATAACAGCCCGTTCGACCAGAGCCTTGCTGCCGCGATAGTTGACGGAGCCTGCGTGTGCAACGGATATGCGCAGTCAATGGTGTATTTCTGTAATTTGGCAAATATCGACTGTATAATGACGGTAAGCAGCGAGCACGCATGGAATCTCGTAAAGCTTGACGGCTCCTGGTACACGGTCGATGTTACGTGGATGGATCAGGGCGCACAGGGCGTGTGGGAAACATGGTGCAACGTACCTACATACGCAAAAGTCAAGCAGCAGGATTCAAACAGTTATCATACCTATTTGTCGTCGCTGTACAGCGGAATTTCCCTGCCCGACGGCTCGTCAGATCACTCCACATCGTTCTCTTCATCTACAGGATCTGGCGGAGCGTCAAGCGGAACAAGCACCAGCCTTAAGGGTAATTCCTCAATAACTATCAAGAGCACGGCGGTTATTCCGACCTTGAAGATCACTCTTCCGAAGTCGCTTTCGTTTGTTGCAAATCCGTATAAGATGTCTGTTGACGAGAACGGAAAAGCGGCTGCATCGGGAAGTGGATCGACCGATACATTCCTTGTCCCTGTCTACGGTACGGGCAATTCTGCATGGAATATCACCAACAACAGCGGCATCGGTATCGGCTGTCTCATGTACGCAAGGGTAACTAACAATAACGTGTCCGCGGTCGAGATCGAAGACGCTAACAATGATAATAAAAACGCGGTCACAGGTGATGCGGCGGGCGACGATAAGCGGATAATAAGGCTTTCGCTGAAAGGTAAGGCAGGAAATTCCGGAACGAATACCGCGATAAAGTTTTCGCCGAGCGCACCTTCATCGTGGTCGGAGTCAAACGGATGCACAAAATTTACGCCGATACCGGATCAGCAGTCTTTGTCGATCACGCTTGACACGGCAAGCAGCTCGTGCCTTGTCGGAGAAAACTGCAATGACAGACAATGGACTGCAAAAGATACGGCTACGATAACCTTGGTGTTTAATTTTGACTTTGTGGCGGCTGCTTAAATATCTGAATTTCTTTTGAAAGGAAACTACGAAAATGCTTTTATCTATCGGAATGATTGTCAAAAATGAGGAGAAGTATCTGGAGCAGTGTCTTACCGCATTAAAACCTATACTTGATAATGTGGACAGCGAGCTTATAATCGCCGATACGGGCTCGACTGACCGTACTGTCGAGATAGCACAGAAATTCACAGATAACGTTTTTTACTTTGAATGGATAAAGGATTTTGCGGCGGCGCGTAACTCCACACTTGAGAAGGCACACGGCGAATGGTATATGTTCGTTGATGCAGATGAGATATTCCGATCGTGCGACGGTATAATAAACTTCTTCAATTCAGGGGAATATAAGAAATATAATTCCGCTTCCTATACTATAAGAAATTACCTGAAGGGCGGTGAAAAGGAAAATTTTGCTGATTTCAGTGGTCCGAGAATTACAAAGATCCTTCCTCATACCCGATTCGTCGGTGAGATACATGAGTCGCTTAATACATACGGAGCGCCATTTAAGAAACTTGATGTTATGTGTGACCACTATGGTTACTCTTATGCCGATAACAGCGAATTTGAAGAAAAATTCAAGAGAAATTCTGAACTCTTGATAAAAAAATATGAGTCTGGTCAGCATGATGAAATGCTGTATGCTCAGTTATACGAGTGCTTTATCGGACATGATCCCGAAAAAGCTGATAAGTTTATGGAGGAAGGTATTGAGGTTTGTAAGCAAAATAACAGCATTGTTCTGACTGTTCTATATAGTGATAAGATGAACAGCCTTGTTAATGCCGCAAAATATGAGGAAGCGTTAAAAATAAGTGATGATTATTTCGGCATGGATAAGGCTATACGTTCAAAGGAGCTTACTACCGATGCGGAAATATATGGACTGAAGGCAATGACGCTGTACCGCATAAATCAATATGATGATGCTATAGAAGCTTATATAAAGTATTTTGAACTTTACAAGCTTATATTCAGCGGAAAACTTAATACATATGATATGTTTTTGCAGACATACACAATAGCCACTGAGAGAAATTTCATACCGATACTTAACGAATTTACTCGCTGCTGCATACTTGCCGGAAGATATAATACGGCATCGATGTATCTGCAGAAATTGCCAATTTATAAATATATAGTAAAAGACGATCATGTGACAGCCCTCGTTCATCAAGAAATAGATATTATGGAGCATTTTGACTACGAGGGTGCGCTGAAATACTATAGACAGCTTGACGAAACTGGTAAAAGAGTTTTCATTGAGCTGCTGCGTGACAGAATGTATTACAGTGATAAAAGAGACAGTATAATCGGCGCTATATCTGAGATAGGAAAAGACTCACAGCGAATAACCGATAAGATAAGTTTTTACAACGATTATTTCAGCGAAAATACGATCACTGAAAAAGAATTGACAGACTTTGCAGAAAAATATGGCATAGATGATGACGCAGATCTGTTTATGATCGCTGTAAGTAATGATCAAGACATCTCAAAGCTGTTTGTTCCGGAAGATTTCAATATGAAGCTGTGCATTTACATCTGTTATATGAATATCTACGGATTTGCAAAAAAGTTCGAGGAATACTCGTGTGACAATGTGAAGGATGTTGACAAGATCCCTTCTGTACTGAAATTTTATGAGTATTGCATGAAGATCGTACCAATATACAGATGTCCCAAGCCCGGTGTTTTTGTAAAACTTTCGGTCGATAAGCTGTTTGAAAATTACGCGGCGCTTGGTAAAAGATATGCTGAGAAAAGCGGGATAGCTGCAAACGAGCTCTTACCTGAGATAAAAGCCGCACTTATTGCCAATGAGATCGTTGCAATGCGAAACGAAAAGCGTTATAAGGAGTGCTTTGCAGCAATGAAGAAGGCAGTAGCCTGTTATGATGGCATCGCGGCTGTTATAAACGAGTATCAAAAAAACGTAATTTCAGAATTTGAGGAATCTGTAAATTCCGATCCCTCAAAAGAAATGGAAAGGCTTGCTCTGAAGGTCAAAAGGAATATCCGAAGACTTATATCTGGCGGCGATTTTTCATCTGCAAAACAGATGCTTGATCAATACAGGCAAATATCACCGGATGATCCCGATATAGATGTGCTGTACAGCAGGATCGGCATAAATGTCTGATTTATGAAGGAGCGGTTTAAACAGCACATAATAAATGTGACGTCTGCTGTCAGTGAAATCGTCAACAGGATAGGTAAATAAAGTGTTATGAACAGAAAAGTAAAAAAACAGCTTTTACAGATGTTCGGTACGATGTATGAAGCACATACCGAGATAAAAAATTTTATGAATATCGGTGATACTGATACAGCTGTATCACTTCTCGGAGAGTGCCAAAATATGGCGATCGAGATAGGAACAGCAATAGACGAAGCTGAAGGCGATGGGACAGATGCAGTCAGATTCCTCGAGGAATACTGCGAAACAGCTTATGAGCTGTCACAGCGGTCAGATGAAAGCAAGTCCTGCAAAACACTTGATAAGATTCTGATAAAAGCAGAAAACAGTGTCAAGAGCGATATAAAGTCCAGACTGGAAATTGCAATAATGCCATATAAGGCATGTATGTGGGACTCCCTTGAAAGTATATGGAAGGCAGCCGACGATGACCCTGATTGTGATGTATATGTCGTGCCGATCCCTTATTACGCCCGGAACCCGGATCATTCCTTCGGCAGGTATCATTATGAAGGTAAGGATTTTCCCGAGTATGTTCCTATCATAGACCATGAAAGCTATGATCTTGAAAAGCGCAGACCGGATATTATATATATACATAATCCTTATGACGGCGACAACTATGTAACAAGTGTGGATCCAAGATATTACTCCTATGAGCTAAAAAAATATACAGATATGCTTGTTTACTGCCCGTATTATTTTTTTGCTAAAGTATATTCAGAATCTTTTATCATTTGTCCCGGCGTACTCAACTCAAATAAGGTTATAGTGCAATCAAACAGAATAAAAGATTTGTATATTGACGTTTATACAAAAGAATTAAAAGTGCCTGAACATAAAATTAAAGAGGAAATAGTACCACTTGGTTCTCCAAAAATAGATGCTATAATAAACGCAAAAAAGGAAAATTATCCGATTCCTGATAAATGGAGACGAATAATAATAGACAGAAGAAAAATTGTGCTTTATAACACATCCATCAGTGCTTTATTAAAAAATTCTGAAAAATACCTTGAAAAAATAGAAAAAACTCTTGACTATTTTGAAACTGCTGATGATTATGTGTTATGGTGGAGACCTCATCCCTTACTGGAAAGTACCATTACAAGTATGATGCCGACGCTGTCAGGCACATTCAATAAGTTAAAGAGGATGTATTTGGCAAAATCAATCGGAATATATGATGACACTCCCGACTCGACCCGAGCTGTTATTAACTCTGATATTTACTATGGAGACAGAAGAAGCACGTTGTCATATTCTTTTGTTTTTACTGACAGACCTGTGGTTTTTACGGATAAAGATGAACTCGTTACAACAGGGAATTTTGAATTTGACAGGATCAATAACAGCTTGTCCGAAGAAGAGCGAAAACACTTTTTTGAAAACAATAATATCGATGGTCATGCCGGAGAAAAAATCCATAATTATATTAAAGAATGTGTATCTTCACAAAAGATGTCATTGAACTATAATTAAATTGAACAATGTATATTTTCTTAGAGAATGGAGTAAAAAATGCAAGCAATTATTTTGGCTGCTGGAATGGGGAAAAGACTGAAAGAGCTTACTCAGAATAATACAAAGTGTATGGTTAAAGTCAATGGTATAACGCTAATCGACCGTATGCTTCATCAGATCGAGAAGCAAAATGTATCGCGCATTATCATCGTGGTAGGTTATGAAGGGCAGAAGCTGATTGAATATATCAGCACTCTTGGCATCAAAACCCCAATTGATTATATCAACAACCCTATCTACGATAAGACAAATAATATCTATTCTCTTGCACTGGCAAAGGATCTGCTTTGCAAAGAAGATACTCTTTTATTTGAGTCTGATCTTATCTTTGAGGACAGCGTTCTTGATGCTTTGATATCAGACCCGAGAGATACGCTTGCGCTTGTAGACAAGTACGAAAGCTGGATGGACGGCACTTGTGTAAAGTTGGCAGAAGATGATAGCATAGAAGCATTTGTTCCCGGCAAAAAGTTTAAGTACGCTGAGATCAAGGACTATTATAAGACAGTCAACATCTATAAATTCAGTAAACATTTTTCGGAAACCCATTATGTTCCGTTCCTTGATGCATATCAGTCTGCTCTTGGAGAAAATGAGTATTATGAGCAGGTGCTGCGTGTCATCGCAATGCTCGATACTCCTGTTATCAAGGCAAAGCGCCTTAGTGGTCAGAAATGGTATGAAATCGACGATCTTCAGGATCTTGACATTGCAGAGTCTATTTTTACACCTGATGAGGATGAGCGTGTAAAGATGCTTCAGGGAAGATTCGGAGGGTATTGGAGATATCCGAAACTGCTCGATTTTTGTTATCTTGTCAATCCATATTTCCCTCCTGCAAAAATGAAAGATGAGTTGAGAGCCAGCTTTGATACCTTACTTACGGAGTATCCATCCGGCATGAGAGTTAACTCGCTTCTTGCCGCAAAGAACTTTGCTGTTCATCAGGAAAATATTCTTGTAGGAAACGGCGCTGCTGAACTTATCAAATCTCTTATGAGTTTTCTGAGTGGTAAGATCGGCTTTATCAGACCGACTTTTGATGAGTATCCTAACAGATATAGCAGAGAGAATTCTGTTGATTTCATTCCAGACAATGCTGATTATTCGTATACCGCTGATGATTTGATTACATATTTTGAAGATAAGGATATTCAGAACATAATAGTGGTGAATCCTGATAACCCAAGCGGTAACTATATTCCAAAGGTTGATATGCTTAAACTGATCGCATGGGCCAAGAAAAAAGATATCTCTCTTGTTATTGATGAATCATTTGTCGATTTCGCAGATGAACCCGATAACACGCTTATTGTTCATGAAATTCTTACCGTTAATCCTCATCTGTATATCATGAAGTCTATTTCAAAATCCTATGGTGTTCCCGGTCTGCGACTTGGTGTTTTAGCTTCCGGCAACACTGAAATTATCTCTGCAATGAAGAAAGATGTCGCTATCTGGAATATTAATTCTTTCGGCGAATTCTATATGCAGATCGAAGAAAAGTACAAGAAAGATTATGCAGAGTCACTTGTTCAGATTCGTTCCGAAAGAGACAGATTTGAAAAACAACTTGAAACTATCAGAGGAGTAAGAGTGATTCATTCTCAGGCAAATTTTGTTATGGTTGAGCTTGAGGATAATATCTCTTCGAAAGAACTGCTTAAAACTCTCTTGATTAAGCACGAACTGCTTATCAAAGAACTTACAACCAAGACAAACGGACGCAATTATCTTCGTCTTGCAATAAGAAACTCTAATGATAATGACAGGCTTATTAAGGCAATGAAAGAAGAACTTGGAAAAGTAATATGAGGATAACCATAGTTGGCGGCGGAAGCATTGGGACGCAGTTTGCCGTACATTGTGCTGAAAAAGAGCATGACGTTATCGTATTTACATCTGAGCCCGATTTATTTGATGGTCATATAAACATTGTTGATGAAAATGGAATTACAACTCATGAAGGTAATGTCCATAAAGCAACTAATTCTCAAAAAGTAGCATTTGAAAATGCTGAATTGATAATTATTACATTTCCTGCAATGCTTATGGACGATATCGCTAAGGTAATATACGAATATGCTGACAATAAGGCAATTATCGGGGTAGTCCCTGGCAGCGGCGGAAGTGAATTTGCGTTCAGGAAGTGTATAGAAAGAGGTAATATTTTTTTCGGCATAGAGCGAGTTCCGGCTATTGCACGTTTAGTGAAAAAGGGTAAAACGGTCAAATCAACAGGATACAGAAGTGACCTCCATGTTGCTTCTATTCCTCGTTGTGAAGTGGATAAGTGTTGCGACTTGGTACAGAAAATATTTGACATACCTTGTCTGCCTGTCCCTGATTACCTTTGTCTTACACTTACGCCCTCAAATCCAATTTTGCACACAACAAGACTCAGGACTATATTCAAGGATTATCACAATGGAGTCGTTTATCAATCAATTCCTTTATTCTATGAAGAATGGGACGATGAATCATCAGAATTGCTGCTTGCCTGTGATGATGAAGTACAGAAGATCTGCAAAGCATTACCCGAGTTTCAGCTGTGTTACGTAAAATCTTTACGAGAGCATTATGAGAGTCCGACAGCATCTGCTATGACTAAGAAAATCTCAGGTATTGCAGCCTTCAAAGGGTTGAAAACACCGGCAATAGAAGTTGAAGGCGGATTCATCCCTGATTTTCATTCAAGGTATTTTACCGCAGACTTTTCATACGGACTTACAGTATTTCATCAGATTGCTAAATTAGCAGGTGTAAGTACACCAAACATATACGGTACTTCTTCATGGTATTATTCTGTTGCTGAAATAGAAGGAGAATTTCATTTTTCAGATTATGGTATAAATTCTATAGATGAGTTAAAGAAATTCTATGAAAAATAGGATTTAATAATAAGTTTTTCAATGTTAAATTCATAAACAAAATCTGCAAGTATACTAAATCAAACTTTGACTTTTATATTACGATTGCTTCGAGAAAAGGCGTGTAGAACTATAATTCTATAACTTCTCTATTTTAGATAAGAATATATGCGAAATAGCAAATGTAAAACCCGTAAATTTAATATAAAGAGCTGTTTTATGGAAAAGTCAATTGAATTAAAAGAATACATAAAAAGCCAGTTCGTTTCATCGGACACATATATGTCGGTCGTGCGGGACGGCGTAAGATACATCTACGAGCCGCCGGAGGTCATCACACTCGGCAGCGGTGCAGGAACAGCGGAGCTTATCGGGATATACGCGCGCGGGGAGTTTTACTTCCTCTCGGACAGATACAGGCACGCTGGAAAAGACTTTTTACGGGAGCTGACCGCGTTCGAGGAGCTTTACAACACTGCATTCGACAGGCAATTGAAGCGGTACAGCGCGAAAAAGCCGATCGGCGGGAAGGTGTCGCTGCTTACGGAAAAGCGGCTTGACGAGTTCCGCGAGCGTGAGTTGGAACGGGTCGCGCTTGACATCATTTTCGGAAATGTCGGGCTTGCCGACAAACCGATAGACCACAGCTATTTCGAGCCGCTCTTCTTCCGGTATCTTCTGCTCGGGAGCAAGAGCCTTGAAGATGCAGTAAGAGCGGATATAAATGAGCATGCCGATGAGTTGAATTTTGCATTGCTGTCGGAGGATGCTGCTTACAAGAGGGTCGCGGAGCTCCTGCAAAACACAAAGATAGTGGATAGGATCTCAATATACGCGAAGATCAGACAATCTGAATTTACAGAGTTCTTTCTGTCGGTGGGATTTGATGATACCATTATAAAGGGTATTGCAGCAGATAAGGAACTGCTGCTCCGGCTTATAAAGCATAACGACACGTTTACATACAAGGGCAGACTGATAGTCTGCTTTGATGACATAATCAAAATTTCACATGGAGAACAGGTATTTTATAACGCGACATAAGGAGGTATCGGTATGGAGTATTCAATGGTTGGAAAACGAATCCGCGAGTACAGGCTTGCTAATAAGATGACGCAGGTGATGCTTGCGGAAAAGACAGGTCTTAGCGAAATGGCTATATATTCGTATGAGACAGGAAAGCGTCTGCCCGCGCTGGAACCGTTGGTGCTGCTGTCAAACGCGCTGAATGTTTCGACGGACACGCTGCTTTGCGATTATGTAGAGAACAAATCGAGCGGCAACGATAGCGGCATAACAGCGAAGATCAGCAACCTCCCTAAGCAGGAGCAGGACAGGATAATGAAGATCATGGACGCGCTTGTTGCGGCGGCAGGCTGAATAACATAAACTATCAATGATAGGAGGTCGGATAAAGTGAAAGTGCTGAAAAAGAATATCATCAGAGCAGTTGCGGCAGCACTGGCTTTATGTGTTGCAGGGACGGCAATATACATAAATACAAACACCGCTCCGCAGGTAATAGATCATAAAATGCCCGATTACTTTGAGCTTACAGATAGATCGAGCATTGGTTTTGACGGTGCGTATTTCATTGAGCTCGCTTATCTCAGTAGTGCAGAAGAATTTCTGGACTATACAATTATTGATGATACAGATACCAGCGGTGCTGTCGAAAGCGAATCTGATAATTCCGACAGTTCAGTGCCTGACGATGAAAACAACAATGACACCGATTTTTCCGGCAGCGATGACGCTTATGATGATGCTGACTATAACGATGATAATGAGCAGGATGGTGTTCCGGACGAAGAATATACTGATACGGACATAGCAGACGAAGATTCCGAACAAACCGATGATGATACTACAATACCGCCTCAATATGAGAATACAGATGAAGGTATGTTCATCGTCAACGAGTTTGATATGCTCACGAAGTACAACGGAACAGATGAAACGGTTGTCATTCCCGAAAACGTCAAGGAGATTGCCGGTCACGCGTTTGACGGTAACGAGTTTGTGCAGCGCATAGTCCTGCATACAACGATAGAATCGCTTCTGATCGACGCGTTTGTCGGCTGTCCGAATTTGACAGAAATTTTCTATGAGGGCAGCTCCGAGGAATGGGAAAATGTTTACAAAGCGCCTGATTCTATCCCCGATTTTGTGGCAGTAACTGTCGCTGATCCCGAGGAAACTTCGGAAGATACTACCGCTGAGACAACCGCTCCGGTCGAGGAAACCACGGAAGACACGGCTGCCGAGACAACCGCTCCGGTCGAGGAAACCACGGAAGATACAACTGCCGAGACAACCGCTCCGGTTGAGGAATCCGCGGAAGACACAACTGCCGAGACAACCGCTCCGGCAGAGGAATCCACGGAAGAAACAACTGCCGAGACAACCGCTCCGGTCGAGGAAACCACGGAAGAAACAACTGCCGAGACGACCGCTCCGGTTGATGAAACCACGGAAGAAACAACTGCCGAGATCACCGCTCCGGTCGATGAAACCACAGAAGAAACGACTGCCGAGACTACCGCTCCGGCGGAGGAAACTACGGAAGAAACGACAGCCAAGACTACCGCTCCGGTTGAGGAAACCACGGAAGATACAACTTCCGAGACAACCGCTCCGGTAGATGAAACTACGGAAGATACTACTGCCGAGACCTCTGCTCCGGTTGAGGAAACCACGGAAGAAACCTCTGCCGAGACAACCGTTCCGGTAGATGAAACTACGGAAGAAACGACTGCGGAGACAACCGCGTCAGTTGAGGAAACTACAGAAGAAACGACTGCAGAGACAACCGCTCCGGTTGAGGAAACCACGGAAGATACGACTGCCGAGACGACAGCTCCGGTTGAGGAAACCGCAGATAATACCGAAGATACAACACAGCCGTCCGAAGTGAAGGAAAGCAAGACCGTTTCTCTCGTTTCGCAGCTTGCAGGCATAAACGATGTAAAGACAAAGATCGCTGCGAGAATGTCGTATTTCCCGACTTCTTCAGTTATTACTGTCACAAATACCGATGCCGCTGCGCTGTATGCTAAAGAAGCGCTTCAGCTTCTCGATTCTGATGTAATATCGTATTACGCTTTTGATATCAGCGTTTTCGATGCCGACACGAGCGAGAAAATACATGAACTCGGCGGCGACGTGACATTCGATATTGGCGTTCCCGATATTCTTGCCGACAGCGAAAATATCAAGGTTTACCACATCAATAGCGGCTATCCCGAGCTTCTCGAAAGCGAGATCGTGACCAACAATGACGGCGCACGCATGGTCGAGTTTTCGGCTTCGAGCTTTTCGCCTTTCGTTTTTGCAGCCGAGGCTGACAGCACATCGGTAACGACTGCAAACGAAACGACAGAGCCCAAAGTAACGAGTACATCAGAAGCCTCCGATGAAAGCACGGACGAAGCAGAGGACAGCGCTGAAGAAAATACGGAAGAAACGACAACATCTGATGACGACGAGCCTGTGATAAAGGTCACATTCCCCGCGTCAACATCATACATCATCAATCCGTATCACCTCGATGTCAAGGTCAGCGATGGCGAGACTTCAAACGCCGCGATCATTTCTCCCGAAATGAAGATAACCAGCGAGAGCAATTGCAAGGTCGCCGTGTATATGAGCGCTGTTGCACAGAATGTACCGGATACGGTGCGGCTGTCCGAAACGTATCTTACAAAGGGTGAGACAGAAAAATCGCTGTTCCTGTATGTTGAGGCAGCTGACGATAATAACGCCTACAGGAACTACTATGACGGTTCTGCAAATCAGATCGTAGTTTCACAGAACGGCGGTCAGTCACAGAAGATCCTTGAGCTTGACGAGCCGGAAGAAGGCTCATACACCGAGGGTCAGTTCAAAATTTTCGGTGAGACGTTCATGCCCCGAAATGATCTTTGGCGCGAAAACGAGACGGTAGGCGTTCTGATGGTGTTCAGGGTGGAAGCAGTAAATTAATAGACCTGTCTGTCATTACCATGACAATTTAAATAAATGGAGAAGTCGGACGAAATATTTTTGCCCGACTTCTTTAAACGGCAATATGGGAACTTCTCGCACACACTTTTATGTCACGCATCAGTCAGCTTGGCAGAACCTGACGCTGGACAGTACAAACTAGACGTGCGGTGATTTCAAAACCAATGGAAACGGAAATTGGGGCTGCATATCTCTCGAAATAATCATGAACGGCACAACAGGCGAAAATAACATAAAGGCAAGAGAAAACAGTGCGCGTATTGCCGCACTTCTGCTGATGCTTCATGGTCTGACCATAGATGATATGTACACTCACAATTACTTTCTGAATGTCCGGGACGGCGTGAACGGTGATTACATGACATTATGCACCACGCCCGGAAAAGACCGCAATTGTCCGCTGTAT
>JAGAWN010000274.1 GCA_017941355.1 Ruminiclostridium sp. | reverse complement strand
TTCAGAGCCGCAGCATCATATTCACCGAAAGCCGAGCGTTCAACATCGGTCTCCTCGTCCGCATACTCCGGAACATCTTCGATGTCCACCTGTTTTTTATTTTTTCTGTAATGGTCAATCGCAATATTTTTCGCAACAATTACCGCATAATTTCTGCGTTTGCCGGGATCGACCGAAGCTATCCTGTCAATATCGGAAACTATCCGCAAAAAAGCGTCGTGTACCGCGTCCTCAGCGTCCTGCTTGTTATGCAGAATAGAGTACGCCGTGCGATACATTATCTGCTCACAGTCAGAATAAATCTGTTCAACGAGGGTGCGCTGTTCCTCGTTATCGACTAAGCTTAAGTATAATGAAAGCATCTCATACCTCAAATATTTCTTGGTTTATCCAGATTTGTTTTTATAAGCCTTCTGCTTATATAACGAATGAAAACGTGAAAAGTTACGCTGTTTTGCAAAAAAATTTACGATTTGTTAAAATCCAACAATTCCCGCGAACATCGTTTGTACACTGTGAACAACACTTGTATAGAATTATTATATCATATATCCGGTTATTTTTCAATTGTATATGTAGTTTATTGAGTAAAAATCGAAAAAAAAGTTTTTATGGCAAAAAGACGCACAGACCGAAATCTGTGCGCCATGATATTGCCTTCAACTGTTTTTCAGATAACGAACTCCGTCCACTTCGATACCGCTGTACTCGTCAAGCTGTATCAACTCGGGAAACAGCAAATAGCACCATGTATCCGACCACATAGAGTACGGATAATCACCTTCATTAAACTCCTTAAATGTTCCGTCGTTTCGTATGAGCCTTATTTCCGGGAATGTATGAGATTCTCCGCTTCTGATCTCCGACATTTTCGGCAGTACGGATATTTCATCGGAGTAAAATCCTATCTGCGTCATAATGAGCTTATCGCCGTTTTCGCTGAACACTTCTGCTGTGTCAACATTTTTTTCAACGTTTACGCGAAGCTCTATACCGTCGAATATGCCGCCTCCAAGATGCTTTCCGAATCTTATATACGTCTCGCCCTCAAGAGTTTCAAAACCGCCCGCAACTCCCATTCGTTTCAGCTCATATTCCGAGATATGAGCAACAAACGGAGTTTCCGTGCTTTTGACTAAATCCAGACTGCGAAACTGTCCGCCCGACATATCATAATGCAGCGGATACGAACCTGCTGTGAACTGTCCGTCATGACAAGCCTGTATATCTGGCACGGTCATAAGCGTTCCGTCAAGCGATTCCGCCGTCATTATGCAGGTAAGGTTATCACCGTCATAATATGCTTTGTCAAGTGTTATCCTGAAATGTTTGTTTGCGGAGGTGAGAGGACTATCTTCATCTATAAGTGTTTCTGTCTGTGTTCCCGAAACGTCCGGGAAGAATATATCCACAGATCGCTGATGAAAATAGTTGACCAATGCCCCCGCAGAAACCGTCAGCGCTGCCGCAGCCGCTATCGAAACCGCAATAACAGCCGGCTTCTTTGATCTTACCTTTTTCTTCTCCATATTAACCGCCCTTTCTTTAACGATCTTAATAAACTTGTCGTCATCGGGAAGCTGAGTAGTCTCACGTGCCTCGTTCAATGAGCTTTCAAATATATTCCTGTAATCCATTATCATCTTCATTCCTTTCCTCAAGCAATAATGACCTGAGGCGCTTTCTGCCTCTGCTGAGCCTCGCCATAACCGCGCTTTCGCTTATATTGAGTATTTTGCCTATATCCGCTGCCGGATAACCTTCATAGTAATGAAGATACATGACCGCGCGTATTTTGGGACTCAGCCTGTTCAGCAGTTCCAGCATATCCGTATGCTCTGTCCCGCTGTCATAGTGAACTTTGTCGCCTGCTTCTTCAAGCGGGGCAGAAAATCTGTGCCAATATGAACGCAAAAGACTTTTGCTCAGATTAACGGTACATCTGATAAGCCATGCACGGATATGCTCGTCACTGTCGAACTGACCGGAATAATTATATAGCTTTATAAAAACCTCCTGCGAAATATCGTCCGCGTCACTCGGATTTTTTACAAAGCAAAGTGCGGTACCGAATACAGTGTTCCGGTATTTATGTACACAGCTTTCCAAATCAATGTCATTCACTTACTCTCACTTCCTTCCGACCACATTTGAAAGGCCTTTCATATATAATACGAATGAGAAAACCAAAACCTGACATTTTTCTGATATTTTTTGATAAATACAAAGTGACAGAACGGACGTGATATCGAACTCTGCCCATTCTGCCACATTTTAATGCTTATTCTGCGTAATCTACCCCGAAAACAACGACACAGGCGCTCTGATCGTTCGGCTCACCGTCGAAAACTATCAGCGTTTCGTCAAAATCAGCGGGATCCCTGTATTCTTCATCTGAGGGATCGCCGGGAGAATAATAGAAATCATACGGTATCGTGTCTTCGGTGCATACGCTGATACGGGTCACCTCCGCGTTTATCAGCTTTGCCACGTCAAAGGCTGTCATCTGGAAGATACTGCCCGAAGCGTGATCTTTGGCGTACTGCGTGAAGTCGAATTTGCTCACCCGATCATAGAACTCGTCACCGCAGACAAACACGGTAAACTCTATATACAGACCGCGCTCCGACTTCGACGGTAAATATTCATTGCGGACAAACTCCGTCAGCGCTCTGCACAGCGCGGCAAATTTCTCCACGTCGCACTTGTGTATGAATATCAGCACACCGCTGCTGCTTTCGGGATTGCAGCGTGCTATGTATTCCTCGTCATATACCTCCGGTATCACAGCAAGGCAACGGTCACAGCCTTCGCGGGCAGCAATAGCGGCATCATATTTGCTGTAGCCCATATCGAAGGGTTCAAGCCGCCCGCCAAGACCCTTCGGCGCGAAATCCTGACTGAATATTATCTGTTTTTCGGTGTCGAACAGAATATAATCGGCGTGAGGACCACCGCTGAACGCGGGATTTTTCCCACGCTCTATGTCAAGTATCTCGGCGTTCGGATAATGCTCTTTTATGTATTGCACCGGGTAATCCTCATTATGCTTTTCCACGAGTATAATGTCAAGGTAAATGCCGCCCGCGATCAGAATTACTGCGCCGATAAGGACTGCTATTATTTTAATTGCTATTTTCATTCCATTCGCTCCATTTTTGATGTGTATATTCCAACTCCTGATCTTCAATCTTCTGCTGTTCGCCGTCATGGCACAGATCAAAACCGAATATATCTTGTCCGAGTGATAGGTCTGTCGGCTCGAAATGAGCGACCCACATTGTGCCGTCACGCATTATCAGCGCAACGCCGTTAGTGCTGCCAGATCTTTTGTAATCTCCATAGGTGTACAGGAGCTGTCCGGGCGCGTTAAGTTCGGTATAGGTCTGATAGTAATACCCGTCACCTATGTCGGGAGCCTCAAAAGTGTCATCGTAGTAGTTCTCGAATTCCCTTGTTTTAAACTCGGTCTGTTCGAGCCGGCAGGTATAGTATTTATCGTCTATCCCCCAGACATACACAACGAACGCGACTTCATGTTCATCATAGTCTATAAACGCGCTTGAAGTCTTTACAGAACTGTAATATATACCCTCGGGGTAATATTTTTCTCCATCAGCGGGATTGGTATAGACGAGAGTTTCATCGGAACGATCAATAAACCTGTCGATCTCGGCGCCCGTATTTCTGTCGCTGAGGTGTTTACCAAGTTTTCCGATGCCTTCGGCTGCAAATATAACACCGAATATCACTCCGATTATACCAGCGATAATACCTATGGTGACAAGCGGCGGGAGAATGTACTTTTTGAAGAAGCTGCCCTCGCGCTTTACGAACGGAACGAATAATACCAGAATGAATACAGCTAGCAGGATATACCAGTAATAAGTCACCAATAGCATATATATCAAACCAAGCCATGACAGACCCGGTATATAAGTTATGTTTACTATATGTGCCAGCAAATACAGTAAAAGCGGCAGTGAGACTTTTATCGCATATTCGATAATAAGCCGTTTTCTTATCTTTTTATCCATATCCTCTCCTCACTCTATCTTAAAAGGCGCCGAATATCCGAGAAAAGCCATTCCCTCGTAATTGAACCGGCACTGTATTATGAAGTACAGCGGGAATTGCTCTGTGCCGTCAAGGTTTACTACGCACCCCTTGCTGTCGGCCGCAAAATCACCTACGTCAAAATATTCGGTGCCGTTCTCTGAGCATATCAGAGTGTACCCGTCCACGGTAACATCGTATTCCCCGCCGGTGTAACGCGACCAGCGGAACAATATCCTTCCGTCCTGAAGCTGCCCTTCAAAGTCAATATCAGCGGAAATGTCGGTCTCATAGCGTCCGTCCGCAATGCTGAAATTCTCCGGCAAGGTATTATCATCTGTTGTCTCTGTTTCATCTCCGGTGCTGTTGAAAAACGGATCGTAATTGCCGCTGTTCTCTCCCGTATCGCCCTCCGTGGAAGTTGTCATCGGGATAGGCGGGGACAATGAAATGACCGTGTCCGATGTTACGGCAACCGCACCGCCCGGCTCAGTTACATCATTCGTCTGTGTCGTAACCGGCGAAGATGATTTGCCGCCCGATACAGCTATCTTATCCCAATTTGCCCACAGCAGCGCACCCGCAGCAATAACAACGGCAGCCGCCGCGGAGTATTTCACAGCCTGCAATATCCGATAGCGGCGGATATCCTTTTCGGTGATCTCCACAGTTTCGATACTTTTGTCGGCGTGTATTACAGCAGTCCCGAGATCGGGCTCAAAGGCTCCCGGCAATGCCGTAACAAGATATTTGTCGTCTATCTTCCCGAATACGTCAAGAAATCTGTCCTCGCGTGTCATAGGTCGATACCCTCCTTTTCAAGATATTCCCGCAGCTTTTCGCGGGTGCGGCTCACGGTCATTTTCACCTTGCCCTCGGAAACGCCGAGGTCTGCCGCTATCTGCGCGTAGCTGCTGAAATAAAAGTACCTGCGCACGAACATTGAACGCTTTTCGGGAGAAAGCCCGGACAGGAATTTCTCCAGCGCTTTTATTGCAGCTTTCTCATCGAACGTCTTTTCAACATTTTCCTTTGACGGCAGGCACTCGCTCACTTCCTCGAAGCGTATCGCCTCATATTCCTCGCTGCGTTTCAGCATACCTTTCGCCCTCCGCATATTGAGCGCAATGTTACGGCATATCCGCACAACAAAAGCGCCGAACCTCGGCGGACGCTGCGGCGGGATAACATTCCACACCTTTAAATATGTATCGTTCACGCACTCCTCGCTGTCCTCACGGCTTCCGGTGATATTATGCGACATTGTGCGGCAGTATGTGCCGTACTTTTTGTCTGTCTCGGCAATCGCGTCCTCCGAACGGGAAAAGTACAGCTCGATTATCTTTTCGTCGGTCATCTTCCTCTCTCTTTCTCCCCGGCGTTCATCAGATGTCCCAAAGTCTTTGAATTGCTCCCCCTCTACCCTTATATACAACAAAATCGGTCAGAAAGTAACACTTTCTTCAAAAATATTATACAATAATTGTTATATAATTTCAACATCTGCAATAAATGTTGCATTCTGCACAAAAGTATGATAATATATTGTTGAAATTGCCGAATTTGATTTATCCGTGACATTTCGGGCGTGTCCGGATTGTGTTGTATATGAAAGGTCCTTTCAACGGAAAAGAGGTGAGACCGGATTGGATGCAAAAAACGTAGAACGGTATATTGAGATGTACCGCGGAAATGTAATTTCGACTGCGCTGTGCTACATTAAGAATCAAAGCGATGCGGATGATATAATGCAGGACGTTTTCTTCGGACTTTATACATACAGCGGAAGCTTTCATGATGATGAACACGTAAAAGCATGGCTTATAAGATGTACTGTCAACAGATGCAAAAATCTGCTCCGGTCTCATTGGAGAAGAAATTCTGTACCGCTCGAAGCTGCAAGCGAGACCGTGCATTATGACAGCTACGGCGACAGGGTTTTCGATCTCATACACAAGATCGGAAAAAACAATCGCATTGTCATGTATATGCATTATTACGAAGGCTACAGTGTCGAAGAAACTGCCGAAATA
>JAGAWN010000273.1 GCA_017941355.1 Ruminiclostridium sp. | reverse complement strand
ACGTGATACACTTTGCAGGTCATCTTACTAAACACGCGCGCAGGCTCTTCCTGGCGGTCAGCAAAAGCAATGCTTGGGCTTATACTTTTCTTGGTCTCGTTCAGAGGTTTGTGCGTGCTTGAATTTCACGGATTCAGGTTAAACCCAAAGCCGTGTTTTCCAGCAATGGAAAGCACGGCTTTTTTTCAAAATACATCATCTATCGGTTTCCATTCAGGATCAGCCATATCTTCATTAAACACGGTATTATTGATGTATAGGTGATTGTCTTTATCGCGGACGAATCCCCAGTTGAGATTATGCTGCTTGGCGTAAGCTTTGAAAGCATTAAACTTATTACCAATCTGAATATCAATATTTTTGTCGATACCTCGGCTTTCGCCGCCTTTTGTCTCAATAACCCAGATGGTGCCGTCCTTCTTCATGACAATATAATCAGCGTAGAACAGCCATTGATGCTGAATGCCATCAACATATACTATAGAAAAATACTGCTGACCGGTATCTCCATTTTTATACACCCATTCTATATCCGCTCTTGCTTCGCAGTGCTGTTCAAAGAGCATTTCCGAGGTGCTACGCACAAGACCTGTAGCGAAGCCAGACGTATAATCGTTATAGGCATTGCTAAGATATTCAACTTCGGACTTAACGCCGGGATCGTATTTGAAGAAGTCCTGCTCTGGAATATGAAAATCGGAGGTCTTTGGAGCCTTGACAAGTTCAATCTGCAAACTCATATTTGCAGTAATATCCCTGAATTCTCCACGAAGTTTATGGGCATTATTTATTACAAAGGCATAAAATTCTCTCGTGTCAAGTTCTATGAGTTTATACTTGCGCTTTGTGCTTTTACGGAACAGCCTTTCAAGAATTACCTTTACTTTTGAAGTTGGTATACCAATAGCGGTTTTTATGCTGTCAATACTATGCAAAAGCTGCAACCCGTTTTTATGAGTGTCTGCTTTCTGAAGTGTAGTGTGATAGTTTGTTGCGTTGAGATTGGCTTTGTTGGTAGGGTCGGTTGTACGAACAAACTGCCCATACAGTACCTGATTGATAATATTATCGCCGAAAACATATCCTGCACTTTGCAGCAAGCTCTTGTTTTGTGCCTTATCGTCACTTAGTTTATATTTGAAAATAAGATGTTGATGCAGCAACGCAAGAATATCACGTTCACCTAACCCGTCAAAATCAAGATCGCGTACTTGTTTTTCAAGCGTAAAGGTCTTGCATTTATCCTTCAGGAACAGTCTCCGTGTTTCATAAGCTCTATCAATCTCAGACAGAAGACCCTCTTTGTACTTTTCGTCGAATGTGTATACATAGCAGAAGTCAAGCAGATCATCTTCATAGTGTACAGCTTCCGGCATTCTCCTGATTCTGCCTATAGTCTGTACCTCGAAATTCTCGCTCATTCCTTCGCGGAGCTTTACAAGTATTTTAGCCCTTGGGCAATCCCAGCCTGTGCTGACTGCTTGTTTCATAAGCAGGAAAACAGGTATGCCGTCATTATGGGTAAAATCTTCTGAAAGATTCTTCTTTTCATCAGCCATCCATTTTGCAACCATACCGTTCTCGTAAGTATAACCCATCTCAGAGAGTTTATGCTCAACCGCGGCAATAGTTTCGGGCTGTCCATTGGGAAACTGTATCAGAACAAGCGGGCGGATATTTTTCGACTTCGTTCTTTCATTTGTCTTGTAGCGATCTTGAATATCCTTTCTTTTTTTGTCGGCAAGTTCAAGCAGATAATCATAGTCGGTTGTGATCTGGACATTATCAGTCACGCCTTCATTAACATAAAGAGCCTTTGTGATAAGTCCTGAATTTATAACATCAACCTCATCAACCTCAAAGAACTCGCATTTTTTGTTCTGATTTGCTGTGGCACTGACTCTGACGGTATGTATTGCCGAAAACGCATCTATAATATCCTGTGCTTTCTTAGTATCGTTCGCATGTTCTTCGTCGATGATGACTATAAATTTTATGCCGTTTCTGTGTGCATCGGCTATACGGTCAAAAAGGTTTTTGCGCTCACCGTCCCGGATCGCGAGATTTTTATTTCTGTTTCGTACAAGCTCCCAGTTGATAAAAGTTGTTGTTTCTGCATCAAAGCCGTTTTGCATGGCATCAAAGATGTTTTGCGTTTTGCGGTTTGGCAGTAGTTTATTCATTTTATCCTGACTCTGTTCTTCCAGACCGCCTTGTCCCGGGCAAAACCAAATAAATGCAGTATTGGAATCTACTCTGAAAAGATATTCATCAATGTATTCAAGCAGAATAACAGTTTTTCCGGAACCGGTAGGAGCTTTCATAACTATGACCTGCTTTGAATCCGGGGATACAGTCAGATCAATAAGATTGAGAACTGCATTTTCCTGAAAAGGAAACAGTTTAAGTGCGATACCGCCCATTACCATACTTTCTCCTCCTGCCGCAGATCGAACTCAAAATAATAATCGGGAATGATATATACTTCTGTATCAGCAAATATTTTAGTCTGTTCGGTGGTGAAAAGGACATCACTCGATACATATATTGCCTTGACATTGGGATATTTGTTCCAGTTCTGGGCAAGCTCGTCGGCTTCTTCCTCATCAAGTATCATAATATAGTCGCTGCCGTCAATTTTCACTGCATTTTCAAGTTCTATCATTTCTTTGATATGCTCAAGAAGTGCGTCCGATAGATATTCTTCGTCTCTCGCCACAAAATCGGTGCGATAATATTTAAGGTTTGCCGGAATACCGTCCGAATATATACTTCCGTCATCACGCTTGCCGGTAATAACTGTCTTTACTCGGGGATATGTAACCTCAGAACAGATATTATTCTCGTTGTTGGTGCATAGAATAAACTTTCTATGACCGCCGTCCTGCCGGTTAAGTTCAAGAACAGCCTGTGCTGTAGTTCCGCTGCCTGCGAAGAAGTCGAGGACAGTGGTATCCTTATTCTGAATCTGAGAAACCAAGAAAGAGATCAATGCCACTGGTTTAGGAAAATCAAAGGCTCTCTTGTTAAATATAGCATTAATATCTTTACTACTATCTTCGGTATAACCCACATCTTCGGATAAAACAGAAGAAACACCAGTATACTGACTTCTTATTTCATTGTAGAATTTCTTTTCTCTTGGTCTGCCAGAAGGTTTGTCTGGAAACAAGATTCTACCCTCTGCCATTTTTTGTTCAATCGTTTCTTTGGAATATCTCCATCCTGTATTTGGATTTGGGGGATATACTATTCCAGTTTTAGGGTCGATTAAGTCATAATGCAGATTCGGACGCTGTTGTGAATTTGCAAGTCCGAGAATACTACAACTTAGCCATTCGCCCCGTGGGTCATTGTCTGGATTTGAGTATTTCTCTTTGGAAACCTCTTTTCCTTGAAGTACAGCCTTGTCTATGCTTTTAGCGTAAGCAATTATGTATTCATGATTATTTGAAAAACGTGTTTTATTTCTGCTGTCCAATGCCTTTCTATTCTTCCAAATAAACTGACCTATAAAGTTTTGCTCACCAAATATACTGTCACATAAAAGTCTCAGATTCGGGCATTCGATATCATTGATACTGATAAAAATTATACCTGCATCAGATAAAAGCCGTCGTGAGATTTTCAAGCGTGCGCTCATGAAAGAAAGCCATTTAGAATGAAAAAAACTATCTTCTCGTCCAATATACTTGTCATTATATATAAAATCGTTTGTTCCTGTATTATACGGCGGATCAATATAGATTACATCTATTCTGCCTTTATGTGTCTTTTCAAGCAGATACAGGCTATGCAGGTTATCTCCCTCCAACAGGAAATTATAATTATCATCCGGAGCAGACGCTATCTCCCTGTCGGGATCCTCTGTGAATACCGGAATATGTGTCCGCATCTTTACATCGACAGCTTCCTCGTGTTCTTCCCATACAAGACCATACTTTTTGGCGTTGAGTTCGCTTTCAATTTCATTTATAGCTATGAGCATACCCTCGTCGTTCTTGTGCTCATCGCGGATGCGAGCGAGCAAGTCGAGCATACGCTGTCTTTTCTTCTGTGAAAGGTTCATACTATACACCTCTGTTATGACAACCAGCCTAAATATACTATATATTATATCACAAAACCACCTGTTAGTCAATCCCGGACAGGCGGTTTTACAAAGAATCCGCTGCCCATTCAGACAGCGGATAACTATTATTCGGTTTCATAAATTGAGATAATCAAAGATGCTCCAAGCCGGAACCCTCTCTCAAAATCTGCCTCACATTCTAGCTGCGCCTCAATGTGCAGAGCGTCTGTATATGTGTCGAGCAGTTCCTTACAGGTCGGGAACTGTTCAAGCAGCTGCTCCTCGGTGGAACATATCAGCTCGCGATTCTCGATACAACGCTTGGTGTTGGGTGCAGGCTTTTCGCTGGGGTTAATCTCCCCATAGTAGAGCTTACTTATAATACTATTCATTTTGTGTTCCTCCATTTGTGAAAGAACCAATCTCCGAAAAACGAATAGAAATGTGTATCGTCTATCTAACCTGTCTGCCACTTATTTGCCACTTATTTATGCTGAAAATTGCTCAAAATGACTTCAAAAGGATTTATGATGAAACGCCGGAAACCGCATTATAAAAGGAAAAACGAGAGGTTGCCCAAAGTAACAAAATGCTTGGGGGTCAATTCAATTCCCGTACGGGTCACCAGCGAAGGTTCTCGGAAGTGCCTATTTAAAGGCATTTCCGAGATTTTATTTTACTCCGTTTTGGGCTTTGTCCGCTACTTGTCCGCTATTTTGAAAAAGCAGCGGACAAGATGTT
>JAGAWN010000272.1 GCA_017941355.1 Ruminiclostridium sp. | reverse complement strand
GGTCATACTTCATGGGAACATAAGTGGTTCAAAGAATCCTGCAAAGCCGCTAAAAACCCCTATACCGACCGCTATATCTGGACTGATAATACTTGGGAAGCCCCCGAAGGTATGAACGCACTTATCGGCATTTCCGAGCGCGTCGGTGCCTGCGGTGTAAACTTCTTCTCCCACCAGCCCGCCCTCAATTACGGATATTACAACCCCGACCCCAATAAGCCGTGGCAGCAGTCTACCGATTCCCCCGGCGCAAAAGCTACCCTCGAAGAAATGAAAAATATCATGCGGTTCTGGCTGTCAATGGGGTGTGACGGATTCCGTGTCGATATGGCACACTCGCTGGTGAAGCACGATGAGGACGGCAAAGGTACCATAAAGCTCTGGCAGAACGTCCGTGAGTTCCTTGACCGTGAGTTCCCCGATGCGGCAATGGTGTCGGAGTGGGGAGAACCCGACAAGTCCCTGCTCGGCGGTTTCCACATGGACTTCCTGCTGCACTTCGGTCCCTCGCATTACAACGACCTGTTCCGCTGCGAACACCCGTTTTTCTGCGGTGACGGCGATGCGTCCGCATTTGTTGAGAAGTACCTTGAAAGCCGCAGAAAAGCCGGTTCGGACGGACTTATCTGCATACCGTCGGGAAATCACGATATGGCACGGCTTGCGAAGTACCTGCACGGCGACAGGCTGAAAATGGCGTTCCTGTTCCTGCTGACGATGCCGGGAGCGCCGTTCATCTACTACGGTGACGAGATCGGAATGAGGTATGTTGAGGATATCCCGTCCGTTGAGGGCGGCTATGAGCGTACCGGTTCGCGGTCTCCGATGCAGTGGGACAGCACGGTGAACGCGGGATTTTCAGCTGCGCCGTCCGACAGGCTCTACATACCGATAGACCCCGCCGCCGACCGCCCGACTGCGGAAGCGCAGATGAAGGACGAAGGTTCGCTGTACAGTGAGGTGAAGAAGCTCATCTCCCTGCGCATGGCGCACCCGGCGCTGCAAAGCCGCGGAGAGATAGAGTTCGTGTACTGCGGAAAAAACGAGTACCCGCTTGCCTACACCCGAAACTGCGGTGAAGAACGCTTGCTTGTGGTGCTGAACCCGTCTGACAGGGAGGTGTCGTTCGCGTATGACGGAAAGCTGTCCGGGGCGCTGCACGAGACCGGCAAAGGAGCCTGCATAAAAAACGGCAGGGTCACAGTCTCCCCCTGTTCGGCAGGAATTTACAGGATATAAGGAAAGGAAACGGTCATGACAATAATAATAGTAACGATAGTGGTCTATCTGCTGCTTATGGTAGTTATCGGCGTGATATTCTCGAAGCAGAACAACGATGTCGGGGACTTTTATCTCGGCGGCAGAAAGCTGGGACCCATAGTAACGGCAATGAGCGCGGAAGCTTCCGATATGAGCAGCTACCTGCTCATGGGACTTCCGGGACTCGCGTATCTCTGCGGCTGCGCGGAGGTAGGCTGGACAGCGATAGGACTTGCGGTCGGAACATACCTCAACTGGCTGCTCGTAGCGAAGCGGCTGCGCGTGTACTCGCACAGGATAGACGCGATAACGCTGCCGGACTTCTTCTCGAAGCGCTACGGCGAGCGTAAGAACGTTATCCTCGGCATCTCGGCGGTGATAATACTGGTGTTTTTCGTACCGTACACCGCGTCGGGCTTCTCGGCTTGCGGAAAGCTTTTTGAGCAGCTGTTCGGGTGGGACTATCATATTGCAATGATAATAAGCGCGTGCATAATCATACTGTACACGAGCATAGGCGGGTTCCTTGCGGCAAGCACCACCGACCTTATACAGAGCATAGTTATGACGACCGCGCTGATAGTTGTGGTCATCTTCGGCATAACCACCGCGGGCGGAGTTGACAACGTTATCGAGAACGCGAAAGGACTCAGCGGCTATCTGACGCTGTTTGAGAACCACAACGCGGACGGCTCGTCATCGCCGTTCGGGTTTTTGAGCATTGTATCGACGCTTGCGTGGGGACTTGGTTATTTCGGAATGCCGCATATCCTGCTGCGCTTCATGGCGATAGGGGACAAGAACAAGATCAAGACTTCCCGTCGCATAGCTTCGGTATGGGTAGTCATCTCCATGGGAGTCGCGGTATTCATAGGAATCATCGCGCGGACACTGAGTGCGCAGGGGCAGATAGAGACGCTCGGTACGAGTGCGGAGTCTGAGACTGCGATAATCAAGATAGCGTTTCTGATGAACGACAACGGTGCGTTTATGGCGATATTTGCGGGACTTATCTTTGCGGGGATACTTGCGTGCACGATGTCAACTGCGGACTCGCAGCTTCTTGCGGCATCGTCGAGCGCGTCTGAGAATCTGCTGAAAGGCGTGTTCGGACTGAAGCTTTCGGAAAAGGCATCAATGCTCACCGCAAGACTTATCCTCGGCATCATCGCGATAGTAGCGATAGTGATAGCGTGGGACAAGGACAGCTCGATATTCAGCGTAGTATCGTTTGCGTGGGCAGGCTTCGGAGCGACGTTCGGACCGATAATGCTGCTTGCGCTGTTCTGGAAGCGTTCCAACAAGTACGGCGCGATAGCGGGACTTGCAGCGGGCGGCGTGATGATCTTTGTGTGGAAGTTCTGGGTACGTCCGCTTGGCGGGGCGTTTGACATCTATGAGCTGCTGCCGGCGTTTATCATAGCGCTTGCTGCGGATATCATAGTATCGCTTGTGACGAAAGCGCCGGAGAAGGAGATCACGCAGGCGTTTGAGGAGTACAAAGCAGAAGTGAAGTCTTAACTTAACTAAAAAGCTCTGTCTAAGTGGCAGAGCTTTTTTTATTTGCAGATGTTCGAATCTCCGTGTTACGGGACGGGTCCAGCGTCACGCTGGCGCGTTCGGTTCGGGTGTGGTATCACCGGCTGTCGGCAATGCGGTACAGAATCGTGTTCCCGCTCTTGCCGCAGCGCTCGGCTATGCCGACAAATTCCAGCACCGACAGCATAAGCCCCGCGTCGGTGGTTCGGCAGAGAGACTGTAACTGCGCACGGGTGAACGTTTCCGGCAGCCCCTCCGGCAGGAACACCCGGTAGTCCTCCGGCTTTTCAAGCACTGTTTCGCTGAGGAACGCGGTAGGGCATTTTTCCTTTTTCATACCCTTTTTCCGGATCCTCCGGCTGTCCCTGAAATACGTTTTCTTGTCGATCTCAAGAAATGCCACGCGCACCGTGAGATTCGGATTGGTAAGGAACGCTTTCAGTCTGTACAGCTCCAGGAACAGCTTGGAAAACGAGTTTTCCGTGCGTGTCGTCACGGACATCACCTCTCCGGTCTGCTCGTTTATAGCGTAGTTGTGAGTTCGCTTTTCATACGGGTAAACCACTGTGACATGACTGATATGCAGCATTTGTGACAGCTTCTTCGCAAGGTAGGTGAAATTCCCGCTCTGTATCTCGAATATGCCGTTTTCTCCCGCGCCGTCCGCGTAGAAATCTCCTATTCTCGCTTCGTGATCGGCTTCGCTGCAATAGTAACATTTCAGCGCGTTGTGGATAGTCTTTTCGTTGAGAGTCCCTATGGTGGTTCGTTCCCGCTCCAGCGCCTTTGCTACGGATTCCCGGAAGCGTACTGCATCGGGAGCGTTCCTGTCCGCCGGCGGGCAGTCTATGACCGGGAAGATCTCCCGTTCGATGAAACGCGGAACCCCGCACCGCTCGTTGGTATCTATTATCCCGGTTGCGGCAGCTTTCAGAGCGGGGATAGCGTTCCCGACAGCGTAGCACCTGTCGGCTGCTTCAAACATCGGGATATCGTTTGCGTTGTCTCCGAAGCATACAAGTTCGTCCGCGCCGGTAAGCTCTTTCAGCTTCCGCACGGAGTTTGCTTTTCCCGCACAGGCGGGGAATACCTCGTACCATGTGCGGTGGGGCGGGTATGTGTCGGTGTAGCAGGCTGTCCGGAACCCGTTCTCCCCGGTGAAGATACCGTCCAGAGCGGGGCGGTCAAGCGGGTCTATGAATGCCGCGTAGAACACATCTCCCTCGAACAGCTCGTCGTAACCGCTTACCTGCCGCCGCCTGCCGTCGTTTTTGCGGCGGGCAAGATGCTCTTTGAGCGTCGGTGAATTGTTCAGATAGCTTACGCGTTCTCTGCCGTCTATGAAAGCAAAGATCATCGGTGCCTCGCCGCTGTCGGTGACCGCTTTGCGCAGCAATTCGCGCTGCCTGCTGTCAAACATATTGCGGACGGGATATTCACCGGTGATCGGATCGTATATGTACACGCCGTTCATCAGAACTACGGGCGCTTTCAGCTTCAGCCCCGCCGTCACCTCCGCCGCTGTAGCAAGTCCGCGCGCCGTGCAGTACGAAAAAAGAGTGCCGCCCTCAATGAAGCGGTTGAGCATATCCGCGTCCCGGGGTCTCAGCTTTCCCGCGTTATTGAGCAGTGTACCGTCGAGGTCACTGACGTAAAGTGTCATGGCAGCATCTCCTTTGAAGCCGTTGTCCGGGCATTCCCGGTTTGGCATGATATCAGTAGTTCTTCGCGTAGGCAGCCTTTACCCCCACGCCGTCTATACGCCCCAGCTTTCCGCTGAGCGCGGAGATCGCGTCCTGGGGCGCGTCCATTGCTATGCTGATGATACTGATACCCTTTTCGCGGTACGGGATACCCATTCTTCCGATGATGTACTCGCTGTAGTCGTGCAGAACGGCATTCACTTTTTCCGCTGACTGCGGTTTTTCGACAATTATCCCGACTACCGCCACTCTCGTTTCCATAGCTTCCTCCTTAACCCATGTTGAGCTTGCGGATCTCCGTACCCTCGGAGAATGTTATAGCGTTGTACAGGAACAGTACCGTGTCGTAGTCCTTCACATTGACATAGTTCGTGTAACCGTCGTTTATCTGCCTCATATCCAGCACGTCTATCCTGCTGAAATGCGCGGTCAGGAACGGAATAAAGCAGTGTGCGTAGCTGTCCTTGAACATCAGCAGAGCGGGACCGTCACTTCCTGTCTCTATGCTGAGATACGGCACGTTTGGTCCCGTGAATGAACTGTACTTGTCCTTGACATCGAGATACTCGCGGAAGTAGAGGCTGTCATAGGTTTTCAGCTCTTTGCCGTTGTTTACCGTAAGCTTTATATCCCTGTCGGTCTTGAAATGGTAGTAATCCATAATGTCGGGAGTCACGCTGTCATCGAGCGTTTTGGAGTAGAGCGTTCCGCGGAACGAGTTTGACGCGTGTTCTATGTTGAAGTCATTAAGCTCCGAGGGCTTGAATCCCATAGCCTTAGCAGCGTCATAATACGCGAGATACGCGCCGAAAGTCGTCCAGTGGTGATCGGTGCGGTAGCAGATATAGTCGTCTGCGTGCAGCTTCATTGTGGGTATCACGTTTATCATCTGCACGGTGTCGAGATTCTCGCGGCAGAATTCCAGCATTTCGCTCTGACTTCCTATCGGAGCGCTCTCCGGGAACAGATCGGAGTAAACCTCCTGTGAAGTCGGAGCAAGGAGAAAGTACATCTGCTTGTCCGGGTACTTCGCGGAGAAGTTGTTTACCGCGCGCAGGTTCTTGCTTATGAACTCCGGGTCAAAGCCCTTCCATATCTGCATCATACGGTCATCTGCGGTATATACGCCGTTGATATCCACCTTGCCGATAAGCCGTTCGGTGCCGTTGCGCACCTTTATCCACTGCTCGCGCCCGAAGAAGCGGTCTGAGAACCAGTCCTCGATACCGGTCATAAGCTTTTCGCTGCGGAAAGTTTTGAACGATACCTCCGGGAAGACCGCAAGTGTGCGGTTCTCGTTCTCCGAGAACGGAGCAGGCTCCGAGGGCAGAGTCACGAACGTCATTACCGGCAGTATCACAAGCACCGCCGCGAACAGAGCCACAGTTATTATTTTGTATATCTTGCTTTTCATTTACTTCTCCCATTCAGAAATTGAAGTACAGAAACGGGTTGTAGGACGCGTCAACAAGGTAAGCCACGCAAAGCAGGAAAACTCCGGTCTTGCATACCGGCATGAGAGCGTGAACGGCGGCGGGAAACTTTGCCGCGGCGTTCTCGACAATGATCTTCCAGGCGTCTGTAGCGGCGAAGATGCCGAGTATCAGCACCGCTCCGTAGTTTATCAGCAGATACACAGCAGTGTTGTCAAAGGCTATTCCCGAACCGCCGAACAAATTGCCGAAGTACGCGCCCGCTGTCGCAAGATCCGGGGAAGCGAACAGTACCCAGCCGAACATCACGAGCAGTATCGTGTACAGCCAGCTTACCGCTGACGGGAGCTTTTCCAGCACTTTTCCGAGGAACAGGCGTTCCGCGATTATGAACACGCCGTACAGAACTCCCCAGAGTATGAACGTCCAGTTTGCGCCGTGCCAGATACCTGTCAGGAGCCACACTATCGCGAGATTCAGCACTGTCCGTCCCAGCCCTTTGCGGTTGCCGCCGAGGGGGATATAGACGTAGCTGCGGAACCATGCGCCGAGTGTGATATGCCAGCGCCGCCAGAACTCCGCAACGCTTTTCGAGAGGTAGGGGTAGTTGAAGTTCTCCGGGAACGTGAAGCCCATCATCTTTCCGAGACCTATCGCCATATCCGAGTAGCCGGAGAAGTCGAAGTATATCTGCAAGGTATAGGCGATAATGCCTATCCACGCGGTAGCGGCGGAAACGGGAGTTCCCGCCTGCATATCGGCAAGCACGGTATCCCAGACTGCACCGACGCTGTTTGCGATAAGCACTTTCTTTCCCAAACCGGTGATGAAACGGACTGTGCCGTCATATACCTTGTCAATGTTTATCACGCGGTCATCGAGTTCCTTTGCGATATCGGAGTAACGCACGATAGGTCCTGCCACGAGCTGCGAGAAGAGGGTAACGAATGCAGCAAAATTGATAGGATTCTTCTGGACTTCTATCTCGCCGCGGTACATATCTATCGTGTAGGACATAGACTGGAAGGTGAAGAAGCTGATGCCGATAGGGAGCAGGTTGACGGGGAGGAAGTCCAGCCCGAACAGGTAAGTTTTGCTGATGTCGATAAGGGTCTGACCTGCGAGAGCATTGATATTATCTGCGATGAAGCCGCTGTACTTGAAGATGCCGAGCAATGACAGGTTCATAACTATCGACACGATCAGGCAGGTACGGCGGATATGCTTATTCTCACCGAACTTCCATATCACGAGACCTGCGATATAGTCGATGAGTGTTGACAGGAGCATGACCACCACATACACAGGCTCGCCCCATGTGTAGAACACAAGACCGCTGAGCAGGATAACTGTATTTTTCAGCTTTTTCGGAGCGATATAGTATATAGTCAGAGTACCCGTCAAAAACAGGAAAATGAAAACAAGACTTGAAAAAACCATAATACCTCATTTACACCAATTTTTAAGCGAACACTACCATTATAGTACACAATGCGGGTTTTGTCAAGCAGAACTGCCGTAACAGCGGTGAAATTGCTGAATTCCGATTTCCGTAAAAAAATTGAAATTTGTCCTTCAGAGCGGTTTACAATATGCTTAGATTATGTCATAATGCATAGTATATGTCCCGGAGAGCGGCGAAGAGATACTCGAGTTTAAGCCGATGAACGGCGATCAATGATCGGAGGACATGATGAACGCATTTGAAAGGCTGGCAAAATGGCTGAAGGATCCGCGGACGGATTTTCGGGAAAGTACATTCTCTCTTCTTGTCATTTTCTGATGTCATTCGTAGAGATACCGGGAGGAATGACATTCGAGAAAATGGGGCTGGAGTCTTTCGCGGCATTCCACCCGCCGGCATACATACACTCGCTTATGGCAGCGAAGATCCCCCGCTGTCTTACCGGACACCTTGATATAAAATGAACGTTTTGAAAATGCTTTCAGAGTGCAGTTTAATTTCGGCAGGACATAACTGTGTTTTGCAGTATAATTCCGGATTTGCGGCAGATAATATTGCTGATGAAGCATAATGCTTCGGAATTTATCAGCAGTGAAAGGAATTATATATATGAAGGCAACCGGAATTGTAAGAAGAATAGATGACCTCGGAAGAGTGGTTATACCTAAGGAGATCCGGAGAACTATGCGCATACGCGAAGGCGACCCTCTGGAAATATTCACGAACTCGGAGGGTGAAGTGATATTCAAGAAATACTCGCCGGTGGGTGATATCTCGGAGATCGCCAACCAGTATGCCGAGGTGCTTGCGAAGATAGGAGGCTGTCCTGCGGCGATTTGTGACCGCGATCATGTTATCGCAGTCTCCGGTATGCAGAAAAAGGAAGTCCTCGAACGCCGTGTATCAAGCTCTCTTGAGGACGTTATCGAGGGCAGGAAGCCTGTGGTATATGCGTCGCTTGAGGACAAGCGCATAAACCCCATAGAGGGCGTTGACAAATACGCGATAGCCTGTGCGCCGATAGTCTCACAGGGGGACGTGAACGGTGCAGTCGTGATGCTTGCGGGAAACGGGACCGAATATGCTACACCTGAGCAGACTGCGCTTGTGAGAGCCGCGGCGATGTATTTTTCAAAACAGATGGAAGAATGACGGAAGCGCTGTTCACCCGGAAAGGGCGGACGGCGCTTGTTTTTCGTGAAAAATGACGGAATGTTGACATTCCTGCCGGCAGGTGCTATAATATAATGTGTGATAAAACACTGTCTTTGAACAGCTGACGCCCGGAAGTCTGTTTCAGGCGCTGAAAGATCAATATAAAAATACAAACGGAGGCAGAACCATGAATGTGTGTCTTCTCAATGACTCGTTCCCGCCGGTGATAGACGGAGTGGCGAACGCGGTCATAAACTATGCTTCGGTGCTTAACGCAATGGAAGGAACACAGGTGATCGTAGGAACGCCCGAATACCCGGACGCGGATTACAGCTCCTACCCGTATAAGGTCGTTCCGTACAGCAGCTACGATACGACTGCGATAATCAGCGGCTACCGCGCCGGAAATCCGCTTGCGGTGAAAGCGCTGAACAGTCTTGCCGGCTTTGCGCCGGATATTATCCATTCCCATTGCCCGGTGTCGTCAACAGTAATGTCACGCGTGCTGCGGCATGAGACAGGTGCGCCGATAGTGTTCACCTACCATACGAAATTTGATGTTGATATAGCTGCCGCAACAAAATCGAAGTTTTTGCAGAAAGAAAGCATTCACGCTCTTGTCTCAAATATAAGTGCCTGCGACGAGGTATGGACGGTGAGCAGGGGAGCGGGGGAGAACCTGCGTTCTCTCGGCTATCAGGGTGACTTCGTGGTAATGAACAACGGCGTTGATTTCGCAAAAGGCAGAGCCTCCGATGAAGAGGTGAGCGCGGCTGTGAGCGGATTTGACCTGCCGTCGGGAGTTCCGGTATTCCTGTTTGTGGGACGGCTGATGAAGTACAAGGGACTTCCGCTGATAATCGACGCGATAAAGCAGCTCGCGGAGGACGGCAAGGATTTCCGCATGGTGTTCGTGGGTTCCGGCAGAGATTCGGACGAACTGAAAGCCGCAGTCCGCAGTTACGGTATCACTCTGTATGAGCGCGGCGGGGACGGAGAAATTGAACGCACCGAGGGGAGTTTCACGAACGGAGCCGTGATTTTCACGGGACCCGTCTATGACCGTAATGCGCTGAGAGCATGGAATACCCGCGCGAACCTGTTCCTGTTCCCCTCAACATACGATACCAACGGCATAGTGGTGCGGGAAGCGGCGGCGTGCGGACTCGCGAGTGTGCTGATAGACGGTTCATGTGCTGCCGAGGGCATAACCGACGGTCAGAACGGATACATTATAAAAGAAACGGCTGAGGATATGTTCAGGCTGCTCCGGGAGCTTTGCGGTAACATCTCCGATACCGCGCGCGTGGGGCAGAACGCAATGGACGAGATATACATTTCATGGGAGGACAGCGTGAACGCAGCTTACAAGCGTTACGGCGAGATACTGCGAATGAAAGCGGACGGTGAGCTGGAAGTGCGGAAAAAGGTGATGTCAGACCGGCTTCTCGATGTCACAGCGGATTTCATAGACACGTTCTCGTTTATGACCAAAACGCGCAAGGAGCTGTTTGAAAGCTTCCGTGAAAATATGTACGGAATGAAAGAAAACTTTGCGGAGGCGGGGCAGTATTTCTCGGATAAAGCTGAGGATATGAAAACACTGCTTCACGGCTATGAGGACAATGTAAGAGAGGAGTTAAAGAAAGCATGGAAATGGCAGGACAACGCACGGAGGACAGCATTCGGCTCGGCAAAGCGGGGAACGATCTCGCTGACGGAAACGGTCACGGGAGCAGTGACGGGTGCGGCGAAAACGGGAGCGGGAGCAGTGAAGAACGCTGCTCTGACAGGCGCGAACGCGGTGAAGAACACAGCAAAAAAAATAGTTGGAGCATCAGACAAAACTACAAAAGAATGACCTTCTACCAGATCTGGGTCAGGAGCTTCAAGGACGGAAACGGCGACGGCATAGGCGATCTTTACGGTGTTTACGAAAAGCTGGATTACATAAAGTCCCTCGGTATCGACGGTATCTGGCTGTGTCCCGTTTATCCGTCGCCCAACGCGGACTACGGCTACGATATCTCGGATTACAAGAATATTCACCCGGATTTCGGCGATCTTGCGCAGTTCCGGAAAGTGCTTGACCGGGTGCATGAACTCGGAATGAAGTTGATAATGGACTTGGTGGTGAATCACACCTCAGACGAGCATCCGTGGTTCCTCGAAAGCAGAAAGGGTAAGGACAATCCGTACAGCGACTACTACATCTGGCGCGACAAGCCGAATAACTGGGATTCTCTGTTCGAGGGCAAGGCGTGGGAATATGACGAGGTGCGCGGGCAGTATTACCTGCACATATTCTCGAAAAAGCAGCCGGATCTCAACATGGACAATCCGAAGGTGCGTGAAGAAGTCAAGTCTATCATGAGGTTCTGGCTGGATATGGGAGTTGACGGTTTCCGCGAGGACGTGATAAACTTCATCTCCAAAAAAGAGGGTCTGCCGGACGGGCTGCCCTTTATCCCGGCAGTCAACGGAATGTTCGCGTACAAGGACGGTCCTCATATCCACGAGTATCTTGCGGAGTTCCGTGAGGTCTGCAATGAATACGACTGCATACAGATAGGCGAGGGACCGATGACTACGGTAAAGACCGCGCTTATGTATATGACGGGAAAGACCAAATCGCTGGACATGATGTTCTCGTTTGACCACATGATGGCTGACTGTCTCTATACCGAGTACATACAGCGCCCGTTCAGTCTGCGCAAGCTAAAGCGCGCGTTCTCGAAGTGGCAGTACGCGCTGAACGGCAGGGCATGGAACACGCTGTATCTCGAAAACCACGACCACCCGCGCATAATCAACCGCTACGGCAGCGTGTATTTCCGCCGTGAAAGCGGCACTATGCTTGCCGCGGCTTACATTTTCCAGCAGGGAACGGTATTCATCTATCAGGGGCAGGAGATAGGCATGACGAATATCCGCCTTCGGGATATCGACGACTACATGGACATTTCCAGCAAAACGAATTTCAGCAAATACCACATCAACGATCCGCTGGACGAGCGCATGAAGCGCATTTACAAGTCCAGCCGCGATTCCTCGCGCACGCCGATGCAGTGGAGCGGGCTGCGGTACGCGGGGTTTTCGACTGCACGCCCGTGGTTCAAAGTGAACCCGAACTACCATGAGGTAAATGTTGCAGCCGAGGAAAACGATCCCGACAGCATACTTAACTTCTACCGCAAGTGCGTGTGGCTGAAAAAGCACTGCAAAACGCTGGTTTACGGAAGTTACCGCGAGTTTTACCCGAAATCACACCGTATCTATATGTACGAGCGCGTGTATAACGATTCGCGTTGGCTGATAATATGCTCGTTCTCGCGGCTGCCCGCAGAGGTGAAGCTTCCGCCGGAGTATGAGGGCAGGGCGCGTCGTCTTGTCCTGTGCAACTACCGCGGCTCCGATCCGTATGATATGCACCTGCGTCCTTACGAAGCGCGTGTCTATAAGTTCAGATAACGCTAAAACGACAGCACCCGGAATGAGTGCTGTCGTCATTTTTATCATTTCTTTTTATCATCATCAACATAAGTCCTGGTGCGTTTGCGATGCCTTGAATGTTTTCTCGCGAGGAGAATACAGCCTGTAAGCGTACCGGGAATGAGGATCGCGGCAGCAACTCCGGTTGCGGGATTGATATTGCCGTTGTACCAGTTATTTCCGCTTACCGGTGTGGATTGAGAGGGCGTATTTGCCGGCGCGGTGACGATATACGATGACGAACTGTTCGCGGACATATCCACAAACATATACGGCGAGAAAGAGTCTGAACGGAAATACACCGACTTTGAATCGCCGCTGCTCACCACGCTGCTGTCAACGCGTACCGGAACGCCGTCCGTAATGTGATATACCTCAATGTTTCCGCCTGCCGAAAGGAGATTCTTCGGGACAGGAATGTAAAATTCCGCATATCCTCCGCGAAGATCCGAAACCGTTCTGCCTGAAGCATTGTCACGGATGCTCGCGTCAAACGCGTAGTATCTGTGACCGTTCAGTCCGAGCTGTGTCAGAGCATTAGCTGCCGCCGTTTCGGCAGTCTGGCTGTTGTTCAGGATAAAATCCGTATCACTGCTGAAGAAGCTGTGATTTGTCTCTACTCTTATGTTTCCGTCTGAAAGGTTGCTGAGGGAGGCGATCAGCGTGAACACTATGTCACGATCGTTCGAGCCGTTATCCTCTCCGTCGTAGATGTCGTCATTGTCGTCCTCGTCCTCGCTGTAATCCACGGGATATTCGTCCTCATCGTCATAATCCGGCGCGGTTGTCGTGTCATCGTCATCATCATCGTCGTCATCGTTGATGTACTCCACTTCCCCTGCGGGGTCGGGAGTGGTGGTTGTTGTACGCCGCGTTACTTCGGCGGTGGTTGTAGTCGTTGTCTGCGATGATGTACGGACTACTCGTATTGCAGCCGAGGTCGTGGAGGGAGTCCACATTTCCTGATGTCCGTAGCCGGTATCGTAGGAGAAGCTTCCTGTGTTGAGCCGCATTGTGTAGCTGCCGGACGAAGCGTTTTCTCTCGCCCGCATCGTGACCGAAACAGTAAGTCCGTTGCTGAGGTTTATATTGCGTGAGCTGCCTGTTTTAAGGAGACTGAAATAGCCGTTGCCCGCGGAGGGTTCCGCACCTGAAAGACCTGCGTTCCATGAAACCGCTTCAAAAGCATCGGAGGAGAATCCCAGCACGATAGAGGAAGTATCCGCGTAGGAAGCTATCTTCGGGACTGTCACATAAACGATGAATGTGTCGCCTGTGTTGACCTCAGAGCGTGAAACGCTGATACCGCCGCCCCTTACGGGGAAATTCACGGAGGAGCTTTGTCCGACCGTGACAGAAGCCGATGTTGCCGTAGGGATCCACAGTTCCTGATCGCTGTAGCCGTCACTGCCTGTGCCGTAAAGCTCGGCTCCCGTGATGCGGACGGCGTAACTGCCCGCGGGCGCGGTTGACTTTACGCGAAGCTGCGCTGTGAGGGTCAGTCCCCGGCTCAGATCAATATTGGTGTCGTACCCGCTAAGCCCGAAGTTGCCGTCGCTCATATTCGCATATACACCGCTGACCGATGGCGTCCAGGAAATGACTTCGAGAGCAGTTGAGTTGTATTCAACGTTTAAATATACGGATTCCGCGTTGATCGGTATCGAGGGTATCTTCACAGAAGCTGTCACAGTGTCTCCGGCGGAGGCGCTTGACCTTGAAAGTGAGATCCCGCCGCCCTTTACGGGGAGGGAAACAGCGTTCCTTGAAACATTAACCGCCGCGGATGTACCTGAGGGTCTCCACAGTTCTATGCTTGCGCCGGAAGCGTCGGTGTATGAAAGGGAGGAGTTGACCAGTCTGAATGTATAGACCGCCGGGTCAGCGTATGTCAGCACTTTCAGATTGACGGAAACGGTGAGTCCGCCGCTGAGATCAATGCTCTGACCGGTGACAATACCGATGTTGATATTGTTGTTGTTGTCGGTGACCACCGCGTTTGCGGAAGTCGATTTCCATGAAACTATCTCGAAAGCGTCGGGGGAGAACTGCACGGAGACATTTGCTCCGTTTGCGGCAGCCGCGATCTCGGGAACGCTGATATTCAGAGTCAGCGAGTCGCCGGGAGAAGCTGCGGATTTTGAAGTTGATATTCCTCCGCCGGTAACGTAAGGACCCTGCGCGTCGGTTATCCTGATGCTTGCGGTGCGGCTTGCCGGTGACCACAGCGAATCTCTCTGTTCGCTGCCGACAGTGTATGTAATTATGGAATCCGTTATGCTGAACATATAGGTTCCGGGTCTTGCGCTGCTTTTGACTCTCATTCTCGCGGTCAGCGACAAGCCCCTGCTGACATCTATGCTGCGCGAAGTGTCAGCGCCGATAAGCCCGAAATGACCGCTGTCATCATAAACTTCCGCTCCGACGGCATTCGTGCTTACCGTAACGACATCAAACACACTGCTGTCGAACGATGTGCGGATATCAACGGTATCCACAGCGTCGGGGATAGCCGGTATCCTGATGTTTACGGAAAACTCGCCGTTTTGTTCGACAGTGCTTTCGGTGAGCGATATACCGCCGCCTGTTTTCGGGTAGGAGGTCTCCGACGAAACGGTAACGCTCACCTCGGCCGCCGAGGGATCCCAGAGTTCGGTGAAGTCGTAGCCGTTATCGTTCATGCGTGAAAGGCTGTGCCGTCCCAGCTTTATCACCGATGTTCCGGCAGCCGCGGTGTCCTTTACGAGAAGTTCCGCGGTAAGCTTTATCCCGCTGTCGGTGAGTATCACGGCGGAATTGTTGGAAGCGCTCAGAGCTATGAAGCCCGCGCCGCTGTTGCAGAACGAACCGGGGATCCGGCTGCTCCAGCCCGAAACGTCCGACGTAAGCTCAAACACGTCCGAGTCGTATGAAATGCTGATAGACGCGGTATCTGCGGGTTCGACCTGCGGTATGTCAACCGTCAGCGTTACCGTGTCGCCGGGTGAGACGGCTGTTTTCGAGACGGATATACCGCCCTGTGTGCTGACCGCACCCGCAGGGAGCGCGAAAAGTACAAAGAACAGTGTGAATGCCAGTGCAGGCAAAAAGAGTTTTGAACGTTTCAACATAATCAGATCAGCACCCGTCCGGGTACTCCTCCTTCAAAGCAAGTTTACTTATCCATATATTTTCTTGTGCGCTTTCTGTGCGCGGTATTTTTCCTTGCAAGCAGCAGACACGCCGCGAGTGCAGCCGGCAATGCCGCCGCCGCAGCAGCAACGCCCGTATGCGGGTTCCGTGGGATCGGAGCAGGGGACTCCGGGATCCCGCCGCTTGTCTGTGTATCGTCTGTGACCGGTGCAGCACCGGCAACGGCTTCGACACCGTCCGACACGCTTACGGAAAGCTCGGTGACCTCCGGCTCCCATAGCTCGATGCTCTCATAGCCGTTGTCCGCTACATAGGAAAAGCTGTGTTTGGCAAGCACAAAGCGGTATTCGCCGCTCTTTGCCTCCGGCTTAACAGCCATGACGGCTCTGAATGAGGCACCCTCGCTGAGATCTATGTCTCTTTTCGCGTTCGCGGAGGTGAGCATAACCGCGTTATCCGTGCTGTTCGACAGTCCGTTTGTAAGTACAGGCTCCCACGACACCACCTCGAACGCGGAATCGTCGAACTCCGCTCTCAGAGAAGCGGAATCTGCGTTTTCCGACGCGGGTACACTGACCGTGAGAACGAATGTGTCATTCGGTGCAAGTTCGGGATCCGATATGCCGAGTCCGTTTACGGATCCGGCAAATGCCCGCGGTGCGCAGCAGAAAAGCATTGCTGACGAAGCCAAAAGCGCAGCCGCGAGACTGACTGTTCTGTTCATAATCATTCACCATAAAATTGTATTGACTGATACAATACACCACTATATATAGTATATCACTGATTGCCGATTTAGTCAACAGTATTTTCATTCAATCGGTGATTATTTACATATAAAGTACGGTGCGGTGCCTGATAATAGTGCAATATAAACAAAGACCCCTGCCCGTCGGATCATCGGGGCAGGGAATATTGTGTTAAATAACATCGTAGATAGACGGCAGCCAGATCTCATGTCTCAGTATCTGCGTTGCGTCTCTTGAGGAAAGCACCGCCGTACTGTCCTTGATCCCGTACAGACAGCCCACTTTCAGCAGGTAAGCGCGGGTCTCGCTGTCGACTGCGGAGAATATCGTTCTGTCACCGATCTCGTATTTCAGTATCTGTGTGGAATCCTTTGAATCCGCGGTCCCGTCGCCGTTCAGATCGCCGTACAGCCGCAGATCTATATCCCGCGACACGGTACCGTTCGCCACGGTCACGGTGTAAGTGCGGGGTGCGCAGCCGTTCTTGGAAGCGCGCATGGTGTATTTCCCGCCCGCAACGCCGTCAAATCTGTAAGTGCCGTCGGAGGTTTCAAGCTGTGCCGCAGTTTTGCCGGTGCTGTCGATAAGTTCCAGCTTTACGGCTCCTGCACTGCCGGGAACGGACACTTTGCCGCTTACGGTCTGTCCTGCGGCAGGCTCCTGCGAGTCGGAGTATTCAGCCGTTATGACCACATTCTCGCTGCCCACGGTGTATGTTGAACCGCTGGCAACCGGGCGTCCGTTCACTTTCAGCGAAGTGAGGGTCTTGCCGGTCTGTGCGGCTGCGGTGATCGTAAGAACATCTCCCGTGCGCACGGAAGCGCCGTTCGGAACAGCGGTGCCGCCGCGTGTGACGGTGACTGCCGCGGGAATTGTGATCCGGTATGTCTGAACGGGGGGAGCATCGGGCGAACCGCCGAACGAAGCCTTTGAGGAAGCGGCTTCCTCGTCATTTATGAAAAGAGTGTATGTATCGGTATCGTCAAGGCTTTCCGAAGTGAACACGATATGTTCCGCTTTCTTGGGGGCGCGGGAATTGAAAAGCACTGTTCCGGCGCTGTTCTTTATCGTGATCTTGTCGTTCTTATTGATAGTCACCGCTGTTCCGGACGTTTCAGCCGGAGGCTCACCGCCCTGTGCGGGAGGTTCCTGTCCGCCGGGCTGTCCGTTCATTCCGCGCGTAACTCCGAATGTCACATATCTTCCGTAGGTGGGAACGGCAGCCATCTGCGCGAATCCTATGCCTGCCGCCGTACCGCCTGTGACATTGAACCCGCTGTTCACGTCGCCGTAGTCGAAAGCGCCGTTGCCGCCCGATGCAGCGCCATATATCTCGGAATAACCGCCGGAGATGTTCAGATCGCCGTTGGAGTCAACACCGTCGCCCTCCGCGTTTACATACCATTCTCCGCCGCTTATGTTCAGTGCGAAGCCGTAGGAGGTCAGATCGCTGTTGGCTGCGTTTATGCCGTCGTCATCAGAAAAGACGCTGCCCTTGCCGGAATACAGATTCACAGTCGCACCTTCGATGCCCTCGTTGGACTGCAGAACATTGATATCCGGACCGTCGGCGCTGCCGGGAGTGCCGATATTCACCAAATAATCGGAATGTATGCCGTCGCCTCCGGCAGAAAGCTCCAGCAGACCGCCGGTTATGGATACTGCCGAATCCTCCGCTGTGCCGTTGAGGTGAACCGCGTCGTCGGAAGCGTCAACTTTTACGGTACCGCCGGAAATGCTTATGAAACCGTCGGATACGATGCCTTTGGCGGTGCTTTCCGAGGCTGCTCTCACGGAACCGCCGCCCGCGGTGATCGTCACTTCGCCGCCGTTTACCGAAACACCGTTGTCGCCCTGTATTCCGTCATCGCCGGATACTATCGTGACCTTTCCGCCGTTGACTGTCACCGTGCCTTTTGAATCGGTGTCGCCGGAATCGGGCGAGGACTTGATACCGTCGCCGTCGGCTGTGAGATTCAGGACGCCGCCGTTTATGATAACTCTGCCGTCGCCTGCCAGAGCGTTGCCTGCGGCGTTTACGGCAAGTGTGAAGCTGTCTGACGAAGCGCTGCTTTCGGAGCCGGCAACGATTGTGAAGCTGTCATCTGACTTCTCGCCTATGATAACGGAAGAGCCTGCACCGCCTTTGATGCCGTTCTTGCAGTTCGCGCTGTTCAGCATAAGCTCCCCGTTGCCGTCTATCGTGAGAGAAGCCCCGGATTTTACCTTTACGGCAGCGCCGTCGAACGCGTCCGCAGTATCCTTGTCTGCGGAAGTCTCGTCTGCGGGATCTTCGGCATCGGTTATGACGCAGGTCCCTTCTATATACAGCACGGTCGCCGAATCCTTTCCTGCGGAGATCGGAGCGCACGATGACGAAGAAAGGGTGAGATCGGAGAGTACCAGCACAACGCCGGTGACTCCTTTTTTCACTTCTATGCTGCCGTCAGCGCAGGAGCCGGTGATGAGGTAAGTGCCGGCTGCGTCGATAGACAGAGCCGTGCCTTCCCACGAAATGCCGGTATCTTTTTTGGGCGTTATGCCGCTGTCGGTGAAAGTGACCTCGTTTGTGTACGATGCGGGAGCGGTATATGCGGTAACCGACGGCACGCGGTACGGAACCTGCGAGGCAGCCAGCAGGACTGCCGTAAATGCCGCAGCCGCAGCTTTTTTTGTTTTCCCAAGATACATGATTTTGTCCTCCGGAAACGATGTAAACCCGTTTATGACGAACGGGAGAATGCTTTTCGGCAATAACTGTACGCTTTTATTTTACCTCAAAATCTACATATTGTCAAGTGCTTTTGCCGCATACCTGCGATTAAATCCGCTGAAAACGCGAAAACCCGCTGCACAGAACCGTCTGCGCAGCGGGAGATCACGCACTATATCTTGTATATCCGGATAACGTTCCGTCCGTCGATGTCAAGCGAAAGCACAAGTTCGTTCCCGTTAAGCTCCGCCGCCAGAACCGTTGCTCCGCGCAGCTTCATCATATCCTCGGAAAGTTCTTTCTGCTCGCTGCCGTATTTCCCCATGTCGTCGGAGGTGAACAGAACGCCGCCGCAAAGCGCGTTTATCTCTGCGAGACAGCGGCGCTGCTCTTTCGTCATTGATGTATCCGTGTCGCGGAGCATGAACACGTCGGGATCGTTTATGAACGCGCGTCCGTTAAGCTGTCTGCGGAATACGGAGTTAAGTATGCAAAGGCGGGTGCTGGGACGTTCGCGGTGAAGCACCTGCATATACGGCTTGTTATCCCACTCGGGAGTAACGTCCGTTCCGATACGGCAGTACTCCACCTTGCCGAACGCGGAAGCCAGAGGTACACCGCAGCCGAGTATCTTCGCCGTTCCCGCACATTCCCGCAGAAAGTCCATACCGTCAGCCATTATCATGCCGCGGGTCTTGTCGGAGCGGGGAAGTATGCACGCCGCGTACAGGAAGTCAAGCTTCAGCAGTCTGAATCCCCATTCTTCCACCACAGTGCGGAATACTTCTCTCAGATATTCCCTGAACTCTTCGTTGTAGATGTCCAAAGCGTAGGAACCGCTCCAGTTGCTCCCCGCGCGCAGCGGATCGCCGGTCTCGTTTTTCATTATCCAATCCGGGTGATCGCGGAATATATCGGACTTCTCCTCGCATACAAACGGCGCGAGCCACAGTCCCGGAGTCATTCCTGCATCGCTTATCATCTGCGCAGCAGGCTGCATACCGTTCGGGAACTTTGACATATCCACGCTTAGCCAGTCGCCCACAGCGGTCTGATATCCGTCGTCTATCTGGAATATGTCCGCGTCAAACCCGCTGTTCACAATGCCGTCAAGGTCTGTCCTTATGCAGCGCTCGTTGATATCCTGGTAGTGTCTGTACCAGCTTGTGTAGCCGAAAACCGGCTTCTCACGCGACGGCGCGATGCCGAGCCAAGCGAAATACCCGTCAAAAACTTCCTTTTCGGTGCCGCTGCCGATATACAGCGAGATCCCGTCGTAGCCCTCCGATGTGTTTAATCCCATGCAGTCCTTTTCCACGGTCACTGTACGCTTTGCTGTATTGATCTTTATAACGGTGAATCCGCTGTTCTCGTTGAGCGAGCCTATGAAATCGTACATTCCGTCGTCCCGCTTAACATACCCGTAGGAAAAACCGTGGATATTGCCGCGCTTGCGGCTGTACTTGACGAAAGTGTAGTCTCCGTAAGCTTCGAAAGCGTACTTATCCGACACAATTTCGGGGATATGGTCGATGCCGCGCACTCTGCCGCCGAGATCATGTTCTGTGCTGTCAGTCCACGATTGATAGCCGTTGAGGAATATCCGGTCTGTCTCGGCAAAGTCGTACTCAAACTCGGCGGAAAGCTTCACGAGTTCTATCTTGCTTCTGGTTTTTACCGAGGCGGTGAATGTCTCGGTATTCTCCTTTATATCAAGGAAAATGCGGTTGTTGCCGACGCTTTCGGCAGTAGTGACGGTGTAGCCTCTGCCGTTTGCGCGGTATGCGAATCTGACACTGTTGAATTTAAACATTACTTGTCCTCCTTATCTGCGGAGACCGATGCGTTACCGGCAGATATCTTGTCGATAACGCCCTTTTCGTTGTAGCGGAAGAATACGAATCCGCCGAGCAGGCACAGAACTGTCGCTGCACCGGCAGCTATGCGGTAGCCGAGACCGTAGCCGGGTTCACCCTTGAGAACGTCCGCGTTGATAGTCGCAAAGCTTGTGAACAGGAGCAGAGCCACGGACTGACCGAGCTTCATGGCGAAAGTACGCGCCGCGTAGAACATACCCTGTCTGCTCTCACCCGTCTCGATCTTGTCGGCTTCGGAGATGTCGGCAACGACTGCCTGCGGGAGTATGCCGAGGATAGCCATGGGGATAGAAGCGAGTACAGCAACGATGATACCGCTTACAAGCCCGGGTATCGGGATAATGCCGAGGAACGTGGTGAAGAGGAACGTCACCGCGAAGAACATGAACGCAAAGGAGATGAGCTTCTTCTTGCCGAGTTTCTTTGCGAGGATGTTAACGGGAGCGTAGCAAACCAGCGACATTGCGGTCATAAGCGCGAACAGCGGGAAAGTCATGCCGGAATCCAGACCCATAAGCACGGTGATGAAGAAGGAAAGTCCCGTCTGGAACAGCGTAAGACCGAGCCAGTAGAGGATATCGGAAGCAACGAAAAGGCGGAAGTCCTTGTTCTTGAATGTAGCGGCGAGGGACTTGAACGCGGGAGTGTGGGAGGGGGTAGTGTCGGCGTACTTGTTCTCGTCGATGAGGAACGCGGGAATGAACATACATATAACGGCGAAAACCGCAAGGATAGCGATAGTGATGCGGAATGCGTCGGGATAGTTCGCGTAGGAAACGAAGCCCTCCGCGAGAGCCTGCTCACCGTACTTCGCGACAGCCTCCTCCTGAGAGAGAGGTACCATGAATATCGCGGCGATGTTCGGTATAAGATATGCTATGGCGTTACCGATGAAGAAAGTCACGGAGATGAATGTGGAGAGGTTTATGCGGGTCTGCTGAGTGCGTCCGAGCTCCGGGATAAGGGCATTGTAGGGCGTGCAGTACAGCGTCATGCAGAGATAGAACAGCATGGAGAACACGAACAGCAGCACGGCATTGATCGGGCTTTCCCCGCCTACGGGAGAGATGAACATCAGCACAGTTACAAGTCCGAATGGTATCGCAGCGAAGCGCATGAACGGTATGCGCCGTCCGAGCTTATGCACGAAAGAGTCGGACTTTCCGGCGACGAGCGGGTCGGTTATAGCATCGAAGACACGTCCGGACGCGGTGATAAGACCGATTATCGTAATACCGATGAATGTCACGCCGGGCAGGAAGTTTACCTGACCTTTCAGTATTTCTTCCTGACTCGGCTGGTAGAAGAACACGAGCCAGTTAGTCACGATGCCGGAGAGGATAGACCACCCGAGCTGACCTATGGCGAATATCCATAGTACCTTGTTTGAAGCTATCTTCTTTTCCATGTCAAAACCCCCTGTTATGCTTTTAAATAGTTTACGGCGCAGTCTATGAGCATTTCAAGCTCCCGTTCCGCATCTGAAAAGTCGTCCGACGGCAGTATCTCGCCCTCGATGAACTTTTTGCACATTTCCGTAAGCGCGTGGGCGTAGGTGAGGTAGAATACCCTGAGATCCGAGATCTCCCGCATTGTTCCGTCCGAAAGCCCGGTACGGTAGGCGTGTTCGACTACGGGGTAGAAGTTGATGACCGATCTTTCGTACTCCGCGAGTTCTTCCCGCGGGACATTCTCGTGGATTATGAATCTGTCGAACTCTCCGAGCAGCCGCATGAAATCCTTATGAGCGGTGAACAGCACTATGAACATTCTGAACAGATCGTGCATCTGTTTGACACCGCTCTGTGACCTGAACGTTCCGGAATCGAACACGCCTCCGAACAGGTTTCTCAGGTCATTCCACAGGAACGTCATGGCATCTATCGCAATTTTCGGTTTGGTGCCGAAGTACCGGTAAAGGGTAGCTACTCCCACGCCGCTTTCTTCCGCGATATCGGTCATTTTTACGTTTTCTATACCGTTTTCGAGGAACAGTTCCGCGCACACCGAAACCGCACGTTCCATACGCTTGTCTTTGAGAATTCTGGGTGAAAAGTCGGAAGAATTTTGAAATTCCACTTGACAAACCTCCTGTCATGTGATAGAATATCTATCAAGAGATAGTGCAGCTATCATCTGATAGTAAGTCTATCACATTTTGAGAGTTTTGTCAATAGTTTTTAAAAAAATAACTCACAATAATATGATCGGGAGGACAATAACATGGACAGATCAAAGGTAATTTTCGGGAATGAAATGTCGGACAGTGCCTACAGGAAAGCTGTCAGCGGCAAAAACAAGTTTATCAGAAAGTACGGAGATGATTCTCATAAAGAGTATCATCTTACCGCGGTACCGGCACCGTCGATCGGCGATATACTGAATACCGAGCAGCTCGTCATCTCACCGGAGTGTGAAGTCGAGTTCGGCAGAAAAAGCCTTGCTGTCGGCAATATCCGCATGGGCTTCGGTCATTACCGTATCTCCATGGCGATAGCTTCCGCCGCGAAGGCTATGGGCTATGAGCCGTACTGGTTCGACCTGCACTCTTTTACAAACGCTGCCTGCGGAAAGATAATCGCGGAGCAGAACTCGCTCTATTCTCTCGGTTCCCGGCTGTCGCAGCAGATACCCCTGTTCAACAAGCTTGTGTGGGAGCCGATCAACAGCGAGGGCTTCCGCAAGCTCACCTACAACTGCTCGGATCAGAAAGTGTCGGAGCTTATGGTGCCGGTGTTCCGTGATCTCCCGAAAGATATCCCCTTTGTCGCGACACACGTCTGGCCTGCGCAGGCGGCTGTCCACGCGGGAATGACACACGTTGTCAACGCGATACCGGATAACTGGCCTATGGCGCTGCACCTCGCGGAAGGGTCAATACACACGGTGCAGACTCCCTCGGCTTACCTCGGTTACCGGTCACTGCGCGGAATGGACAAGAAGCGTCAGTTAAAGCCTATGCCGCGTACATCTATAGCCTATACCGGGCATTATATCGACCACGAACTTGTCAGCAATATCGAAGCCGACTGCGCGAAACGCAAGGAACGTGCGCACAAGGGCGAACGCCGCTGGCTGATGTCGGTAGGCGGTGCCGGTGCGCAGAAAGAGATTTTTGTAGCGATAATAAAGAAGCTGTTCCCGGAGATACAGAAGGGCAGCGCAACGCTGTTTGTCAATGTCGGCGACCACCGCACGGTATGGGAGTCGCTTATAAACGAGATACCGCAGATGCGCCCGTTCCTCACCGAGCATTTTGACGACTTTGAGGAGACAAAAGCGTTTGCGGAAGCTGCAATAGACGGAGATGTCAGCGGTATCCACGCTTTCTGCCATGCGGACATATTTGCGGCGGTTTACTCGACGAATCTGCTGATGCGGTGTTCGGACGTGCTTATCACGAAGCCCAGCGAACTTGCTTTCTATCCGATACCAAAGCTTATGATAAAGCGTGTGGGCGGACACGAGGCGTGGGGCGCTATTCGCGCTGCGGAGATCGGCGACGGCACATACGAGGTGACCACGCCCGCCGAGACTTGCGCGATGATAGACTTGCTGCAAAAGAACGGTGACATCATAGAAATGATGTGCCGCAATATTCTCGCAGCACACAAGATCGGCATTTACAAAGGCGCGTACCGCGTTGTAAAGCTTGCGGTGAATGGTCACAGCCGTAAGTCCCGATAAGAGGTTTTGTTCTGTTTCGCCCCGCGGGTGTGTCTTGTTCTTATATTGGCAGTCCCTGCCGGCGGTTGCGACTTACTTTCTGCCCGAGCGGCAGAAAGTAAGCAAAGAACGCGTGTCGCGCTCGTTGAAGCAGCTTGCGGGTATCGCAGTATGCTTTTAAAGCCGCTGTTTAAATCCGCTGTTCTCTGCGATTAGCAGATATTGGCGCAGGCAAGCTCTTCTCCATACGCGCGACGGCAGGTGTGCAGACTCGCTACCGCAGATTTGTCGGCGCTCACCCTGCCATTGGAGCATACTGCCCCTCGAACAGCACCGATTGGCAGGCACACAGAGTACCGATTACCCTACAGAGCGGTGCCGCGCCTCCGGCGGGTTTTGTTGAATGGGCGATACGATTACAGCACGGACTTACGGGCGGGAACTGTTCCCGCCTTCGTTAGTTTATTGGTGCGGTTGAAGTGAACAGTGTAGATCGCTGTTTGAGATAGATGTGTCTCTGAAAGATAACTGCTATTTATTAGAAGATAATAACGGCTGCGAGGAAGTGACTTTTCCTTTGCTGAAAGATGACTCACGGAAAAGGTGCAGCAGTATGCTGCCTGCGAGGAAGTGTTTTTTTCGATTTCGCAAAACTCACCTACGGAGAAAACATGTCCTTGAATGTCCGGGGTTTGTGTGATATACTGCTACTATAGACCTTTGCGGAAAAGCACGCGGAGGTCTTTGCTGATTTCAGGGATTGAAACAGCAGTGAATATTAAGATTCAGAAAGGAGCAGTTAATGTCAGATGCACAGAAAAAACAGATCGCCGACAAAAACGAGATCATGCAGTTCCTCACAGATGTTATGCGTAATTCGCAGCTCGGCGAAAAAGACAGGCTCGGTGCTGCATTCAAACTCGGCAGATATCTCGGTCTTGAGGGGAGCCAGCCCCTCGAAATGCCAAGTGTGGTGATCTATGACGGAACAGACAAGGATCAACTTTCTTGATCTCATTCCAGCGTCCTTTTACTCCGTTCACCGCGATATCGGGGAGTGTGCGCATACTCATTACGCACTCCGCGGCGGACGGGGAAGCTGTAAATCATCGTTCGTGAGCCTTGAGATAATTCGCGGTATTATGGCTGACCCCTCCGCCAACGCGGTTGCAGTCCGTAAGATCGGCAGAACTCTCAGGGAATCCGTATATGAGCAGCTTTTGTGGGCAATTGACAGTCTCGGTACTTCCGATCTTTGGGACAGTCGCGTAAGTATTCCCGAACTCGTCTATAAGCCCACGGGACAGCGTATCATCTTCCGTGGAGCCGATGATCCGAGAAAGTTCAAATCCGTCCGATGCTCGCAGGGAACTATGAAATTCATCTGGTATGAGGAAGCCGATGAGTTCTCCGGTATCCGCGAGATAGATATGATAAATCAGTCGCTTATAAGAGGAAGCGGCTCTTTTTTCGTGTTCTATACCTACAATCCGCCGCGCTCCGGCACACACTGGATAAACTCCGTTTTCGCCGTTCCGAGAGCCGACAGGCTCGTTCATGCAAGCGATTATCGGAGCGTTCCGGAAGAATGGCTCGGCTCCGCATTCATAGCGGAAGCCGATTATCTGAGGCACTCCGATCCCGTGCGGTATGCAAACGAATATCTCGGTGAGATCACCGGCACGGGCGCGGAGGTCTTTACTAATGTCAGGCAGGAAACTATTTCAGATGAGCAGATAGACTCGTTTGACCGCGTGTACAGGGGGATAGACTGGGGTTACGGCGCTGACCCGTTCGTGTATGTCTCCGCTGCTGCAGAGGGAAGAAGGCTTTATATCTTTGAGGAGTTCTATCGCTGCGGCGCACGATACTCCGAGATCGCGGACGCGATAAGCTCTTTGCCTCACTCACGCGGCATTATCACCGCAGACAGCGCCGAACCGCGCTCAAACGACGAAATGCGTGCAAGAGGTTTCAACATCAGAGCAGCAAAGAAAGGTCAGGGTTCCGTGGAATACGGGATACGCAGACTGTGCGAACTTGACTGCATCGTTATTGACCCCGCGCGCTGTCCGAACGCGGCAAGAGAATTCACACAATACAGGCTCGAACCGGACGGGAACGGCAGTTTCCGCAGCGGTTTTCCCGACAGGGACAATCATACTATCGACGCGGTGCGCTATGCGCTGGAGGAGAAATTCTCGCGGAAACAGATAGGTGTGATAGACCGCAAAAGGCTCGGTCTGTGAAAAACTTCCGTGCAGTATCCCGCCTGCGGGCGAGGTACTGCACCTGCTATTTTATTAAAGGAGTTGCTTTATGTTTATTATTCCGGAAAACACAATCATCACCCCGCAGCTTGCGGTAAAGTTCATTATAAGCCATGCTGCGGGAAACGAACGCCTTGACAGGCTGTACAGCTACTATATCGGAACACACGACATTCTTTCGCGCTCGAAAGGTTCCGGGGCTGCAAACAACAGGCTTGTATGCAACCACGCGAAGTACATCACCGACTGCACCACCGGCTATTTTCTCGGCTCGCCGGTAAGGTATGTGAGCAGGAGCGGTAATGATATCTCCGCTGTCACGGATGTGCTGAAACACGCCGACAGCGAGACGCAGGACATTGATCTGACCCGCTTCGGCTCGATCTTCGGCACATCATACGAGATGCTGTATATGAACGAAAATTCGGAGATAAGACTGGCGAGTCTTGACCCGCGCAGCGCTTTCGTTGTTTATGACGACACGGTTGAGCAGAAACCGGTGTTCGGGGTTTACTATCTGCCTCTTGGAGAGGGCGGCGGAAAGGGTTACAGGGTCTATCTCTGCACCGGCTCGGAGATCACGGAGTTTTTTACGGATCCGTCATTTGGGATCAAAAAGGTCATGGAACCTTATGAGCATTACTTCGGCGGTGTGCCGATCATCGAATATTACAACAATTGGGACAAGCAGGGAGACTTCGAGCAGGTCACATCGCTTATCGACGCTTACAACACCTTGCAGTCTGACCGTGTGAACGACAAGGAGCAGTTCGTGGATTCTCTTCTTGTTATCAAGGGGCAGCTTCTCGGCGATACGCCGGAGGAGGAAAGCAGCACTTTCAATGCTATCAGGAAATACGGCGTAATGACCATTGATGACACGGGAGATGCAAAGTGGCTGACGAGGCAGTTTGACGAGAACGCTGTAGATGTGCTGCGCCGCTCCATTGAGAGCGACATACACAAGTTCAGCGGAGTCCCGTGTATGAACGATGAGAGCTTTTCGGGCAACAGCTCCGGGGTTGCTATGAAGTACAAGCTGCTCGCTTTTGAGCAGATGACGAAGATCAAGGAGAGGTACTTCACCGAGGGTCTGAAGATACGCTTGCAGCTTATTGCGAATGCCCTTTCGGTGAGGGGATACGCAAAGACTGATGTGGGGGATATTCGGATAATATATACTCACAGTCTGCCGCAGAATGAGAGTGAGATAGCACAGACGGTGAATCTGCTGAAAGACATAGTTCCTGCGGAGAAACTGGTAAAGCTGCTGCCTTACGATCTGGATTGAGATTTTCGGTGCGGTAACGGACAGCGCAGACAAACGGACAAGCACCGTTCCCGCATACGTTAGTATCGGGCTTTGCTTTTCGACAAGCGCGTCTCACAATTAGTTGGTTTTACACGTTTTAACGGGCGGGATCATCTCCCGCTCGTTTTTTCTTTTATTTTGCAGAAAACAACTTAGGTAGTTTTCCGCGATAGATGCGGCTTGTAACTGGTACTGCTTTTCATTAGATGAAAATAACGGTTGCGAGGAAGAGAGTTATCATCTGCTGAAAACTCACCCGCGGAAAATATGCAGCAGTATGCTGCCCATTGACAAATTTGGGATTTGTGGTATAATATAGAATGGTTTATTTTGATTCGGAGTGATAAGCATGATAGAGACAATAAATATTGACAGCATCGAGGGTGTAATGAAGCTGATCTCGGAGCAGAAGTACAACCCGGATATCAAGCGGTTGAGAAGTCCGTATTTTTACCGGGGAATGCCTGATGTGAACTACCGGCTCACAACAAGCCTGAGACTTAACTGCAAGCACCTTCACCGCGAACTTGAGGGGGCGGTATTGCGCAATTTCAACAAGTATGCCTGTATCGCTGACCCTACACTGAGTTCCTCGATCTGGAAGCAGATGATGATAGGGCAGCACCACGGACTTCCCACAAGGCTTATGGACTGGACTTACTCGCCCTTGATCGCGCTGCATTTCGCTAATACCGAAAACAATTTCAATAAGCTTGACAAGCGGGACTGCGTTGTGTGGAGGATAGATATGCAGGCGGCGAATCAGAACCTGCCGAGACGTTACCGTGACGCTCTCAAAAAACAGGGGTCTTTCGTGTTCTCTGTAGATACGCTGACATCTATCGTTGACAGCATTGAACAGTACGACATTGATATGGGAGCGGAGGCTTTCGTCAACATCGAGCCGCCCTCCGTCGATCAGCGTATAATCAATCAATACTCGTTCTTCTCCATTATCCCCTCCGGTATCGAAGATATCGAGGACTTCCTTGACAAGCACACCGAGCATACCGTGCGCTACGTCATCAGCCGCAAGATACGCTGGGACGTGAGAGATATGCTTGACCAGTTCAACATCAGCGAACGTATTCTTTACCCCGGTCTTGACGGACTTTCCCGCTCCCTCGCAAGACATTACTTCGTCCGCAACGACCCTGACGGAAACGAATCCTGATTCAGATTTGGAGTTACTATGAAAATCACACTTGAACACCTCACGAAGCGCTTCCCAAACCGCACCAAGAACAAGCCCGATGTTATCGCCGTCAACGATTTCAACTTCGAGATACCCGACGGCAAGCTCATCGGTCTGCTGGGACCCTCCGGCTGCGGGAAAAGCACAGCGCTGAACCTTATATCCGGACTTGAGGTTCCCACTTCCGGACGTATTCTTTTCGATTCCGACGACGTTACCGCTCTCCCGCCCGAACAGCGCGGTGTAGGGCTGGTATTCCAGAATTACGCACTGTACCCGCATCTCACAGTTTTGCAGAACATAGTTTTTCCGCTCGAAAACCTGCGCGGCAACAAGAAGCTTTCCAAAGAACAGATGAGAAGCAAGGCGGAGGAAGCCGCAAGACTTGTGCAGCTTGACGGTCTTATGGAACGCAAGCCCAGCGAGCTTTCCGGCGGTCAGCAGCAGCGTGTCGCTATTGCAAGAGCCCTTGTGAAAGTACCGAGAGTGCTGCTGCTCGACGAGCCGCTCTCAAATCTCGACGCGAGACTGAGACTGCACACAAGGGAAGAGATACGGCGTATTCAGCGCGAGACAGGCATTACTACTGTTTTCGTTACTCACGATCAGGAAGAGGCTATGAGCATTTCCGATCTGATCGTTGTTATGAAAAACGGCATTATTCAGCAGATCGACAAGCCGCAGACTGTTTACGACGATCCTGCAAACCTGTTTGTTGCGAGCTTTCTGGGTACTCCCGCGATCAACGTTTTTGTAGGCTCCGTCAAGCACGGGAAGATCTTCATAGGCGATGACACGGTACTTACCGTGAAGAAGATAGAGAACAGGGCTGTTTATGTTGCGGTAAGACCCGAGGGATTTGTTCCCGACTCCGACGGCGGACTGAAATGCAAGCTTCGCGGTGTGGAGGTAATGGGGCGTGATACCAGCATTGTTGCCGGTCACTACGCGTTCGAGGGTGAATCCTTGCGCGCTGTCGTAAGTTCGGAGGACGCGCCGGATCCGGATTCCTCGGAGATACGTTTTTCTCTGAAACCTTCAAAGGTGCTTCTGTTTGATAAGGAGACGCAGGAGCGGGTCTATTTTGAGCCGGGTGAATAAGGAGCTGCTATGAAAAAGAACAATTTCAGGGCGTGGCTGTATCTGCTGCCGTCTGTGATCTTTCTTGGGGTATTTATGCTGTACCCTTTGATCGACGTATTCATCTACTCCTTTGAGGAGGGGTACAATTCCGCTTCGCAGAGTTCATTCGGCACGGGTATTTACAACTACGAATATGTACTGCACGATCCTTATTTCATGCAGGCTTTGCAGAACACGTTCATTCTTGTTATCATTACTGTGCCGCTGTCAACGGGGTTTGCGCTGGTGATATCGCTTGCACTGAACTCCATTAAGAAGCTGAGGAATTTTTTCCAGACTGTGTATTTTCTGCCTTATGTTACGAACACGCTGGCGGTGGGACTGGTATTTATGATCCTTTTCAAGAAAACTGCGTATTCGGACGGGCTTGTGAACATACTTATCAATCTTTTCGGCGGGGAATCGGTGGATTTCATTGACGGTCCGTACTGGGCGAAGATGTTTGTACTGTGTTTTTACACTATCTGGATCGTACTGCCGTTCAAGGTGCTGATACTGACGAGTGCGCTGGCGTCGGTGAACGAGACATACTACAAGGCTGCGCGGATAGACGGCACTCCGAAATGGAGGATATTCACGCGGATAACTCTGCCGATGATCTCGCCTATGATCTTTTATCTTGTGATAACGGGATTTATCGGTGCGTTCAAGGCATACAGCGACTCGGTGGCGTTATTCGGCACAGATCTCAACGCGGCGGGAATGAACACGATAGTCGGGTACATATATGATATGCTGTACGGTGACAGCGGCGGGTATCCGTCGTATGCGTCCGCGGCGGCGATCATACTGTTTGTGATCGTGCTGACGATAACGGTGATAAATCTGATGATAAGCAAAAAGGGGACGAAAGCGGGCTGATATGCGTCAGGTCTTACGGATCCCGGCGCGTCGGCAGATTCCGCAGATTTTTCTCGGGGAGAACTGTTCCTGCTGATCCAATACATCGTTGATAAGGTTGTGATACTATGAAAAAGAAAAAATATGTGGTCACCGTACTGGTGTATGTTCTGCTGTCGGTATGGGCGGTGCTGGTCATTTTCCCGTTTTACTGGATGCTGCTGACATCGGTGAAAAGCTACGGCTCCTACAGTTCGGAGTATATACCGCAGTTCTTCACACTGACCCCAACGCTTGAAAACTACACCGAGGCTTTCACGGCAGTTCCGCTCGCACAGTATTTTCTCAATACGCTCATTTTTACGGTCATAACCACCGCGCTTATGCTCGTTGTCATAGTTCCTGCCGCTTTCGCCTTTTCGCGTATGCAGTTCAGGGGCAGGAACGCGCTGTTCACACTGTACCTCGCGCTGATGATGATACCGAACGAGCTTGTTATCATAACAAACTTTCAGACCATTACGGACATGGGTATGCGCAACACTTTCAGCGGTCTGATACTGCCGTCCGTAACTTCCGTTTTCTACATCTACCTGCTGAAAGAGAACTTTGAGCAGATTCCCGACGAACTGTACAAGGCGGCTAAGGTTGACGGAACGAGCGATTTCAGATATCTCACAAAGGTTATGCTGCCTATCTGCAAGCCTACTGTGGTCACTATCGTGATATTAAAGATAATCGAGTGCTGGAACTCCTACGTCTGGCCGCGGCTCATTACCGACGACAAGGCTTACTACCTCGTTTCAAACGGTATTCAGGAGATACGCGAGAACGGTTTCGGACGTGAGAACATTCCCGCGATGATGGCTGCGGTAGTCGTTATATCGCTGCCGCTGATCGTTCTGTTCATAATTTTCAGAAAGAAGATCATGGAGGGCGTTTCCCGGGGAGGTACAAAGGGTTGATGAAGAAGAAATGCTTTCGTTTTGCAGCCGCCGTTCTCTGCGCCGTTACCGCGCTGGGAAGCTGCCACGGCTCCCGCGCCGCGGAGGAGTTTCAGGTTCCCGGTTCCCTCGGCTCAGACAACATCAGCATCGTGTTCTGGGCCAAGAACGATACCAACCGCACTCAGACCGACATCTACCGCAATGCTATCGAGGAGTTCGGCTCATACTACCCGAATATCAGCGTAGATCTGCGGCTTTACACCGACTACGGCACGATTTACAACGATGTTATCACAAACATTCCCACAAGAACCACCCCGAACGTGTGCATCACATACCCCGATCATATTGCAACGTACATGACCGGGCAGAACACAGTCGTCCCGCTGGACGCGCTGATAAATGACGAAATGTACGGGTTTGGCGGCTCCCTTGTGAAATTCGACGCACCCCGGTTCGACGAGATCTATCCGCAGTACATGGAGGAATGCAAGCTCGGCGGGCAATACTACGCTCTGCCGTTTATGCGTTCCACCGAAGCCTGCTACATCAACAAGGACATGGTCGAATCCCTCGGCTACTCCGTTCCCGATGTGCTTACATGGGACTTTATATGGGAAGTCTCCGATGCTGCCGCGGAGAAAAATGCCGACGGCACTTACAAAGTCAACGGGCAGAAGGTCATGATACCGTTCATTTACAAGTCAACCGACAACATGATGATACAGATGCTGCGGCAGCTCGGCGCGGATTATTCCGACGATACCGGACACATCGGGCTGTTCAATGACGATACCCGGAACATTCTTTACACCGTTTCCGATCACGTTAAGAAAGGCGCGTTCTCAACTTTCAAGATATCAAGCTATCCCGGTAACTTCCTCAACGCCGGTCAGTGCATTTTCGCTGTGGATTCCACTGCCGGTGCGACATGGATGGGAAGCCGCGCAGTTCATCACGATATCGCGGAGGACTCAATGGTTGAATTTGAGACCGTTGTGAGACCTGTACCGCAGTACGATCCCGCTCACCCGCAGATGATCTCGCAGGGTCCCTCGGTCTGCATCTTCAACAAGGAAAACCCGCGGGAAGTCCTTGCTTCTTGGCTGTTCACACAATTTCTGCTTACGAACAACGTGCAGATACCCTACTCCGAGACAGAGGGGTATGTTCCCGTTACCACGAAGGCGCGGGACAGCGAGGAATACCGCGAATACCTCTCCCTCGCCGGTGCCGATACCGACACCCACTACGATGTCAAGATAAATGCCGCAAAGCTGCTGCTGGACAATATCCCGAACACTTTCACCACCGCCGTGTTCAACGGCTCGGCTTCCCTGCGCGACGCAGCGGGACAGCTTATCGAAAGTACCGCGAAATCCACGCGGCGAAAGGAAAATATCGACGACGCGTATTTTGACAAGCTTTACGCCGATACTGCCGCTCTTTACAGGCTCGACGGCAGTTCCGCTTCCGGCAAGGCGGATCTCGGAGAGCTGCCCGTCGGCGCTGTCGCATTGCTGGTTTCGCTCGCTGCCGTGTGGGTGTTCATAGCTGCGTATTTCCTGTACGGATTTATACGCACCAAACGGCGGAATGCTCAATTGGCAAAATAACCAATTGTATTTATATGAAATCCCGAAAATTGTGCCGAACATGGTTTTTACGTTGACCTTTGAGCGGAAATATGGTATAATATAGTACAATACAAATATAATTCAAGTGCAGGATGCACGAAAGGCGGACAGATCATTAATGGCTATCGGAAGATCGTCGGGCGGCACCGACACGAAAACCAAAACAATTCTGATATCGGCAGCGGCTGTTGTAGTCGTTCTCGGAGGGATCCTTGCTTATCTTGCTGTCAAGGCAAACGAGGACAACAAGGTCGCAGCGCTGAAATACAACTTCAACCGGTTCTATCCGGATACATACGACACGGTGGAGGAACTTGACCCCAACGCCGATTATGACGGCGACAGCGTGATAAACTCCGACGAGCTTTCCGGGAAAACACAGGTCGTTTCCGCAGATACCGACGGTGACGGGCTTTCCGACATGGACGAGGAAAATTACGGCACAAGCTCAACAAACGCGGATTCCGACGGCGACGGCATAAAGGACGGTGTTGAGATAAGAGCAGGGCTTGACCCGCTTTCCCTCATTTCCGACGAGCAGACAAAGGACGCAGACCGCGTATTCACCCGCGTTATCCCCTTTGACGATGGTACTGTTACCGTCACCGGTCATGCCGGGATATACGCGGCTACCGTAGATAAGCTTTCGCTCAACGCGGTAGCTTCCAACGCAGGTACGCTCACCGCGCCTTACGAGTTTTACTGTGAGAGCGGCTATGATACTGCGGTTATGAAATTCACCTATGACAAGAACATTGTGAAACTCAGCAGGATCGACGAATCGAGCATAATGGCTTACAAGTTCGATCCGTACCTCAAAAAATACAACCCGGCGGGCGGCGGGATCGACACGGAATCCGGGACTGTTACCGTTGAGTTGTCGGAGGACGGAGTTTACGTTCTCGGAGCGGATACCGTCATTCACAAGGCTGCCAAAGCTTACGACAGCGGTGTTATGAACGTTCATCTGCTGATAGACAACTCCGGTTCTATGTACCCGAAATCCATTCAGTCCACTTCAAAAGAGAGCGATGTGAACTTCAAGCGTCTTTCCTTTGCCAAGAACTTTGTTACGGCACTGGGAAACGAGGTAAAGTTCGCTATCTCCGTGTTCACCTACGACTACAAGAAGCTTATCGACTTTGACGCGGACAAATCCCGGATCCTGCCTGCTATCAGCTCGGTACGCACGCTGGGTCCCGGATTCGACGGCACAAGCGTTGAGAACGCACTTATGGAGAGCCTTTCCGGGTTCTCCGATGAAATGACCGCCGAGAGAAACATCATTGTACTGCTCACTGACGGTATATCCACAGATACGGCGGGCTACACCGTAACGGACATCGTTTCGTTGGCGAAGTCCAAAAATGTCACCATTAACACGATCGGTCTGGGTGACGAGATCGACACCGAACTGCTTACTGCTATCGCGGAATCCACCGGCGGCAGCTACTACCCCATTTCGGAAGCGAATATACTGGAAGGTCTGTACTCCACCATTATTGCCGAAATGGAGGACGACATCGTCGATGACGACTTTGACGGCACACCGGACAGCTACACGCTTTACGATACCGGTTTTGACCCGGATTTCAACGGATTCAGCTTCCAGAATTTCAAGTCAAAGGAAAGAAGCACGCTTGACTTCGGCATGGTGATGCTGGCGCGCGACTGGTTCCGCGGAGGTGTCGCAGGCTCCGGCGGCGAGGGTGACAACGCTTATACCTTTACCGGAACCACTATCTCAACCTCCGAGCCTTTGCGCAAGGTGATCTTACAGCTTATGCAGGAGCAGTGGACGCGTCCGGATTCCTACCTGAACTTCCTTAGCCCGGGGCAGACACTGAAAGTGAACACTGAGGACGCGCGCGCGTCGCAGGAAAAGGGCTGGGTGAAGATCACGGTTCCGTACAAGGACGCCGGTACGGAGTGGGAGAATGCCGAGATACTTGTTCCGAACTACACAGCGAACACGCTGAGAACGGTCTATAGCGAGAATGATTTTCAGATGCTGCGTGCTATACACTATTATGAGAGCTTCCGGGACACGGGGACATCTTTCTCGCTGAACAGCGAAGCGGAGTTCAACCGGGTCAAGGCGGTACTTGCAACGGGAAGTCCGATCGTTACCAAGATCCTTTGGGAGGACGACGACGGGAAATGCCGCAGCCGGTATGTGCTTATGACAACCTTACGCCGTGATCTTGAGAATCCGAACATATTCAAGATCAAGGTTTACGATGTGAACTCGAAGTTTGTGAACACGATAGTGATTAACCGCACGATACGGGTTTCCGGAGCGGCGGAGAACGACTTCACATACACAGCGAACTGGGATAACAAGCAGGTTTCACTGTCTTGCCATCTGACAGAGGCAGGAAAGTAAGAAAACAGCAGATCCGAACTATCGGGTCTGCTGTTTTTTTATTTTTGCCTCGCTGCACCGTTCATTTTGTGCTGTGAATGGTATATGAACCGTCTGCACCAAGCGAGATATACTGTCCGGGGGATAGCGCAAGCACGGGGACCTGCGAAACGGTGTTGAGCTTTCTGTCGTTCAGATACAGCGTTTCGCCGGGTTTAAGGCTGAAATTCGTGCGGTGCTTCATAAGCGCGGAGGTGCCGTTGTTGTCCTTGAAAACGATCGTCACCGAACCGCCGGCGGGTATCTCGGTATCCGGGAGTTCGTACCTGTCCGGCTCTGTCGCCTTGTCGGAAAGATACCAGCCGCGCAGGTTCACGCTCTCCGCCGTCGAATTTGTGATAACTGCCGCGTCGTCGTCCCCGGCGGTGTAAAGCTCGGTGATCCGGACGGCTCCCGGAGTGCCGGGATTGTTCAGGTACAGTGACACGGTAACATTGCCGTTTGTGTCGGCAAGCGAGCTGTCTATCCGGATGGTATCTCCCGTGTAAGTCATACCGTTTATATCCCAGTGATCGACCGTATAGCCGTCGTAGGGAAGTGCGGCAAGTTCCGTACCGTACTCGGTGAAATAGGCTATCGAGGCGCTCTCGCCGGCTTTTGCGGTAAGCGCTCCCGCCTTTATCGAAGCCCCTGTGGGAGCGCGGAAGCTTACGTTGTAGCGTTCACCGCTTATGCCGAATCTGCGCATGAAGCTGTTCTTCATAATGGTGGGTCTGTATTCCGCGAAATCCCGTATCTGCTGGCGGCTGTCAGCGAAAGTCCATTCGTTTGCCCATTCGGAAGTGTAGCCGTTTTTCAGCGCGTACATCTGCTCGGCATCGCTTTCCGCGATAAGCTCGTCAAGCCGCGCTTTTACGTTTTCCGGCGAGAACGCGCCTGCGGTAAGTTCACATACCGTGTCGGCAAACTTCTCCTGTATATCCTTTCGGTACAGCAGTCCCCTCAGTATGTGGGAAGCGCCCTGCATATGCTTTCCGGTCAGCACCGCGCGCAGTGTGTCGTCGCTGTAGCCCGCGCCGTAAAGTCCCCACGCATACTCCGCGTCGAACAGCAGGAATCTCCACTTCCCGTCAAGATACGGACTGTCGGTGATCTCTCCGTCGGCGGGGTAGTACCGCCAGACCTTGAAGTTGTTGCCCGGCCAGTCCTTGTTGTCAACGTAGATCTGCATGGCGTAGTACATCATCAGGTTGTCGATATCCACCTTCTGACAGAACTCATTGAAATAGATGTCAAAGGTGAGGTCTTTTTCGGCAAGCTCCACAATGCGCTGCCAGTCGGCAATTGCCTGCGCGTCCTCCTCGTTGTCGCTTTCGACTTCAAGCTCTCTGCTGCCGACGATGCGGAAATTCTCTTTGGTACCGCCGTACATCATTTCGAGGTAGTCCTCGCTGTACGCTTCATGCAGCCACGCGTAGCCGTAGTACTCGCCGTTCAGGAACACGGCGGCGGGAGTTACAGCCTGTGTGTCCGGGAATCCCGCTTCAGCCGCCAGCGTCATTGTAAGCTCGTCGCGCAGTCCGGCAAACTCGCGGTCATTGGCACCGTTGCGCAGCGTTATGCGGTCATAGCGGGTGAGAAAATTCCCGTAACCGTCTGTATTGCCGGTGAAGAACGGGTACTTGAACTTTCCGTTTCCCTCGCTGTACAGATTGCGGGCAATGAGCCGCCATGATTTCTGATCGACGGCGCGTGAGTAGCCGCCGACGACACGCGCTCCGGCAGCCTGTGATATCAGCTGCTCACCCTTGCTGTCAAACACTTCCACATACATAGGGCGCTCGCTCTCACGCCCGCCGATGTTGTAGTTTGCCGGATCGGTGGGATTGATCTCTCCGCCCTTGTACTCGTTTTTCATAAACTCGTCACGCAGATAACCCTCGACTGCAATACCGTTGTAGTAGTCATAGAGGTTGTACTCGTCCGAGGACAGCACAAACACAAGGGTACTCTCGTCGAAACGCTGTTCCACGTTCCTGCCGACAATGTAGCTTTTTACAGCGATATCCGTCTGCTGCTCCCCGTCCACGGCGATAGCCTTCACGGTGGTGCAGGTCTCACGGTTCTTCGCGGTAAGATGTATAGGCTCTGAATACCGCGCGCTGTCGGTTGTAGGATCGTTGCCGTCGGTGGTGTAGTAGATGACAGCGTTCTCGTCGTCGCTGGCAAGTTCCACGTCAACGTCCTCGCTGTAGAAAGTCTTTTTCTGCGGGAACTTCACATTCAGCTTCCCAGTGGAAACGCTTTCCGGAACAGGGTCATACCCCGCATCCTCGGCAGTCTCGTAGGTGGTAGGGAGCGATACCTGAAGATCGGCGTGGTTTTCGAGCATATAGACTGAGAATACGCCGACAGCGATAACCGCGGCAAGCAGAGCGATAAGTTTTTTCATGTTACTTTTCCATAATGTAGTTGTTTAGCGTGACAAGCTCCGGCTTTACCGGCGACAAGGGCGTGTTCACGCTGTCAACGTAGGTGAATCCGGCTTTCTGAATGACGCGGTTGCTTGCCTTGTTCTCGTCAACGGCGCTTATTTTCAGCTTCTTTATGCCGTCCTCAAGCAGAAGCGCGGTCACGGCTTTCAGAGCCTCGGTCATGTAGCCCCGGTTCCACATCTTTCTTGCCTCGCAGTAGCCTATGATAGCGGAGCCGTCGTCGTCATAGCCCACAACATCTATCATTCCCACAGGCTCCTGTCCGTTTTTCGGGACGATTACCCAGCGGTAGGTGGTATCCTTGCCGTACTCACTGAGCCAGTAGTCCATTATCATGCGGGTATCTTCAATGCTGCGGTGTGGGTTCCACGTCATATAGCGGGTGACCTGCGGGTCGTTTGCCCAGTTCTCGAATACCGCCCGCGTGTCGGATTCCTCGACAGCGCGGAGTATCAGTCTTTCCGTTTCAAGTCTTTTCATCTGTCATTCTCCGTTTATCATTTCAAGGAGCTGCTGTTCGGTGAGTATGGCAACTCCAAGTTCCTGCGCCTTTGTAAGCTTGCTGCCGGCGGCTTCACCGGCAACGACATAGTTTGTTTTCTTCGAGACCGAGCCGGCGCACTTGCCACCCATGTTCTCTATCATTTCCTTTGCCTGTTCGCGTTTGAGAGTCGGGAGCGTGCCGGTGAGCACGAAAGTGAGCCCCGCGAACTTGTCGCCGGAAGCCGCCTTGTCGTAGTCGAATTTCAGTCCGTACTCCCGGAATTTTTCCATAAGTTCCCGCATCTGACCGTCGGCAAACGCCGCTGTAACGCTGTCTGCGAGCACCTCACCGAAGCTGTCTATCGAAAGGATATCGTCACGGGAAGCATTCATAACGCCGTCGATGCTGCCGAACTTCCGCAGCAGCAGTTCAGCCGAGCGCCTGCCTATACCGCGTATGCCGAGGGCGTACAGCAGTCTGTCCGGCTGGTTCTGTCTGGAATTTTCTATGGCTTTGAGCAGGTTGCCCGCCGACTTCGCCTTGAATCCCGCCAGCGAGAGAACGTCCTGTTCGTTCAGTTCATACAGGTCTGCCGGGGACTTCACGAGTCCGCTGTCCGCTAGCTGCTTCACGACAGCTTCACCGAGACCCTCGATGTTCATTGCGTCGCGGGAGGCGAAGTGTTCAAGTCTTCGCAAAAGCTGCGCGGGGCAGCCGGGATTGGTGCAGCGCACTGCCGCTTCGTCTCCGCACTTCTCCGCCGGGTGTCCGCAGACGGGACAAATGTCCGGGAGCCGGTAAAGCACCCCGCCGCCGTGCTTTGTGACCCGCACGACCTCCGGGATTATCTCCCCTGCCTTGCGGACTGCTATGGTGTCGCCCACGGCGATACCGAGCCTGTCCATGATGTCCTGATTGTGCAGCGAGGCACGGGACACCGCAGTTCCTGCCAGCTGCACGGTATCAAAGATCGCTACGGGAGTCAGCGCGCCAGTGCGTCCGACGTTGACCTCTATCTCCCGCAGAACGGTTTCCTTCTCCTCCGGCGGGTACTTGAAAGCTACAGCCCATTTCGGGACTTTCGCGGTGGAGCCGAGACTTTCCCTCTGCGCAAGGTCATCGACCTTGATGACAGCGCCGTCGGTGTCGTAGGGGTAGCCGTGCTTTTCTTCGCCTATCTCGCGGATACGCGCAACGGCTTCGTCTATATTCTGACAGACCTTGTGTCCGACAGTGGGAAATCCCAGCTCCGCGAGCCAGTCGAGTGTCTCGCTGTGGCGGGTAAAGGACTTTCCCTCCACCTGCTGAACGTTGAAAATGAAGATGCCGAGAGAGCGTTTCGCGGTAACGGAACTGTCCTTCTGCCGGAGCGACCCGGCTGCGGCATTTCGGGGATTCTTCGCGGGCTGCTCACCGTTCTCCTCCTGCTCCGCCACAAGCTTTGCGAAGCTGTCACGGGGCATATACACCTCGCCGCGCACTTCGAGCAGCGGCAGCTTCTCCGCAAGCTTACGCGGGATAGTCTTTATGGTGCGCAGGTTCTCGGTGATGTCCTCGCCGATGAACCCGTCACCCCGGGTGGAGCCGCGCACAAGCACGCCGTCCCGGTACTCCAGCGAAACCGAAAGACCGTCTATCTTCGGCTCCACGGAATATGCCGGCTCGAACTCACTTCGCACGGTGCTGTCGAACCGGTACAGCTCCTCCTCGCTGAACACGTCCTGCAATGACCCCATTTGCACGGTGTGTGTGACTTTCTCAAAAGTCGAGACTGCCGCGCCGCCGACATGGCGGGTGGGTGAGTCCTCGGTGACAAGTTCCGGGAACTGCGCCTCTATGGACTTCACCTCGCGCATCAGCCTGTCGTACTCGTCGTCCTCCACGGTGGGGGCGTCCAGCACGTAGTAGTTGTAGTTGTGCTCTTCTATGATGCTGTACAGCTCATACAGCCGCTTTTTTGCTTCTTCCTTGTTCATATTTTTCTTCCGTTCCGGTCAGATGTCTATATCCGCTATCTCCGACAGATGTTCCTCGTCCAGTACAATGTGCGAGAACGATTCCGGAACACTGCCCACGATAACGGTCTGG
>JAGAWN010000271.1 GCA_017941355.1 Ruminiclostridium sp. | reverse complement strand
ATTCCTTGATGTCAAGCTCATTTCGTCCCTCGGACGAACAAAAGTGCAAGGAAAATCCTGAAATATAAAAATGTTCCTTGCACTTTTGCAGCCAACAAATGGCTTCAAGCTGCGCTATGAAGCCATTTGTTGGCTGATGAGCAGACATTAAATAAAAAGCGGATCCTGACCAAACCTTTCCGCAGCGTATTTGTCGGGAATGTCCTTCATTACCCTTTTCTGCATACCAGTGTTACGCACATATCGCCGCCGTTTATTTCCGCGTACACGTCCCCGTTCATCTTTGCCATGAGACTGCGGCAGATAGACAGACCGAGACCGCTGCCTTTCTGCGTGCCGACGTTGGAACCGCGCCGGAAGCTGTCGAATATATGGGCAAGCTCATTCTCAGGCAGTGTGCAGCCGCTGTTCGTCACGCTGATAAGACGGCAGTCCTCCTCGTCCGAGAAGCCGATACGGATATAATGCCCGTCACCGTATTTTATCGCATTTTCAATGATATTCTGCAATACTTCCGCAAGCCTGTCGGGATCGCCGCTTAAAATACAGTCGGAAAAACTATCCACCGTAAATTCCATTCCCGACAGCTTCTCCGCGTAATAAGTCTTTATCCTGTCTATGACCGCGGAAACATAAAACTCGCCGTTCTTCACATCGAACCGGATAATATCCTCGCTGTTCGCGTGCATTATCTCGTTCACCAGCTTTTCAACATCGTCTGCATTTTTGGCGATCAGACGGGCTGTTTCGCGCTGCTTTTCGGTTTCGGGATACAGCCCGCGTTCGAGAGCCTTCGCGGACAGTTTTATTGCAGACAGCGGCGTCTTTATATCGTGCGACAGCGACATGAGCATCGTCTTTTTTTCTTTTTGCAGCTCCAGCTCCGACTGCTTCGACTGTTCAAGCTTCTCGCGGAGCATATCGAGTCCCCATATAAACCTGCCAAAGTACCGGCTCCTGCTTTCTTTCAGCGGTACGGCAAGCCCGCCTTTCGCAAGTTCAAAGGGCAGTTCTCTTATTCTGTCAAATGGCTTTATCACCGTCTGACGCAGCCACAGCAGCAGTCCCAGAATAAACGCTGCAAAAAACGCGGCGGTCACGTTCAGAGAGAGTCTGCTGTCGTTTCCCGGATCTTCGGAGTATTCTATCCTGTACAGCTTTCCGTTTATCTCGCGGATAACATACTCGTTTGGTGAATCGTAAAAGCTGTTATCGCCGGTCTGCGGATATATCCCGGTTATAGTTTCGTACAGTGCCGTATCGGGCATTTCCCCGGTATCGTTCATCACCCGCACAACACGGTTGATCTCGATATTGTGCAGCCGGACATCGCTGTCCTTGCTTCCGGGAATGACGTTGATGATGACAAATACCGCTGTTATTATCACCGCCGCAAGAACGATGAGCCTGTCAAATCTTTTCATTTCAGCCCTCCCAGCGGTAGCCCTTCCCCCATACCGTGATTATATGGACAGGATTTTTCGGATCGTTCTCTGTCTTTTCGCGCAGCCACTTTATATGCACGGTAAGCGTCTGCTGCTCGGATTCACTGTCCATTCCCCATACCGCATTGAACAGGCGGTCTTTGGTGAGCGTCTGTCCCTTGTTCTCGATAAGAAGCTTCAGCAGCTCAAATTCTTTCGCTGTCATATCGAGGACTTTTCCGTTCTTGCTGACTTTTCCCGACGCAAGGTCAAGCGTTATATCCCCGTCCGTCAGCTTGTCCTCCGCGAACCTGCGTTTAAAGATGCCCTTTATCTTTGCAAGCAGAATGTCAATGTCATAGGGCTTTTCGATATAATCGTCCGCGCCGAGAATAAGCCCGTTCAGCTTGTCCTCCTTGCTTACTCTTGCCGTGAGCATTATTATCGGCGTATTGCCGTTTTTGCGTATCTTTTCACAAACGGAGAAACCGTCCATTCCCGGCAGGTTTATATCAAGCAGAACAAGCCTTGCCCCGTACTTTTCATACAGAGACAAGGCTTTTTCACCGCTTTCCGCTGTGCTGACGGTGTACCCCTCGGCACGCAGAAAATCGGTAAGCAGCTGCTGCAATTCTTTGTTGTCTTCGACTATCAATATGTCCACGCCTACCAACCCATTTCCATAAGCCAGTTATTCAGACTGCGTTCACGTTCACGAATCGAACTGTCCGTATCTATATTATACTCTCCTTTTATGTTCCCGTCAACTATAAACAGAACTCTTGTGCATTTTGCGGCAACTTTCGCATCGTGGGTGACAAGCATTATCGTGGTTCCGTCCTCATTGAGTTTTGCAAGTTCCTCCATTACTTCCTCCGAGGAACTGCGGTTGAGCGCTCCGGTAGGCTCGTCGGCAAATATCATCTTCGGTGAGTTTATCATGCTCCTGCAAATGCAGGCACGCTGTAACTGTCCGCCGGAGACTTCGTTTATGTCGTTGTCGGCAATATCCTGTATGCCCAACTTCCGCAGGAGATCACGTCCGCGCTGTGCGGTCTCGGAGCGTTTCTCCCTGCGCTTTTCGCTCTTGCAGGCGGGAAGTATCACGTTATCGAGTACGGTCAGATTTTTCAGCATATACATCTGCTGGAATATGAATCCCATATCGTCAAGGCGCAGCTTTGCAAGCTCGTCATCTTTCAGTTCCGATATGTCGCTCCCGCAGAATTTCACTGTTCCCGCAGTCATTCTGTCCATGCCGGAAACGGTATAGAGAAGCGTTGATTTTCCGGAGCCTGAGGGTCCCATTACCGCGACCATTTCTCCCTCTTCAACAGTGAAATCCACATTCCGCAGAACGTTGTTCTGCCGCTTGTTCACTATGTAGGTCTTGCAGAGGTCTTTTACTTCAAGTATCTTTTCCATTGCTTTCTCCTTATTCTATATCAGCCGTATCGGACGATTTTATTGTTTTCGTGTAAAGTGATGTGATGAATGCCGCGAGTATCGTTATCGCGAGGATAATAAGGGGGTAAATGCCGAATATCTCCAAAGGTCTTATCTCATAACCGACACCGTTTACCGCGCCCATTATCCCCATTATCGGGTCAATTGCAAGCTTTGTGAGCGGTATGCAGAGCGCCGCCGCAATAACAGATGATATCAGCGCGACTATCGCAAACCGTGCTGTGTGATGAGCTATGACCGCGCCGCTGCCAAATCCCACAGCCTTCATCAGCGCTGTCTCCGCTTTCTCGCGGGAAATGAACGAACGCTCCATAAGCACGGCGATAAGTACAACGATGATAAGCGTTATTATAAGCACCATGTTCTTGACTGCCGCAATGGTATCTGCCGCCCCGGTGCAGTCGTTGACAAATTCCGCCGCATTGAACACATCATCGGTGTCGTATATCTCCTTGATCTTTTCTTTACGGCGTTCGATCTCCGCTTCATCGGGATCATCATCGAAATCTATCTGGAACGAATATACGTTTGAAAGCGACAGTCCGTTCGTATCAAAGTTCTCGTGCAGTCTCCCTATTTTTCCGAGCTGTCCGAAGCTCTGGAAAAGGGCGGTTATGATACATTTTCTGTCCTCACCGTTCACCGTCAGGGTAACGGTATCGCCGATCTTTGCGCCGAACTGCTCCGCGACAGGCTGGGCAAGTGCGATCTCGTCCGCATATACCGGAGCAACGCCTTTCTCATAGACATAATCGTCCGCCCTTGTCTGCGGGCATATCTGGAACACAACGCTTGACCGCTGATCTCCGAATGTCATCGGGACATTATACATTCTCTCAACGTGTGTCTTTCCGGGAATTCCGTTGTCCGCAAGAGTTTTTTCAAGTCTTCCGAGAGTATCCTTTATTTTTGCATCGGTGGTGTACGGATCTCCCATAGCTTCCATTGCGTCATTTGTGAGGGTTATGTACAAGTCGCTCTTTGTCGTACCCAGAAGAAACAGGAGCTTGTCGCTGTTCAGCGTGTTCGCCGTGTTTGCGAGTATCATCACGAGCATTGTCAGGATAGCGAACACGGCGGTTATGGTACCGTATTGCCTCGGGCTGCTGATGATGTCATTGAGTGCGAGGAACGGGACTGCACCGAGACGGCTTTTACCGAGGTGCATTATACTCTTTTTGCGGAAGCGTTCGCCTGTCTGACCGTTTCTTACCGCGTCGATAGGTGACATCTTCTTTATCCTGCGCGTGCTGCTCCGGCAGAACAGGATTATGATCCCTACCACGGCAGCACAGCAGATCAGCGCAACAAATACCGAGTTCTCCGTTCCCAGCACCATTGTTTCGGAAACACTTACGAGCAGCATATCACCGAACGGGAGACTGAGTATAAATCCTATCAGCGCACCGACTATGGAGATACCGAGATATTTCACAAGATACAGCCCGCGAATGGAGCTGTTTTTAATGCCGATAGCCTTCATTACGCCTATCTCGCGGAACTCCTCTTCAAGTGTGAAGCCGATAGTGAATTTCAGCACCACGAATGCGGCAAGTATAAGGCAAACGCTTACTATCAGCAGCAATGCAGCCACGATCATCGACATGACATAGGTCAGACGCATCGTATCTTTGCTCCCGCTGAAAATAACGCCGCCGACATCCGAAAGCGCATTTTCGGTGGCTCTGATGTCCGAAGAGTCTATGTAGTATATGCTGCCCTCGCTCATTTTTGCGCGCTCGTCGGCAGCTATAGCTTCATAATCAGTCTTGTTCAGGATAAATCGCGAGTTGCCCATGAACTCCGAGCCGAGAAAGGCGTCCTTGACATAACCCGCGTATTCAAATTCCCGCTCGATCTCACCAAGCTTTACCTTAAATCTGTCACCTTCGGCGATACCGCTTACAAACGGAACCTTTCCCGAAATATAAGCCTTGCCCGGCTCGACTGCTTTTATGACCTCATTGTTTTTGTCAAAATAATTAAGTTCGGCGTTTTCCGCAGGCATTAAAAACATCGCTCTGTTATAATCTGCGAGCCGTTCACCGTTCCGGGTGAAATTTGTTCTGTCGGCGAATATCGAACGTTCTCTTCTGAATCCTGTCACCGAAGGCACACTGTTAAGGAGTTCCTCCATGCCCTTGTTGCTGCTGTCGAGCGTGATGATGAAGTAATCGCTCATACCCGCTTTGTCGTAGAAATAGTCAATACCCGTTGATACCGCGATTATGTTGTTCACGCTGCTTGCGGCGAACATTGCCGAGAGTATCACAAAAAGCAGAACTATCACGTTCATTGTTTTCTTGCGTTTCAGATCTTTTTTCAGTATATTCAGATACATCGTATCACCTTTCTTATTTGTCCTCATCATTGCCCCCGAACGGGTGCAGCAGCTTGTTCCTGATGTTCGATGCGATCAGCTCCGATGCTGTGTCCGATATCTGCTTTGCAGTTTCATCGTCTGTACCGAGTTTTTCCTTTATCTCTGCGATAACGGCAAGTTTGCTGTTTTTGCCGATTATGGGGTGAGTTTCTATTATTTCGTCCACCTGCGCTGCCTGTTCTTCCGTGATGTTCAGTTTCTCTGCAAGCTGCATGATAAATCCTGTTTTATTCATTTCAGTTACCTCCACTATGTTTTTCCTGACCTTGTGATTACATTATAACATAAAATTATTAAATAATCATTAAATCATTTTTGCTTTGGCAGTCAAACCGTTTGTTCTCTCCCCCGCCGCCGGGAAAGGAGCGTAATACATCGGACGATTATTTATAATAATACAGTCTGAACGGCTGCCTTTGTCAAAAAAACCGACCCACTTCGCGAATAAAAAGTGAGCCGGTTTTGATAATAAGTATTGAACCGCTGATCCACCCGTTTTCTGTTCAGATTATACCGTAAATGCTTGACAAATGCAATATACAGATATATACATCGCATTACGGATAAGGAACAAACGGCTTCATCTGCATCGTGGAAATGCTTGCGCACGACATAGTTCAATAAAACGGGGCGCCTGGAATGAAAATCCCGGAGATCATGTTACCTGTCCGGATCCGGGACTCTGACACTGTCGGGGACTTTTATCAGTTCGCTGTGAGCGGTCTCCGAAAATTCCGTGATGCAGAAAACCGTCTTTCGGTCAAACACATTGTACCTGAACGCTTCTATCTTCCCGTTCCGGCAGAAGAACAAAACGGGGTTATGATTTTGGAATTCCCATTTTTCTATATCATATTCCTCGCCGTTTATCGTTCCCTTGTAAGCCGAAACAAATGCCATACCGTCAAAAGGTTCAAGAGCGTCGGGCAGACGATACTTTACTTCGTCCGACGTGAAATATTCGTCCTTAGTATAGCGGACAAAACCTCCGTTATCGTCAGACATATAGGTGTGATCGCCGAGAGAGATCTCTTCTATCTGATAATCGAAAGAGTTGTCATGTGAGGAAACCACCTCTTTCTCATAGAAATCTATCCCGTCTGTGGTCAGGTATTTGTAATCGTTCCGGAACCCGCCTATTGCACGGTATTCGAGCGTAAACGGCTTGCCGCTTCCGAAAAAGTCAAGATATTTCTGCACCGTTGTCGGTTCGGAAATGGCCTCTCCCTCGGTTATATCTCCCAAAAGATCGGGAAGTTCATATTTTGCGGCATCTTCCTTATACCAGTCATCTGCGGTCTTTTTCCTGTCAAGTTCCTTCTGATCCGCTGCCTCCTTCGTGTGCGTCCGCGCATGTTCAAGCAATTCATTCATGTCAACAGGCATTTCCTCAATGCTCTTCACCGCTGTCATTACCGTAAGCCCGTCCACGCCGTACTGCCAACCGGAAACTATCCTGCCGTCATCATCGAGCAGTACCGCAATACTGTCATCTGTGCTTCTGTATATCTCGCAGCGGTACTTCTCACCGCCTGCACCCGCATTGAATCCGAATGCGAATGTGTATCTGTCGGCAATGCGCTCCGCAAGCGGAACAGTCTCCCATGTCCCCTCGAAGCTGTCCGCGGGATAAAAAATATCATACATATCATGCCGGCAGTAGGCTTCCTCTGCGCTGCCGAAATACTCGTACTCATCGTAACTCTGATACAGCGGTACGCCGTCGGTCATTACGTCAGTCCTTGTGCTGCTGTCCTCGGAATAGTAAAAATCGCCGTCTTTTCCCGCGAAATAAAAGTTTTTCCTTGTGCGGTCATCGGCATAGCAGTAAACCGTTTCGCCGCATACGGACGAATCACCGGTATCGAGCCGGGGTGTGTCTGTTTCAGCCGTTCCGCCGTCCGGCGCAGGAAAGTCTATCTCGTATTCATAGTCTCCCGACAGAATACCGAGTGCGGTATGCGCAATGATCTCATCGGCAATAATCCCGGCTCCCGCCTTGTCATCGGGTATCAGCCTGCACCCGGAGTTCGTGATATCCGAGTAATACCACTCCCCTTCCCCGCAGTATGTGTATCTGCTTCTGAGCGTGTTTTTCACATCTGCCGTAAACAGAGCGTCTTTCGTTTTCTGCGCGGTCTGTATTCCGGAGTTTTCACGAATAGCTTTCAGCCGTTCGTATATACCTGTGTCGTATCCGCTTTGTATGTCCGCTCCGAACGGGCTTCCGAAGCGGTTCTCCGCGTTTATCCTTATCCCGCCGTCAAAGGAATCTGTCACCTCTTCCCCGGACATCATTGTAATTACCGTTTCCTCCGCGCTGTCCGCCGGCTGTTCCGTCACTGCGCTCTCCGGAAACGCGCCGTGCGATGCCGCCTGCCTGTTTTCCGCGCAGCCCGACAGAACCACAGCCGCGGCGATCAGAAGCGGTGCCGGTCTGTATATATGTTTCATCTGCATTACCTCCGTTTATCATTGCCGGTTTAGTCCTGCTCTCTTATTATCCAACGGAATTATATCATATTTCAGTGTTTTAATCAATAGAAAAAAACGCACAGATACCGTATCTGTGCGTTCAGTCTTTCGAAAAAGTTTTTTTCGACAGACGTCCTACGCGGCAGGGCGGTCTGTCGGTCAGCCCCTCTGGCGCAAGCGCCACCTCCCCGCTTTCGGGGAGACACCCATGCCGTTTCACGGAGATTTGAACATCTGTGGAAAGATAAAACAGTTTCCGGATCCTGTCTGCAAACGTCCGGCTCTCCGTGAAACGGCATGGATCCGGCACCCCGCTGCTCATGTATCTATTCTTTGTTTAAGCTCATAATTGCAGTTAAGGCATTTTCTGACCTCATAGATATGCTCAAATATCAGAAGGTATGATCTGCTTTCAAGGCTGTATCCCCAGACGTGCTTCGGGCCGTTTTCGTCACCGTGGCAGTATATATCTTCCAAAGCGTAGAGATGAACGACTTCGCCCCCCGCCGCGCCTTCGAGTTCATCGGGGTCAAGTTCTTCATCTTCGCCCGCCGCCTCGGTAAGTTCTTCGGCAGTGAACTCATATCCCATTTCCCTGCCGAGCGGGACGGTGTCCTCGGGTCTCATTTTTTTGGTGCGTTCGTGGAGTTCCTCGTCGTTCAATACTGCCTGTACAAACACTCTTGCAGCTTCAATCGACATATTCTATTTTTCCTCCTTCACCGAATTTAATATGATATTCCCTTTCATAGTGGCAAACTGAACACTTATTTATTTCATAAGTTTTCGTCCACGCACCAAAAAAATAACTTCTGTCCTCGTATGTCACAATAAACTGATGCGGCGTGCTGGGATTACTATTACAGTACATTTCTCTGTTATACGACTCTTGTTTATGTCCTTTAGTCCGACTATCAAATGTCCTTCCCATCATTTTATACCGCATATTTTCCTGAGTTCGTAAACCGCCCCCCGCTGCCGCTTCAAGCTCGTCCGGGGAAAGCTCCCCGTCCTCGTTCATAACGTCTGTGAACTCTTCAAGTGTGAAGTCGTAGCCCATTTCTTTACCGAGGGGTACTGCGTCCTCGGGTTTCATCTTTTCTGCACGCTTGCTGAGTTCTTCATCGTCAAGTATCGCCTGTACGAACACTCTTGCAGCTTCAATCGACATATTCTATTTGTCCTCCTTCACCGAATTTAATATGACGTTCAACCTTATGACCGCAAAGTGAGCATGTCTGGACTTCGTAAGTGTACGAAAACAAAAAATAACTCCTGTCTTCGATAGTAGTAACAAAATTATGCGGAGTACCGTTAGGACAGTATACATTTTTCAAGCCATGAAATCGACCAGCATTTTCATACCTATCCTTAGTAATACCCCTTTGATAAGCATGCTTTTGCATATCGTTCTGAGTGTGTAAATAGCCGCCCGCCACGCTTTCAAGCTCGACCGGGGAAAGCTCCCTGTCCTCGTTCATAACGTCTGTGAACTCTTCAAGTGTGAAGTCGTAGCCCATTTCCTTACCGAGCGGCACAGCGTCCTCGGGTTTCATATTTGCTGTCTTTTCGCGAAGTTCATCGTCTTCAAGTATCGCCTGTACAAAGTCTTTTGCACTTTCTTCTGACATAGTTTTAGTCCTCCTGTTGTGTTATTGATTCAAGTGCAATATGTAATTTTTCCGTCATCTCCGAATTTAATATGTATTTCCTGTGTAAAGCCGCAAAGCGAGCATTTCGATACCTGATAAGTTCTCGTCCAGGCACCGAAAAAGCCTCTGTCCTCGTATGTTACAATTAAATTATGAGGCGTGCTGGGATTACCATTACAGTAATGTGCTTTGTTATACATTCCAATGGCAACGTTTTTCTGCCTGCTTTGATTTCCCTTTTCATAATAATCATGCTTTGCCATATCGTTCTGAGCTTTTTTATCTCCCCCCGCTACCGCTTCAAGTTCGTCCGGGGAAAGCTCCCTGTCCTCGTTCATAACGTTCATAACGTCCGTAAATTCTTCGAGAGTGAAATCAAATCCCATTTCCTTGCCGAGCGGAAAAGCGTCCTCGGGCTTCATATTTGCTGTCTTTTCGCGAAGTTCCTCGTCTTCAAGTATCGCCTGTACAAAGGCTTTTGCACTTTCTTTTGACATAGTTTTAGTCCTCCTGTTGTGTTATTGATTCAATCGTCAAATATTATTTTTCCTCCCTCTCCGAATTTTATATGGCGACTCCTACTATATTTGCAAATGGTACATCTGCTGACAAGGAATGTAGTTGACCATAAGCCAAATACTTCATTGTCCTCGATAGTATCTACAAACTTATGCGGTCCGCCGTCCGTGCAATGGGTATCTTTCCACTTCTGCAATACTTTAAATGCCGAGTGTTTAATATCTATTCCATGCTCTACTGCGTTTTTGTGTCCGTCAAGTAGTTGTGTAGTACAACCGCCCGCGATTTTGGCGAGTTCTTCAATATCAAGTTCCCTGTCCTTGTTCATAACGTCTGTGAACTCTTCAAGTGTGAAGTCGTAGCCCATTTCCTTACCGAGCGGCACAGCGTCCTCGGGTTTCATATTTGCTGTCTTTTCGCGAAGTTCCTCGTCTTCAAGTATCGCCTGTACAAAGTCTTTTGCACTTTCTTTTGACATAGTTTTAGTCCTCCTGTTGTGTGGGCTTATGTATCTCTTATACCGTCTGCTCCGCAACGGGAGCATTTAAGTATGTCATATCCGTTAGTCCAACTGCCGAGCCAACTTAAGCAACCCCCTAAAATCAGTTCTTCCTTGTGACCGACAGTTTCCCAATTATGTAAAGGTCCATATATAACCGTTCTCCCAAACCCTTTAACCCAGCAGTAATGACTATTGACATACAATTGATTCATCACTTTGACCTGATACGTTCCAATATCCCTTTCATATCTGGCACCGCCCGCCACGCTTTCAAGCTCGTCCGGGGAGAGTTCTATATCTTCTTCTTTAACGCCTTTGAGTTCTTCAAGTGTGAAGTCATAGCCCATTTCTTTTGCGAACGGAACTATTTCTTCGGGCTTTATTTCTGCTGTCTTTATGCGGAGTTCCGCATCGTTAAGTATAGTCTGTACGAATTTTGATGCTGCTTCTTTTGACATT